>NZ_DFLC01000014.1:74844-116348 GCF_002374005.1 Fibrobacter sp. UBA3629 | reverse complement strand
AAATGAAGATGTTCAACGAAACGCGTAAGATTATGCACTCCGACGTGCGTACGAGCGCTACCTGCGTGCGCGTGAGCTCGCTGCGTTCCCACTCCGAATCCGTGTGGTTCGAGACCGAGCGTCCGGTTTCTGTCGAAGAAATCCGCAACGCTTTGAAGAACGCCCCGGGCGTGACCCTCAAGGACGACCCGCAGAACTACGTTTACCCCATGCCGCTCGAAAGCGCAGGCAAGGACAACGTGTTCGTTGGCCGTATCCGCAAGGACCTCGCCGACGACAACAGCAACACACTGTGGCTCACCGGTGACCAGATCCGCAAGGGCGCTGCCCTCAACGCCGTGCAGATTGGTGAGATGCTCTAAAGGCGAGCGCAGCGGGAATGCTTGCATTCCCATTGCCGAGCCGCCGAGCATCGGACTCCAAAGGAGTCCAAATTCTCGCTAAGGGCGTGTAATCCCGAGTGTCATCCCCGCGTGATTCGGCACAAGGTCGCTGAGCTTGTCGAAGCGCACCAACCATAACGGGGATCTTCTATTACAAGCATCAAAAAACCGTCCCGCAAAAGGACGGCTTTTTTCATAGGATGACGCCAAGCGTCACTTTCCCAGTTGGTCCGGGTTCAGGCACTTGAGTTCGTCAATCACGAACAGGCCGTCCTTGCGGATGAGCTTGTCGTCGAACCAGATTTCACCGCCACCGTATTCCGGGCGCATGATGAGCACCAGGTCCCAGTGGATGGCGGAATTGTTGCCGTTCGGAGCTTCCTCGTAGCACATGCCCGGCGTAAAGTGGATGCTGCCAGCAATCTTCTCGTCGAAGAGGATGTCGCACATCGGCGCGTTCACGAACGGGTTGAAACCGATGGCGAACTCGCCCACATAGCGTGCACCCTCGTCGGTATCGAGAATGGCGTTGAGCTGCGCATTATCGCCCGTTTCGCAGGTGGCGTCCACAATCTTCCCGTCCTTGAATTCCAGGCGGATGTTGCTGAACTGCTTGCCCTCGTAGAGCGTGGGCGTATTGTAGTGAATCACGCCGTTGATGCTGTTGCGCACGGGCGCGGTATAAACTTCGCCGTCCGGGATGTTCATGTTGCCGCAGCACGGAATCGCAGGGATATCCCTGATGCTGAACGTGATATCGGTGCCGTTTGCCACGAGGCGCACCTTGTCCGTCTTGTTCATGAGGTTCACGAGATTCTGCGCGGCGCGGCCCATGCGCGGGTAGTCCGCGAGGCACGCCTGGAAGTAGAAGTCCTCGAACGCCTCGGTACTCATCTTCGCGCCCTGCGCCATGGAGGCGTTCGGCCAGCGGAGTACGCACCAACGCGTCTTGTTCACGCGGTAGTCGAGCGTTTCCTTAGTCATCTTGCGGTACATGAGCATTTTCTCGTCGCTCACGTCGCAGTTTTCCATGAAGTTGTCGGCCCCGCGGATGGCGATGTAGGCCTGCATCTTCTTCATTTCGGCAAGGGCAAGTTCGGCCTCGACCTTCATCTGGGCTTCGCTTGCAGAAAGGAGCATCTGGCGGCGCACGCGGCTCTTGGAGTTGCGCACGAAGGCGTTGCCCCCCACCTTCTCGACAGCCTTGATGAGCTCGGTAGAAACTTCGTCGGGCGTGTCGGTCGTTTCGATAAGGATGTTCTCGCCCGCCTTCAGGGCAAGCGCGTTGTTAATCAGATTTTCTGCAAGTTTCGTAATACGCGGATCGGTCATTTCAATTTCTCCATTTTGTTCCGCGTGAGAATATAGCAAAAAGGAGAAACAAACGCAAGAACAGGGACCCGCTCAAAAAAAATTGAAAAGGGGCCGCTTCACTCGCCTCACTACTAGTCCTTGAGGCAACGAACAGATAACCCGTCGGCCTTGTAGTTGAGGTCCAGGCACGCATCGCCGACGCTATAGAACAAGTACATGCTGTACGCGTCGTCGCTATTGCTCTCTGTAGAACTCCAGAAGTGCGCGTAGTCGCCCTCGCTGTTGTAATTCCCGTAGTAGTCCCTGTGGCCGGCAGGGAGCGCGGAGAAGGCGAAGGCATCCGAGCCATTGCCACCACTATTCCATCCGGATGTGGACTTGAGCACCTTGCCTGCGGTTGATTGACCGCCGACTGCAGTGAACAAAGTTTCGAATTCCTCTATTGTTGGCAAGTGCCAGCCCTCTGGGCAAACACCGCGAACAGGATAAGTCGGAGAGCATGTCTTCTTATAGCCGCAGCCCTTGCCGTTCGTAGACCATGTTCCCACGCTGTCCATCGCTGCAGCCCAAGTGTAAAAGCGTCCGTACTTGGCGCAGTTGCTTTCCCCGTCTTCGTAGCACCAACTGGTGGAATCAGAGGTATAGCTATAAACTTTATAGGGTACACCAGTGTATGCGTAGTTGAGGTTCTGGGCCATCCAAGTCTGAGTGCCGATGGTAATCGTCTTGTAAGTCTGCCCGTCGCGGGAGTCTGTCATTGTTCCAGTGGACACACTTGTCTCGCTATCGCTCGACTGCGGTGTGACGCTGGAGGACGAACCTTCCGACGGGCGGGTCGCAAAATCGCTGTCGTCATCGCCGCAGGCGACAAGCAACAAAAAGGAAACAGCCGCAACAACAAAAGAAAATCCATGTTTCGCTTTTAGCATAACCTAACCTCTACCAGAAATTTTTGTTTCAGACAATCTATATTTTTTTTCGATATCCACAAGGCAAAAAAGAAATTCCGGCAGCCGTGTGGCCACCGGAATGGAATTATTTATAGGATTTTATTGACTTATTCAGTGAACGTGAAGGGTATGGTCACCGTGGTGTTTCCGGACTTGACCTTGCTGAAAGTCCAGCGACCGACTGCATTCTTGATGTCGTTGTCGAATTCGCCGTGACCCGTGGTAGACGATACAACCGCAATGCTGATGACCTCGCCGCCCGGGGCAATCGTGAACTTGAGCGTCACCTTGCCTTCCAAGCCCGGTTTTTTCTTCAGGTACTTATTGTAGATATGGCGTAGTCCGGGTGTACGTGTGCGAACGACCTTCATGATATCGGCAGCGGAACGCGAGCCGCCACCGGATCCCATGTCGATATCGCGCACGGAAGGGGTCTTCATATTTCCCTTCATGGCCTTGTTATTGAAACCGCCCCCGGGCGCCCCGAAGAGGTTCCTGAGATCGCCATCAATCCCGCCGCCATCGCCCGAAGCGGCACCTTCGTTGAAGCCGCCGTCCACCTTGCCGCGCCTCTCGCCTATCTGCGTCTTGCCCGAATTGCGCAGAACGTTCGCATTCCGGAGAATCTTATCGATATCCTTCGCGAATTTCTGGTCGTTCATCAGGGTATACGCCGATGCCGTGGCGGTCTTCGTCATCGAAGCGAGTTCCCTGAGCACACCCCTGGATTCGGGAACGTTCGGTTTCCCGGCACCCTTGGGCTTGCCCCCGCCCGTGGATTTTGTATCGCGTTTTGTCATCCTGTCCGGCTTCTTCTCCTGTTTCTTTTCCTGCTTTTTCTCTTCTTTCTTATCTGCGATTTCGATTTTTGTTTCGATTTCCAAACTGGAGGTTTTCTCGAACATCATATCGTTGATAACAACCTCATATGTCGTGGCCCAGAAACTCAGCGCGAGAGCAACGAGCAGAGAAACTCCTGTAATGTTCCTCAGTTTCTCGTCGGAATCGGGCATGAGCGCTACCACGAGTTCATCAGTTTCTTTTTCTTTTGGTGGTTTTTTGATCGGTTTCATGATTTTATCCTCCCCCTCTTTCGAGGGAATTGATGGTTGATGTTTATGGGGGTAAAAAGTGGGCTATCGCCTTGTGGTCAAGGCTTTTTTCTTTGCAAAAAGCAATACCGGGGAAAGGGCTTGTCCGCCAAGCCTTTCACACAAACTAACAATGTCAGGATGTTTAGACTACATACACCGAAGGAATTACTTTATCCAAAACACCATTCCCGAATCCGTTCCTTCACTCAGATTCAAGACAAATTGTTCTTCTCTGATTTTAAACTATAAAGAAAAATCGGAACGGATGCTCCCGAACGGGTAAACAAATTTTCAACATAAGAAATGTAAACTCAGGTTCCATCGCGGAAATCCCGAAAAATAAGGCTTTCCACAGGCATCCCGCAACAAAATTCTCGTTCCTGTTTTTACAAAAACATATATCAAGTGAATTTATTCCAACTTAGAGTGGCGAAGACAATTCGCGCACAAAAAAAAAGACGGCACCTTTGCAGGCGCCGTCTTTTAACGTTTAAGGCTTTGTAAAAACGTTAACCGATTACTTCACCTCGAAGTAGTAGGTCTGGACCGTCTTGCCGTCCTGGGAAAGCTGGATGATCTGCTTGCCCTGCGGGAGCGTGCCCGTGATGCGGAAGAGGTTTTCGGCAACGTAGGTCACCTGGAGATCCGTGGACTTGCTCTTGTCTACGAAGATGCCCTTCTTGTCGTTTGCGTCGAAGCCCTTGCAGTCCTTGTGGGCAGAGACATTTTCTTCAACCGCAGCGAAGGTCTTCGCGACGAGCGGAGAAGAAACGGAGTTCGCGTTCACGAAGAGGACGTTGATCTGGTTTCCGACAACGAGCGGAGCCGGAAGAGCGAGCATCTTGGAAGCCGCAGCTGCAGCGGGAGCGGCAGCCTTCTTGGCCTTCTTGCCCTTCTTACCCTTCTTGTCTTCCTTCTTCGGGGCAGGCGGCATCTTGGCGCCATCGGTAGCCTGCGGCATTTCGAGGCGGTAGCCGGCGATGGATTCGGTGCACTGGGTAGAGAAGAGCACCCATTCGTTGTTGATCTTGGTCGGAGCCTTTTCACCCGTCTTGTAGAGGCCCGGGTTCACCTGGTCGCTGTAGATGTAGAGCTTGAGCTGCAGGTTGGGATTGGCTTCGGATGTTTCAATCGGGTTACGGCTCTTGATATACTTGGAACGGCCGGCGAGAATGCGGTAGCTGCCAACAGGAACCTTCTGGAACTTGAATTCACCCTTCTGGAGGTCTTCCTTGAACGGGTACTTTTCCTTGGTCGTCGTATAGATGGTGGAGTCCATCCACACCGTCGGCATCGGAACAGGCTGTTCGGTGAACGGATCGAGAACGACACCTTCGATCGTGCCGGTCTTTTCGCAACCAGTCATTGCCATGGCAACGAGAGCGAAGGCACATGCAGAGATAAGTTGTTTCTTCATCTTTTTTTCCTTGTGTTAAAAACCGATTTGAATTTAAAAAAAAATGCCCCCCGCAGCGTGGAGGGCATCGAGAATCGCCTAAAATTAAGCTTCTTCTTCGGCCTTGGCGGGCACAGCCTTGCGGGTCTTGCGCTTTGCGCCCGTGATGTTGCCAGCGAAACGCTTGTTGAAGCGGTCGATACGGCCAGCCGTATCCACGCGATGCTGCTTGCCCGTCCAGAACGGATGGGTATCAGCCGTAATTTCCAGAGAAATTACGCTATATTCAACACCATCGATAGTCTTCTTTTCGGCGGAAGACTTCGTGGAGCGGGTGATGTATTCTTTACCCGTATTCGCATCGACGAACACGACCGGTTGATAGTTAGGGTGGATACCTTCTTTCATTTTAAACTTCCTATTGAAGTAGTTGATTTTGAGAGCCTAAATTTAGAAGATTTTCGGCCTTTTGGCAAGGGAAATAGTATCTTTGTGGACATGAACACCCGCTACAGACTGCTTTTAGCGATTCCTGCCTCCATTATCGCCCTCTCCCTCTCCGCATGCAAAAGCGAGCCCCCCAAGGCCACCGTCATCAAGATAGACCAAAAGATGCCCCTCATCGAGTGGCCCGACAGCATCTACGTAAACTCGCTAGACTCCATCCTCGCACTTGAACCTGTCAAGAAATCCGCAAACGAGAAAAAGGACGTGAACCTCTCGCTCAATTCCAAGAGCGCGCCCGTATTTAAACTGCCGAGTTCCGTAACCGGGAAAAAAGACGGGCCAAAGCAGCCCGGCACCGCAGAAATGCTCAAAAGAATCGCCGCCGAAAAGCAGGCGCACGAATCGGGCAGGGCAGCCCCGCAGGGCCGAAGCGAAGATATTTCCGGCAAAAAGGCGGAGGCTTTCGGCGACAGGTTCGTGAAGGCGATGAACGCGCTACAGTCCGACCCCAACAACGCGAAGCTCTACAAGATCGTAGTCGCAAACGACGAGGATTTGACCACATTCCTCAAGCGGACCTACGGTGCAGGTTCGCTCACGCTCCCCCGCTTTTTTGTGCAGTCCGCGCTGCAAACAATAAACCCCGGCCTCAACCTCGAAAAGCTGAACGCCGGGGATAAAGTCAAGGTCCCTAGGATATAAGACTAGGGAGGGTAACCCCCTCCCTAAGACCCTCCCGGCAATCTCAAATTCTACAGCACGCCCTTGCTGCTGGGGATTCCCTTCACATTGCGGCTCGGAGCAACGGCCATCGCAACTGCACGCGCGAAAGCCTTGAAGATGCTTTCGAGGCAGTGGTGGTTGTCGTTTCCGTAGAAGAGCTCCACGTGCAGGTTCATGCGGGCATTCTCGCACAGGCTCTTGAAGAAGTGCTCGAACATCGAGGCATCGATTCCGCCCGCCACCGCGGCCGGAAGTTTCACGTTCCACACGAATCCGATGCGGTTGCTGAAATCAATGCACACGCGGCTCAGGGCCTCGTCCATCGGAACAAAGTAAAAGCCGTAGCGTTCGATTCCCTTCTTGTCTCCAAGGCATTCCACAATCGCCTGACCGAGCACAATCGCGATGTCTTCCATGCTGTGATGCATATCGACAGCGGTATCGCCCTTGCAGGTGAGGTTGAGCGTAAAGCCGCCATGCACCTGGAACAGGTCGAGCATGTGGTCGAGAAACGCGTTGCCGGAATTGACGACCCCGCGGGAAGCCTCGTCCAGGTTCAGCGAGAGTTCGATATCGGTTTCGCCGGTCTTTCTCTTGATGTTCGCAGTACGCATTAGCGGCCTCCCTTCGTCTTAACAATTTCGCCGCCGAACACGCGGAAGCGCGCCACGCGGCCAAACTTCATTTCGGGAAGCGGAGATTCCTTCCCGTTCAAAAGCATCTTCGAAATAGCACGGGGTTCGCCCACGACAACAAACAGCGTGTCTTCCGATTCGTAAATCAGTCGCGTTCCCTTTTCCGCAAGGTTCGCTTCTTTCAGGAAAGCGTTGTCTTCCTCGTGACGCTTGAGGCCAATCCAAGAACGCATTTCGCCCGAAGCGACAAGCTCGATGCGAGTCTTGTTCGTCTTCTCGGCGGGAGCATCCTTGCCAGACGTCGAAGAGATAAAGATTGTCGCAGATGCGGGAAGGTCCGATTTCTTGACAGCCTCGTCCACGACTTCCTGCGTCACCTTCAGGCTGGAGGAATCGACGGCCGCAGAATCCACCGAGGAAGAATCCGGGGCGATAGCCTCGGCGCCTTCAGGCATTTCCGAGGGCATTTCCGACGGTGCAGGAGGTTCCACCACCATTTCCGCAGCGGATTCGTTCATCTCGGGAGGAGTCGTCCCTTCGTCCATCTTCTTCATGAAATGAGTGCCGACCACAAATGCCAGTCCGAGCAGGACCACCACCACCGGAACGGCCTTGCTGTGAGGCTTGTGCTCTTCGTCGACCGGGGCTGCGGGTTTCGCGGGCTTAGCCGGGGACGGAGAAAGGAGACTCGAAAACTTGGCGCCAGTTTCGCCGGAGTAGTAATCCAGGACCCTCTTGGAATCCAGATTCAGCTTTACGCAAATCGAATGCAGGTAGCCCCTCAGGTAGGCCTCGACCGGGAATGCCTTCCAGTCGCCGCTTTCGATGAGGGTAATGTTCTTCACTGTGAGCTTCGTCACAGTGGCGAGTTCCTCTACGGAAAGGCCCTTCGCTTCACGCGCACGCGCAAGGTAGGATCCCAGGCGTTCATCAGGGCGTTTGTCTTCTATAGGGCTCATACTCATACGTTTACCTTCTGCCTTGTAAGCATTTCCAGTGTGAGGGCGACAGGCAAGCCCACCACGTTGTAATAACATCCAGAAATCGATCTGATAAGCCGGGCGCCACGCGTTTGGATACCATAGGCCCCCGCCTTGTCCATCGGGTCTTTAGAATTTACATAATCTTTTAGCTCCTGTAAGGAGCAGTTCCTGAAAACGACCTCTGTTTCTTCTTGTTGAGTATCAAGGACTTGCGAATCTTTTGCGATTGCAACTCCCGTAATAACTTTGTGAGATTTTCCGTTCAGTTCCTGTAGCATTTCGAGTGCGTTTTCGGGGCTTTTCGGCTTCCCGAGGGGGCGTCCGTCCAGAAAAACGAGGGTGTCGAAACCGAGCACGTATTCCCCGGGCTCCTTTTTAGAGACCGAAAGCGCCTTCGCCGCCGCATTTTCGCGCGGGAAATCCAGCGGGTTGCTCGATGTCGGCTTTTCTTCCTCGTTGGAGACGACCACCCGGAAATCCACCCCTATCTGGGTCAGGATTTCGCGCCGCCTGGGAGAACCGCTTGCGAGAACAATTCTTGTCTTTTCCATTTCCATATCCTTGTCGTGAACCCCTACTTGCTCGATTCCGTGCTTCCCGCATTGAGTTTGATATCGGGCAGGTCTCTCACGTAGATGGCGAAACTCCAGCCCGCAGCAGGCCCCGTCGGAGTCCATGTGAAATCCAGCTGCCAGCAATGGAGGGCCCTGTTGAACGTGAAGCGGTGCGTCACGAACTTGCCCTCGTTGTAATCGTATTGCGTGCTGTAGGAGACTTCCCAATTTATCGTCGGCTGGAACGATGCGGTAATCGATGTCGAGTGGTTTACGTTGTCTTGAAAGAGGTCCTTGCCCACGCGCGTACTGGAGAACGAATAGCGATACGTGAGGCCCAGCGACCACTTGCGCATCTCGTACTTGCCCATCTGGGACGGGAGCCCCGCATTGAGCGTTCCGCTCCAGTTGAAGCTGCGGCTCAGCTCGTAGCCCCAGTAGGTGAGCTCCGGCACCTGCACCTTCGTCGGTTCCATGGAATACTTGTGATAGAAGCTGTGGCGCGTCGTGATGGTGAACAGGTAATCCGGCAAAATCTGGAATCCGAAGGATGAATTGATATCGGAAAAATTGAGCGAGTCTGCCGCAAAGTTGTACGAAACGCTGTGGCGCGTCGTAAGAAGCCTGCGGTTGCCATACTGGTCTTCGACAGCCTTTGCCGTATCTCCCTTCGTAGTATCCGCCTTGTGCCCCACCACCTTCAGGTACTTGAGATCAAGGTCGTTTCCAAGCGAGAACCCAATCGTCTGCTGCTCCTTCTGATAAGGCGACTGCCCCAAATCCGGATGCGGCGCAAAATACTTGACCGTATCGATTTCAGGCGCGTAGGTGTAAGAAATGCTCGGAGAAAGAATGTGGCGAAGTCCCGTAAAACGCCCGATTTCCGGGACCCAGATGCCGTAAAGTTTCGTATCGGCCGTAAGGCTGTAGTTGTGGTTATAGGCGAACTCGCCGAAGGTATCGTGCTCTGGATCGAGGCTCGTGCGGCGTTTCCAGTACTTGCTCGAATCGTCCGGGTTTATCCACGACTGACCCGTCCAGTAGCCGCTCCAGGTCGCCCTCGGAGTCAAGTTGATGACATTGAAAAGCGACCCCGAATAATCGAGGGAGTACGTTCCCGAATAGCCGACATACTTGGCAGTCGTGTCCATGTCATTGACGCTGTCGAGAGCGGTCACCATCTTGTAGTTGAACCGGTTCGTAAAGTTGTAGTTCAACTTCTGAAGGTAAGAACGGAAAGAATTATCTTCGACGGCCGTCTCATCCTCATCGGTTTCAAAAGAGAACAGCGGACCGCTCATGTTGAACTGCACATCGGGAAGCTGGCGCTCCATATAGCCCGTCTGCAAGTTATGGTTCTGCCCCGCCTTCACGGTAAGGCTCTTGTTCGTCCCGAACTTGCCCGAATAGGTAAGCCAGGCGTTTGCCTGCTGGTCAAGAATCGTTTCCGCGTCGAGGGCGTTTTCCCTTCGGACCTTCGTGTTGCTTACGAAAGAGCCCGTACCCGTCAGCTTGTGCTTCGCATCCGGAGTCAGGTTTTGGTTATGGGAATACCGGATGTCGTAGTCGCTTTTGCCAAAATCGAATTCGTCCAGGTATGCCGTATAGGAAAGGTTTCCATCGAGCAAATCGCGCTTCTTGTATCGAACTTCTCCCTTAAGCGAAGACTTCTCGAATCGGGCTTCCTCTCCTTCGATGATGTCGCCGCTGATGGTCGCATCCCAGTAGTCGTTCGGAGCATAGTAGAAACCGATGTTGCGCATGTAGTAGCCCTGCACCTGGTCGCCACCGAACTTGGGCGTGAGGAGCCCCGACTTGCGGCCGCTCTTCAAAGGTGCAACAATCATCGGGAGCACAGCGACCGGCACATCGGCAATGTTCAAGACCACTGGACGCGCCGTGATGGTTTCCTTCGGTTTCACCACCATGCGGCGACCGTAAAAGTAAAAGTGCTGGTGCGTCGAATCGTTACAGGTGCTAAAGTCGCCGCGGGCAATCTGGATTCGCTGGTCAGGAAGCCTGCGCACCTCCATGCCGTTGAGCTGCTGGTTATCCTGGAAGGTCGTCGCATAGTAGATTTCGCCAATGCGGCTGTTCATGTTGTATTTGAGACGCATCCCCGACAGCGACGGGTTCTTCGTTTCGCGGAGTATCGGTTGGCCGCCTGCCACAAGCACGCTGTTCTTCTGGTCGAACCAGATGGTATCCGCATCGAGCGTCGCCGTACGGTACTTGAGCTGCGCCGAATTGTTCAGATTAAACGTTTCCTTTTCCACGTCGTAGATGAGGTCCACGGCGCGGTATTCGACGGTATCCGTCCCCGTGGTGTCGTTCATCCAGTCCACCTCGGTAGTGTCCTCGACCGGCTGCTCGCGCTCCTCAAGTTCAAAACGCATCATCTCCGCGCCAAACACGGCGGGAGTATCCAGGGCACCGATTGCAAACAGCAAAACGGCCCATAGAAGACTATGGGTTCTAGACAAAATCACGTTGCGGCAAATATAGGAATTAGAGATTACTGTTTGGGAACCGCAACAAAAAAAGTCCCGCGAGCGCGAGACTTTCCAGACAAAAGTTAATTTGTACTTACTTCAGGACGGCGAACTTGCCGGCAACACCGAAGGACTGCTCGATGCTTACCATGTAGCGGCCGCTCGGGACGTTCTCGGAATTCCAAGCAACGCTGTTGAATCCGGCCGGAGCGTTATCCACGCGCACCGAAGCCACTTCTTCGCCGTTCGGACCAGAAACCTTGACAACAGCCGTTCCTGCGGTCTTGAGCGTGAAGGAGATTGCATTACGGCTAAAGCTCTTCAGCACGGCCCCGTTGGACTTCACACCCTTGTTCGGGTTGGTCTTGGGTTCAACCTTTTCGGCCTTCTTCACGAACACGCCGTTCAGGTTCCTTGCAGAAACCTTCTCGGCATCGCCCGCGACGATCGTTCCGCGGCTCAATACGGCGAGCAGCTGCTTGTCCGTTTCGCTACCGCTAGCAAACGTTTCAAGTTCCTGGGCGTTGAATTCGTCCTTGTCGCCATACCAGGCCGTAACGTCGTCGGCATTGAAGTCCTTCACGAGCATGGAAGTACGACGCACGACAGCGGAAAGCGTATCGCCTTCGCTCACGTAGGTGAGTTCGACCGGCTTATCCACCTGGCCACGAATCTGGTCCTTGGAAAACTCGATGTTCTGGCCCTTGAGGCTTACACCGTCAACAGCGACAATCACGTCGCCCTTCTTGATTTTTGTGTCGGCAGCGGGGCCACCGGGAATAACCTCGGCTACGTACACGCCAGCGGGCACCTGGTAGATCGTAACGCCGATACCGCCGAACTGTTCGTCGGCCATAATCGGAGCGGCAAGCATGCCAGCAACAAGAGACGCCTTGACAAACTTTTTCATTGATTCTCCTTGTAAACTATTCTGTTCTAAATATACTATAAAAAACAACGAACGGACCAATTAACGGACTTTTTTACAAGAAATACGCCATTTTACAGGCAAATTTCCGCTATTCCATCATCACGCCGTCTTCTTCGTCTTCCCCATCGTCGTAATCCTCGATGGTCTTGTCGCCGGGAACGATGATGAGGCCGAGCGTCACGGGCTCGCCCTTCAGGTTGATATAGGCTTCCAGGTAGAGCTTGGTCGAAAGGCGGATTAGGCGCAGGTCGAGCATGGTGCCGCCCTTGTGGATGCTCTTGGGATTGCGGTTGAAGAACAGGAACTTCTTGTTGATGTACTCGAAACGGTCCTTTTCGTAGTTGATGCTCCACCCGGAGTTGCCGTCCTTCTCCTGGCGGTAGAGGCAGCGGTCGTTGTCGATATCGCACTCGAAACTCGCACTTTCCTGGTAGCGCTTGTTCCACTCGCGGCTAAAGGCGCAGCTCTGCACGCGGCCCGCGCCGTTGCGGTTCTTGTTCAACTGGTCATTGATGACAACGTAATCCATCTTCTTGTCCTTGACCTGGTTGTACACGTTCATCAATATGATGTAGGCCTCGATGTTCTTCGGGCACTTGCCGTCAAGTTCCACCTCCTCATGTGCCTTCAAAAGCGTCTGCTGCATGTCGAGGTCGATGGCATCGGGAATCTCGCTTTCGCGGAGCTTGTCCAGCACCTTCTTCGGCGGGATAACCACAATCTTGTCGCCCTGCTTGATGGCATAACCCAGCTGGTCACGCACGTAGTCGAGGCACTGCTGCACGTGGATATGCACCGTATTCGAACCGCCCGAAACGAAGTCCACGCCGATACGAACGTTCCATGTGGAAGCGTCACTCTTGGAGCCCTTTACCAGCTCGCAGAAAGGATCCTCGCGGATACCGTCGATAAACACGATTTGCGCATTGAGCTTAGTGACAAGCGAGCCTTCCTTGTCCATCGCACTCCCGAGGCTCCAGAAGTTCGGGTTCAGGCGGAGCACCTCCGCAAAGGCCTTGTCGCCGTCGAGCGCGGGCAAAAGCGAATCGTTACGGGCGTTCTTCTCTTTCAAAAGTTCGGAATACTCCGTCGTCACGTTCATGTTGCTGAAGCCGTTGCGCGCCTGCGGAGCGGGGAACGACCACGCCAGGGAGGCAAAAAGGAGAGCGAGCATTACAAAAAGTGCAGAAAAAACAGTTCGTTTCATACGGGTATAAAATACAAAAAGTTAAACAGAAACATCCAAGTCGCGCAGGTTCATCAGATGCGGTATATGGAAATCCACCCAAGCCGGCGCTTCCACGCTCGGGTTCACGAGCACGGTGGTCCAGCCCCGCCTATGCGCGGGTTCCAGGTTCCGCAGAGAATCTTCCAGGAGCACAATATCGCGCTTGTCCGCGGGCATCGAGCATTCCCATCCGGGCATCGCGCCATATCTCTCCGGCAAAACACGCGCAAGCCAGCGTTCCATCTTCTCGTACGCACTCTCGTGCGGCTTGCCTTCCCAGTCCATCATCTTCAGGTCAAAAACGCCATCTATCGCGGGCGCAATTCCCATGTGCGCCATGCCCGCCTCGCTCCAGTCGTGCCGCCCGTTGGTAAACACGTAGCGGGGGCCCTGCAGGCCTTGCAACAGCGCGAGTTTCTCGGGAGCACGCTTCGGGTACGTCAGATATTCCGGTTCGTGAATGAAGTCGAAGAATTCGTCCGGGTCGGTATCGTTCATCGCCATGAGGCCAGCAAGCGTCGTGCCGAACTTTTCCAGGTAATCCGTGCGAATCCTGTGCGCCGATTCAAAATCGCCGCCGACAGTCTTCTGCACAAAAAGCGAAATGCGGTGGTCGAGCGAATTGATGACATAGCGCTCTTCGTCACCATACAAAGTAAGGTCGTAATCGAAAAGCCAGACCTTCAAGGGACCCCCGCCTACACGCCCATCGCAAGGCCGCCAATCTGGCGCGCCAAGTATGTGGCGTAGTTGTCCGTCATGCCCGTCACAAAATCGAGCACCTGGTGGTAGGCCTCGGCGGCGGTCACGCTCTGTCCGATTTTCGCCTGCCCGATAAGCCGTACGATGCGGTCGGCACGGTAAGAATTCCTGCCATTCTGCCTGTAATCGTAAACGCCGTTGATAAAGGCGTCGAGAACGGTTGCTAGCGTGGTGTAACTGCCGACTTCAAGTTCCGTCTTGCGGCGATCCGGATAGATACGTTCCACGCCCAGGCGCTTCGCAATGCGGATTCCCCACATGGCATCGGATTTCGTGATATCGATCAGGTGGCTGTTGAGCTTGCCTTCCATGATTTCTTCATAGTGCTTCACGAAGGTCACGGCAACGTCGTCTATAATGTTCTGGAAGGCCTTCCCGCGGATGCTGCTGAGGAAGTCGCGGAAGTTGCGTCCGTTTTCCTCGTATTCCTTGTCGATATTTATTTCGGGGCCGCAGAGGTAGCTG
This sequence comes from Fibrobacter sp. UBA3629, assembly GCF_002374005.1. Lineage (NCBI taxonomy): Bacteria > Pseudomonadati > Fibrobacterota > Fibrobacteria > Fibrobacterales > Fibrobacteraceae > Fibrobacter > Fibrobacter sp. UBA3629. Next base: position 101,991 of record NZ_DFLC01000014.1, on the reverse strand, counting down.
AACATGTCGCGAACATCGCTAAAAGCAAGGATTCCAAGTTCAATGGCATCTTCCACGTCGAGGATGGAATAGCAAATATCGTCGGCGGCTTCCATCAGATAGACGAGCGGGTGGCGCACCCACTTGCCGTTATCTATCTGCGGGAGCCCGAGCGTTTCGGCGGTAATCCCGTAGAGGTCCGCTTCCGTAGAGAACAGACTGGTGGGGCAACCGTACTTGGCCAGTTGCGGGTACTTTATCATGGCGCCGATGGTCGCGTAGGTAAGGCGCATTCCGCCATCGAGAAAGTGGTACTCCAGCTTGCTCAATATGCGGTGCCCCTGCGCGTTGCCGTCAAAATTCTCGAAGTCTGCCATTTCCTTGTCGCTCAAATCCTTCAGCGGAGCGCTCTGGCGGTTCTTGCGGAACCACTCGCGGATAGCCGCCTCGCCCGCATGCCCGAACGGCGGGTTACCGATATCGTGAGCCAAGCAGGCCGACTGCACGATGGTTCCGAACTGGTATTCGTTGATATACTTGGGCAAGTACTTCTTGATGAGGTGGAAAACCGTAATCGCAAGGCTACGCCCCACGCTCGAGACCTCGATACTGTGCGTGAGTCGGCTATGCACGTGGTCGTTCACCGAGAACGGGTGAACCTGCGTCTTGCGGCCAAGCCTGCGGAAAGCCGTCGAAAAGACAATGCGGTCGTAATCCCTGTGATAATCGGAGCGGTTCGGGTCCTGATCGGCCGGGTGCCCGTAACGCGTAGCGGATAAAAGTGTTTCCCATCTGAGCATGGCGCAAATATAAAAATTCTGCAAGGCGAGAGAAGTGACAAACTTGTTTGGCATTTATTTCTATCTTTCATTACATGATTACGCGCATCATCGACCGCAACTTCGCCAACATGCGACTGGACCGTTTTTTACGCAAGGCATTCCCCGACGAATCCCTGTCGGTTTTCTTCGCAGTCATCCGAAAAAAAAAGGTGCGCGTGAACGGAGTCGTCGGCAAGGCGAACCAGATGCTTGCCGAAGGCGATACCGTCTGCATCTACGAGAATTTCAAGAGCGTGGATGAATCCGCAGTGCAAACCACCGAAACGGAACAGTCGCCGGTACCAGCCCCAAGTTCCGGTTTCGCGAAGAACAAGTCCACATGGGGCAAGGTTCTCTCCCCTGCAGAAAAGCAGGCGGGCTGGGGCGCGAAGGACCTAGATATCGTCATCCAGACAGAAGACTACGTCATCGTGAACAAGCCCTCGGGACTTGCGAGCCAGCCGGGTTCCGGTACGCGCCCGGGCGAAAGCCTCGTGGAATACCTGTGGGAATGGGGCCGCCGCGAAGGCCTCGACTTCAAGCCCACCATCGCGCACCGTCTGGACCAAGAGACATCGGGCATGCTGATTGCGGCCCTCCACGGCGACACGCTGCGCGACTTTACCCGTATGATTCGCGAACACGAGGTGGAAAAGTTCTACTTCGCGCTCGTGAAGGGCAACCTGAAAAAGGAAAAGGGCACCATCAACGAGAGCCTCACCCGCACCGATGCCGCAAAGGGATCCAAGATGAAGGTCGGCGAAACCGGGAAGGATGCGCAGAAAGCCATCACGCACTACCGAGTGAAGCAGCACTACGAAGGCTACGACCTCGTGAAAATCAAGCTCGAGACCGGGCGCATGCACCAGATTCGCGCGCACTTTGCAAGCATCGGACACCCGCTCCTGGGCGATACCCGCTACGGCGATTTCGCACTCAACCGCGAAGTGAAAAAGACGCTCGGGCTCCACAGGCTATTCCTGCACAGTTGCAGGCTCGAATTCGTATGGCAGGGCGAACGCAAGGTATTCGATTGTCCGCTCCCGAAGGAATTGCAAAGCGTTATAGACAACCTAAAGCCCATGCGTTTTAGGCACGATATTGCCGACCCACGCGGGGCAAGGAAATAAGATAGCTCAGGAAACAAGATGCGCGCACTTATCCTCTCCGATATTCACGGTTCCGCCATCGCCGCAAGGCAGGCGCTTGCTTTTTTCGAGAAATTCAACTGCGACAAAATTTTTTTGCTGGGCGACACGCTCTATCACGGACCGCGCAACCCGCTCCCGGCGGGTCACGGCCCCATGGGAGTCGTCGATGCGCTTGCTCCCTACAAGGAGCGCATCGTCGCGGTCCGCGGGAACTGCGATGCAGATGTCGACCTGATGATGCTCGACATGCCCATCGAGGATGAATTTGCTGTCGTGAAAGATGACCGCGCAGGCGCTACGCCCGCAGAAACGACGCTGTTTCTGAGCCACGGGCACATCTTTATGCCGGAATGCTTCCCCGCAGATGCGCTCCACACGCTCGCCCCGAACGACCTGGAACTGAACGGCAGAAGCGTCGATGCGTACGTCTACGGGCACACGCACATCTGGAAATGCGAAAAGAACTTCAAGGGAGTCCTGCTCGTGAATCCGGGTTCCACGAGCCTCCCCAAGGGCGGAAACCCGCCGACCTTCGCCCTCTACGAAAGCGCGACCGCAGCCTCCCCCGCCAAATTCAGCATCCACAGGCTCGACGACGGCAGCGAATTAAAATGTGTAATGTGTGATGTGTAATGTGAAATGGTTTTCAATTACACATTACACACTTCACATCTCACACTCCCATCCTACTTTTTTTACTAACATTTAAGCCATGGTCTTAAACATCATCTGGCTCATCTTCTTCTTTGGCGCATTTATCGCGTGCATGGTGCAGTGGATCGCCTTCGGCGACACCCAAATCTTCAACAAGACTATCATGGGCGCGTTCGACATGTCGAAAACCGCGTTCGAAATCGCCCTCGGCCTCACTGGCATACTCAGCCTCTGGCTCGGCATCATGAAGATTGGCGAAAAGGCGGGAGCCGTACAGATTCTCGCAAAAATCGTCTCCCCGCTGTTCAGCAGGCTCTTCCCCGAAGTTCCGAAAGACCACCCGGTCGTGGGCACGATGCTCATGAACATAAGCGCGAACATGCTCGGGCTCGATAACGCGGCCACTCCGATGGGCCTGCAGGCGATGAAGCAGTTGCAGGACTTGAACCCGAACGAAGACAAGACCGTAGCAAGCAACTCGCAAATCATGTTCCTCGTGCTGAACGCGAGCGGGCTCACGCTCATCCCGGTGAGCATCATGACGTACCGCGCCCAGATGGGAGCGGCAAACCCGAGCGACGTATTCCTCCCTATTCTCCTCTCTACGTTCTTCAGCACCATCGCGGGCATCATCGCCATCAGCTTTTTCCAGAAAGTAAAACTCAAGGACCCGGTGACGGTCGCATGGCTCGGCGGGCTTTCTGCCTGCGTCATCGCCATCATGGTCTACTTCAGCCACCTCACTGCCGAAGCCATCGGAACCACGAGCCTCTTCATCAGCGGCATCGTATTGCTCGGCCTGATTGTTGCGTTCATGGCCCTCGCCGTCTACAAGAAGGTTCAGGCCTACGAGGCGTTTATCGAAGGCGCAAAGGAAGGATTCCACACGGCAGTCATGGTCATTCCCTACCTGGTCGCCATTCTCGTGGGAGTTGCCGTATTCCGTTCCAGCGGGGCGATGGACCTGGTCATGAACGGAATCTCGTGGGTTCTCGCCTGCTTCGGAATCGGCAACGACGTAGTTCCCGCTCTCCCCACCGCATTCATGAAGCCCCTGAGCGGAGGCGGTGCGCGCGGCATGATGATTGACGCCATGAAGACTTTCGGTGCGGACAGCTTTGCAGGGCGCCTCAGCAGCATGTTCCAAGGCGCAACCGACACCACGTTCTACATCATCGCGGTTTATTTCGGTTCCGTGGGCATCAAGAAGACGCGCCACGCCCTCACCTGTGCACTCATTTCCGATGCGGTAGGCATCATCTCGGCAATTGCAATCGCGTACCTGTTCTTCCCGCCAGTCTAATAACTAACGACATGAGGCGTCACCAGCCTCTTATTCGGGAACAGCATTATTGAAAGTTTTGCGGCAATCGAATCGCTCGCAATTTCGTGCGCGTTTCCGTTCCAGTGGGAATCAGTCTTCCAGAAAATATCCTTACCGGCCTTACGCGCCTTGAAGAACGGAACCGTCAGGTCAACGTTCTCGATGCCAGCAGAATCAAGCATATCGTAAAAGTCAAAGTAGTGCTTTGCATCAGGTGACACCGTCGGCAATCCCATAGTCAAGAACCAGTCATTCACATCATCGCGCCAAAAGAGGTTCCGGTTCGGAGCCATCACAAACAGGAGGCGCGCACCGAAGGATTTCGCCAAGGAATCCAGCCCCTTCAGGTGTTCCGCTACAGCCTCGTATTCATCGAGATTCTTGTTGTCAAGGAGCACACCGGCGGTATCTTCCGCAAACGCAAGGAACGGTTTCGTCTCGTGATAAGTGCCAACCCCAATCCACCCCTCGTCCGCCCCCGGATGCGTATCCTTGTAGAACGAATAGCGCCATGTATCCGTCAATTCACGCACGGCGGCCGTCGGCGGGAAGCGACGCAGTTTAAAATCGACCGTTCCCGGAGCCTCGAGGAAGGCGCGACGCCGGATGCGCTTGACTTTCGAGCCTAGGCCCTTGCCCTCGTTCCAGGGCGCCACGTCGCCATAATCGAATACCGCATTCGCACCGAAGTTCACATACACGTTGCGTTCGACACATTCCACCACGATGACTTTCGGAACGGGCTTCCCTTCCTTCGCGCGGGCAGCGGCAAGCGCAAACAGCGACTTCGGGGAACCCTGCAGGTCAATGTAATCCACCGCAGCAACCTTCCCGATTCTTTCCGCAGACAGTTTATCCGAAACCTCTTCGGGCAAGGGCTTGTGCCCGAACTGCACGCGGCTGAAGCTATCCCCCAGCCACCACACGATACCCGAATCGAGCGGGGCCGTATGCACGCTTTCATCGGGATGGTACGGCTTGTCGACATCTTCCTTGAACGGCTTTGCAGAAGTAAGCCGGAACAGGTCTCCCCTGCCGGTAAACCACTGCGGGAAGGCTCCGCTAAAGAACAGCACCAGCAATGCAATGGAAAGCAGGCCGAGCCCGCGAACACACCAGAGAGCGATTTTAGTCTTTGTATCCACCGTCGCCCCCTAGAACTGGAAGTAAATGAAACCCTGCCCGCTGAAGCGGCCGAGGAAAATAATGGCAAGCAAATAAACGAGGCCCCAGGTCCAGCGCCATACACCGGGCTCATCGCCCACGACGCAGCCGCGAGTTCCACCGCGAGTCACAAGCGAGCGGATACCCCATATCAAAAGGCCCGCAAGCACAGCAAGGGCTGCAGGAATATGCACAGCATCGTTATCGACACAGAAAAGCGAATGCGCACAATTTCCACCGCACAACATAAAAGGACCTTTCAGGAAAGCATCATCGTGAGGAACAATGTACGCCTGCGTCAGGCTTTCGAACGGCCCGAAATTAAATATGCCGGCAATGTAGTTGAGCCACGTGCCAAAATCCGGTGCGCGGAACAGCGTGAAGAACAGCACGACAAGCGCAAAAGTCTTGATACGACCGAGCCACGGGTGCTTTACCGGGAGCTTGCGCCACGGACGTTCCAGCACATACGCGACACCGTGACACACGCCCCACGCCACGAAAGTCCACGCAGCACCGTGCCAGAGTCCGCTCAAGAAAAATACGACAAGCACGTTCACGATAGCGCGCGGGCGTCCCTTGTGCGAACCGCCGAGGCTAAAGTAAACGTATTCGCGGAACCAGCTCGTAAGCGAAATATGCCAGCGCTTCCAGAAGTCGTAAATGCTTGTCGCAAGCAGGGGCGCGTTGAAATTTTCCATCAGCCGCACGCCAAAAATCCGCGCGATGCCGATAGCGATATCCGAGTAGCCCGAGAAGTCAAAGTATATCTGGAAGGTAAAGAATATGCCCGCAAGAATCAGTTCTACAGGAGACAGTTCCGACACGTGGCCCGCAGCAACACCATTGAACACGCCATCCACGAATACGCCCAGGTGGTCTGCCAGCACTGCCTTCTTGAAGAACCCCTGCAATATGCGGAACATGCCCGCCTGCAAGTCGCCCAAATCGAAGCGGTGCTCGAGCGCAAGTTGCGGCATCAAGTGCGGAGCGCGCTCGATAGGGCCAGCCACCAGCTGCGGGAAGAACGTCACGTACAGCGCGTAGTTCGCAATGCTTTTGCATGCGGGAATCTTCCCGCGATAAACGTCAATCACGTAGCTCAGGCTCTGGAACGTGTAGAACGATATCCCCATTGGGAGCAGCAACTTGGGCAAGTCCAAAGGTTTCCCCATCCACGGGGCAACAACCGCATTCCACGTTTCCTCGAAGAATCCCAGGTACTTGAACGCAAACAGAAGCCCGAGGTCAAAGCTCAGCGAAACTGCAAGCGCGATGCGCCGTTTAATATTCGCCTTAGCATCCGCGCCGGGCAAACCTTCAAAACGGCCATCCGCACTCCGGCCAAACCTTTCGATAAAGCGCGCCATCGTGTAATCCACGCCGATTGTCGCAAGGATAAGCGCAAGGTACTCGGGTCGCCACACCGCATAAAAGTAGAGGCTCGCAACAAGAATCAGTATGCGACGGAACTTGCCGCCCCAGGCATTCTCCCTGCCCACGGGAACCGCGTAGTATAGCCCTACGACAGCGACCGCAAACAGAATGAAATACCAGGAATGGAAAAGCACGCTACTTCAAGACTCCGGTCGCCTGCGCAATAAGCACGCCGATATAGCCCACGTAGGCAACGAGAAACACGGTACCTTCGAGGCGGTTGATGCGGCCAATGCGCTTGCCATCCGCACCGACCCTGCTCTTGCGCACAGGAAGCCCGAACAGCAGCAGGAGAACAGTCAGCACGGCCATGACCGGCAGGTCACGGCTCAGGATAGAAGCGCTGAAGGAATGCATCGGGGCAATCGTCGCAGCGATGCCAACCACCAGGAGCGTATTGAACAGGTTTGACCCGATAATATTGCCAATGGCGAGGTCGTTCTCGCCCTTGCGGGCTGCCGCAATGGAACTCGCAAGTTCCGGGAGCGAGGTACCCACGGCGACAATCGTAAGACCAATCAGCAAGTCGCTCACGCCGAGCGCACGAGCAATTTCAACTGCACCCCACACGAGCGCGCGAGAACTCGCCACCAACAGCGCAAGCCCGAGCACAAGCCACAGGATAGACTTTCCGAGAGAAAGCTTTTCGCTCTCGCCCAATTCCGCCGCAGCCGGTTCTTCCGCAGCGGCACCCTTTTTCTGGCGAAGCTCGCTCACGATATTGAAGGTCAACACGCCCGCAAAAACGAGCAGCACGACAATGCCGTCGAGCCTGCTGATGGAGCCGTCCAACGCCTGGAATATGGCAACAGCCGTAACGGCAATCAACACGGGCAGGTCTCGCACGAGAGCCTTCCGCACCACGATAACCGGCGAAATAATCGCTGTCACGCCGAGAATGAGGGCAATGTTTGCGATGTTGCTCCCGTAAGCGTTACCAAGGGCAAGTTCAGGAGCATCCTGCATGGCAGAAATCGCCGAGACAACCATCTCCGGAGCGGAGGTGCCGAACCCGACAATAACCATACCGATAAGGAGCGTAGACATGCCGCAAAACTTGGCGACACCTACCGCACCATCAACAAACTTGTCCGCACTCCATACCAGGACACCCAATCCCAGGACTACAGCGAAAATCGGAAGAATCATAAACAAGAATTAGACCTGCTTAAAAAGCGTAAATGGAAAGGCCAAGCATCAGGGAGGTGCGAGTCAAATCGTTGATGCGCCAGCCGGGTACACCCTCGTAATTGTTCGAGAATCCGCAATCCGTCCGTAGATCGAAGGACAAGTACTTGTTCGCGCGGATGCTAAAGCCAAAGACAAGAGCAAAATCCATAGATGCACGGTAATCCAAATCAATCATGTCGGCTTTGCGATTTACCTGGTCCCCGTTCGACTTCTCATAGGAATACTTGAACTCATCGCGCACCGGGATAGATACCTGCGCACCCATGTCGATAGTAAAGCGGGAATATGTCGGCTTCAAGACAAACAGGAGCGGAACATCGACCTTGTCCTGTTTAAACTTCACATGGGCTTCCTTGGAAAGGTCGCTCGTATAGGCATACGAGGCGCTCGTCTCGCTGCGACTGTAGAAAGCGCCGATCCTGAATCCCATGGTATATTCGTTCAGCGGAATCAGGACAAAGGCACCCGCCTTCCATTCGACACCGTCATAGGACTCGTTAAGGTCCCAATTATTGTCATACAGGTTACTCATCCCGATAAAGGCCTGGACACCGGCAGAGAACGTCATCGGGACAGGATCAGGACGACGGAATGCCGGAGCCTCGGGCGCGGGCTTCGCTTCTTCTGCATAGGGATAACCCGCAGGAGCATCTGCCGGGACGCCACGCACTGCCCTTGGTGCAGGGACTTCCCCATCCATCACAGGCTCGGCCTCGGTGGGCGCCGGTTCCGCAACCGCATCTGTAACAGGTTCGGCGGCTGGCTCAACAACCGGTTCTGCCGGCTGCGGAGCTGATTCGACAGATTCGGCCGTTCCAGGAGCGGTAACTTCGGCAGCGCCCGGTTCGGGTGCTGCCGGAGCCGGATTTTCAGCAACAGCCTCTTCCGCAGCAGGAGCCACTTCAGCAGGAACTGCCGCATCTGCAGCAAATACGGCTGCAGAAAGCGCAAAGATAGCGGTAACGCAAAATTTGAGGTTCATCTTGCACTCCATTTTTAAGTTCAACTAGTTCTAACATTCAACATTATAGCATTTTTTTCATTTCGCAGAACAGCACATTGCTATCTTTATGGACATGAAATTGAACATTGTCACCACCGAATCCGCCAAGGCCTCCGAAAGCAAGGCCTATGCGCTGTTTTTTGTCAAGCAGTCCATCCAGTTTTCCAGCGTGCTGACCGAAACCGGCAACGCCCAAGCCGAAACCGTCCTCAACGGCATGAAGGATGGTCCGTTCGAAGACCTGGAATACCTCGAAATCGACGCCAAGCCCACATTTTTCGTAGATGCCGCAAAAGAGCGCGGCCTTTCCGCCCTCGATCACCTGCGCATGGCCGCCTACCGCCTTGCCGGCCGCGCTATGAAAAAACAGATTGCCTGCGTCAGCCTTTTCCTTGCCGATGCCGCCGACGAACAGTTCAAGGCCATCCTCCACGGACTCCACTACGCCGAATACAAGTTCGACGCCTACAAGAGCAAGCAGAAGCCCAACTTCCAGGTGATCTACGAGATTGTCGCGGGTGACCGCGCGGGCGCCTTCAAGAAAATTGCCGAAGAAGTCGCCATCGAAAACAAGGCGGTCGTGCTCGCGAAGAACCTCATCAACACCTGCGCCGCCGACCTCTACCCCGCCGAGTTTGTTCAAAACGCAAAGACCATCGCGAAATACACTCCGGGCCTTACCGTGAAGGTGCGCGACATGAAGCAGCTCGAAAAGGAAGGCTTCATGGGCCACGTGACTGTCGGAAAGGGCAGCTCGCACGAGCCGTACATGATTACGCTCGATTACAAGCCCGCCAAGCGCACGTCCAAGGACCACCTCGTGATTGTCGGCAAGGGCCTCACCTTCGATACCGGCGGACTCTGCCTCAAGCCGCCCAAATCCATGCCCGAAATGATCAGTGACATGAGTGGCGCCGCTACCGCGCTCGCCGCCATCCAGGCCATCGCTACGCTCAAGCTTCCGATTCACGTAAGCGCCGTCTGCTGCCTCGCCGAAAACGCCATCGGCAACAAGTCTGTCCTCCCGGGCGACATTTTCAAGGCCAAGAACGGCAAGACCGTCATGGTCGACAATACGGACGCCGAAGGCAGGCTCGTACTCAGCGACGGACTTGCCGAAGCGGGCGAAATCGGAGCGACGCACATCGTGGACCTCGCCACACTTACCGGAGCCATGGTCCGCGCACTTGGTTATGCCGTCGCCGGATTCTTCAGCAACGACGACGATCTCGCCCTCAAGGTCATCAACTGCGGCGAAGCCTGCTGCGAAAAATTCTGGAGCATGCCGCTCGAAGAAGAATACGCCGATGCGCTCAAGGACAAGTTCGCCGACCTCAAGAATACGGGAAGCGACGCGGGAGCCATCTCCGCAGCACTTTTCCTGCAAGAATTCGTCCCCGAGAATACCGCCTGGGCGCACTGGGACATCGCAGGCACCGCATTTTCGACCAAGAAGTGGAAGTACACCGAATACGGCGCCACCGGTTTCGGCGTGCAGACTCTAATCGAGCTTGCCCGCGAAATGTCGCAGACAAACTAAGCAATCGAACTATTTACTTGCGGACCAGATTAGACTTCATGTGCGACTTCATGTCGTACATGCGTTTGTCGGCTTCCTGGTAAACCATTTCCGCCGTAGCGTTCTCACCACATTCCCTACGGTAGGCCACTCCATAGGCGGCTTCCAGCGAAATAGGCAGTTCTTCCTTGCAATCTTTCTGCAACTGCAAAAGCTTTGCGAGCGACGATTCTACTTCCGCAATATGTTCGCTACGGACAATCGCAAGGAACTCGTCGCCACCCATGCGAATTGCAGTCCCTATGCCGGCGAGCGACTGCTTGAACACGTTCGCGAACGCCTTGATCAAGGTATCGCCCGCCATGTGGCCGTACTTGTCGTTCACGAGCTTGAGGCCGTTCATGTCAATGCTCACGATTGCATAGTCGGCAGGAGACTTGTCCAGGAATCCAAAAATCTGCTGGCACTTGGCACGGTTGAAAAGTCCCGTCAAGGAATCCACATACGCCATCGTCGAAAGCACATCCTTTTCGGCCTTGGACTCTAGCAACTGGAAGAGATAAATGATGTAACTCAGCACAAGGCAAAGGACAAACAGCAGGGTCCCAAAGGGAATCCACGTCATATCAAGAATCGGGTTATCTATCAAGAAATACTTGCAGAAATGGTAGCGCATCAAGTCGAGGAGCGCGACACAACCGAACACCACAACGCCCATGGTAAGGAACTTACCCGACAAATCGATTTTGCGGTTGTAGAGCACACCAAAAAACAGGAGATACGAGAAGGCGATCGCAACAAACACATGGAAGAACGGTAGCGAGAAGGGATACCATACCACATTAAGCGCATGGAGAAACGTCGTTACCAGGAGGAACGCAACTTCAACGGCCACAAATGCAAAAGTTCCCCACCATTTCCAACTGGCGATTTTACCTTTCCGCATGTCAAGCAGCAACAAGAAAAACGGAATCGGCGCAAAATAGAGGCTGAAGTATTCCAGAGTCGTATTGAAAGCAAAGTTGTACGAGACAATCTGGAGCAGTTTCTGATAACACAATGTCCATATTCCAAGCGAACACGAAAGGAATCCAATCATGGTGACACGGAACCCCCGGATTCCATGGAAGCTGATTCCGATCCCTATCAGCACGGACAAAAAGCCAAACAGCAGAAGGAATACGCCAACCGCAAGTGCAACTACATGGCGCGACGAATAATCGCTATTGGCATATTGGGCCGGGAGCAAATCAAATTCGGAAAATGCGGAAAGATTTCCTTCGATAGCATGGACAAAACGGATTTCCAGGGGATGTTTCGAAGCCTGTTGGTTCAAGACAACATAATGGAATCCGCTTCCCACCATGCGTCCCTTCATCTGTTTTTCCTTGCCGTATGAATAGACGACACGTCCGTCCTCGACAACCTCGACCATCATATGGTAAGTCTTGAACCGAAGAACCGTTTTCGGTTTCAATTCCGAAGGGAGCGCGAACTTTAAAGTGACTGTATCACCCTTCGCCATATTTTCAGGAAGCACATAGTTCGAAATTGAAGGGACTTCGAACGTTTCCCCTTTGTACAAAATGCTCCCAGCACACTTGAGATGCGTGATAGAAGGCGAAATACCGTTATCGCGGACAATCAAGAGCACAGCAATAAAGAACAGCAACAGGGCTAGCGTCAGGAGCCTCGCCAAAATCTTCTTGATTACTCTGGAGACGTCCATTCCCTTCTGCATCTTATCGTTCCCAGACCTCGAACAAAGTTTCAAAATCATTCTTTTCGTCGGCAGCAAAAGCCTCTTCGCTCACCTTGTGCCATCCATCACCCCAATCCGGGAAGTACACGTCGCCTTCGACATCGGAAAGCACACGCGTCAGGTACAACTTTTTCACAAGCGGCATCGCCTCGCGGTATACGGCGGCGCCGCCGATGATGAAACATTCCGTTTCTCCGGCGGCAGAGGCCTTTTCCAAGGCCTCCCCGAGGCTCCGGCACACCGTGCACCCCGGAGCCTCGAACGCCGTATTCCGCGAAAGCACGTAGTTCGTGCGGTTCGGGAGCGGACGTCCGATGTCGTCGTAGTTCTTGCGGCCGAGGATAATCGAATGACCAGTTGTAATTGCCTTGAAACGCTTGAGGTCGGCAGACAGGTGCCACGGGAGGTGTCCATCGCGACCGATGACATTATTCCTAGAAACAGCAACGATAGCAGAAACAAGCATACCGAATCACCCAGCCTATACCGCGATGGGAGCCTTGATGGTTGGCCACGGGTCATAATCGACGAGTTCAAAGTCCTCGAACTTGAATTCGAAGAGATCCTTCACGTCGGGATTCACCTTCATGGTCGGAAGCTTGCGCGGCTCGCGCGACAACTGCTCGCGGGCCTGGTCAAAGTGGTTGCTGTACAGGTGAAGGTCACCGAAGGTATGGACGAACTCACCCGGCTCATAATCGCACACCTGCGCAAGCATCAACGTCAAAAGCGAGTACGAAGCAATGTTGAACGGCACCCCGAGGAACATGTCGGCGCTGCGCTGGTAAAGCTGGCAACTGAGCTTGCGCTTGCCAGATGCACCCACTCCGCCCACGTAGAACTGGAACAGGCAATGACACGGCGGAAGCGCCATCTTGTCGACCTCGGCCACGTTCCAGGCGCACACCAGGTGGCGGCGTGAATCGGGATTGTTCTTGAGGCTGTTGATCAAGTTCTGAATCTGGTCGATGTGGCCGCCATCGGGGGTCGGCCAGCTGCGCCACTGGTGGCCGTAAACCGGACCCAGGTCACCGTTCTCGTCGGCCCACTCGTCCCAGATGGTCACCTTGTTGTCGTGCAGGTACTTGATGTTCGTGTCGCCCTTCAAGAACCACAGCAGCTCATGAATAATCGAGCGCAAATGCAACTTTTTTGTCGTGAGGCACGGGAATCCCTTCGAAAGGTCGAAGCGGGTCTGGCGACCAAAAACGCTACGGGTGCCGGTGCCGGTACGGTCGGAACGGTCCACGCCGTTATCGATAATATCTTGAAGTAGGTCTAGGTACTGTCGCATATAACCAAATTATAAAAAAAGTGGAATCAGAAAACTCACGTTTCCGGCTCCGCCGGGAATATTTCCACACGTTTATATTGGCAAACCGCCTTGTCCTCGGCGACAGCCTTTTCACGCATCAGCATGTTCAGCGCCTGCAATATCAAATCCTGAGTGTGTTTCGGCACGGGTTTCTTACCCAAACGCGCCTTCTGCACCATCTTGTGGTTCAGGTTGGCCGGAAGCTTTTCCACCAGGTCGTGGTTCGACGCCCCGAGGGACTGCAGAATTTCGTCAAGTCTTGTCATGCCTCAAATATAAAAATCCCCGACCCGCAGGGGCCAGGGATTTAAATCTATTTGCCGTTCAATCTTACTGAGCGAATTCGGATTCGCACTTGGTGCCGTCGTTTTCCGGCGTAGCGAAGTGCATTTCGATACGGCGGTTCATCTCACGGCCCTCGGCTGTTTCGTTGTCATCCACCGGGCAACTTGCACCGAGACCCACGGCCTTGATGCGGTTCTTCTTCACGCCGAACTTGATGAGGGTCTTCATGACTTCCTTAGCACGCTTTTCAGAGAGCTTCTGGTTCGTCTTGTCCTTACCCTTGTTATCGGTGTGGCCCTGGATAACAATCTTCAGTTCCTTGTAGCTATCGTCTTCGTTCAGCTTCTTCGCAACAGCCTTGAGGATGTTCCTGGCGTTGGATTCGAGCGTTGCCTTGCCGGGCTTGAAGGTCACGCCGGTGAGTTTCTCGACAGCCTTCTTCGGGCAGCCGTGGCCGTCATCACCCGCAACATCCGGGCAACGGTCGAGACCAGTACAGACGCCTTCGAACTGCTTAAGGAGCTTCTTGGTAGACACCCATTCAGAGCAGACGCCATCCTTATCGGCATCCGGATCGTCTTCCATGGCACAACCCTTGTTCCATTCCGGACCAGCTTCATCCGGGCACTTGTCGATACCCTTACAGACATCCTTGAACTGATCCTGCATCTTCTTCTTGGAAACCCAAGCATCGCAGAGACCGTCGCCGTCGGAGTCCGGATTGTCGGCAGGGCAGCCCTTGCTCCATTCCGGTCCCGGTTCCTCTTCGCACTTGTCAATGCCCTTACAGATATCCTTGAACTGATCCTGCAATTTCTTCTTGGTCACCCAGGCGTCACAGATGCCATCTCCGTCGGTATCCGGATTGTCATCAGACGGACAACCCTTAGCCCATTCCGGACCAGCTTCATCCGGGCAGCGGTCAATACCCTTACAGACATCCTTGAACTGATCCTGCATCTTCTGCTTGGAGACCCAGGAATCGCAGAGGCCGTCACCGTCGGAGTCCGGATTTTCAGCCGGGCAACCCTTGTTCCATTCCGGTCCGTTTTCGGTCGGGCAGTTGTCAATGCCGTGACAGATGTCCTTGAACTGCGTCTGCATGTTCTTCTCGGCAACCCAGCCGGCACAGAGGCTGTCGCCGTCAATATCCGGGTTGTCCATCGGGCAGCCGTTGGCCCATGCTTCACCAGGTTCGGTCGGGCACTTGTCTATACCGGAGCAGATGCCGTCGTACTGGTCGAGCATGTTCTTCTGCGTCACCCATTCGTCACAGATGCCGTCCTTGTCGGTATCGGGTTCGCCAAGCGGGCAACCTTCGTTGTTGGCCGGACCGAATTCGGTCGGGCACTTGTCGATACCCTTACAGGTCTTCTCGATGAACCATTCGTTCTTGATCTTGTCGTCTTCGGCAGCCTTCTCGAAGTAGAAGCCCATCTTCTTCTGGGTCACCCACTCGTCGCAGAGGCCGTCACCGTCGCTATCCGGATCATCCCACGGGCAACCCTTGTTCGCCTTAGGACCGGCTTCACCCGGACACATATCGTATCCCTTGCAGACGCCCGCGAATTCAGCGAGTTTGCTCTTGTCGGTCACCCACGGAGAGCACATGCCATCGGAATCCGGGTCCGGATTATCTTCGGGGCAGCCCTTGTTGGCGACAGTACCCTTTTCGGCCGGGCAGCTATCGATGCCTTCGCACACATCCTTGAACTTCTTCAGCATCTTCTTCTTGGAGACCCAAGCATCGCAAACGCCGTCCTTATCCGGATCCGGTTCATCGAGCGGGCAACCATCTTCGCCTTCACCCTGTTCGTTCGGGCAGGCGTCGATACCTTCACACACATCCTGGAATTCAGCTTCAAAGCCCTTCTCGGCCACCCAGGAATCGCAAACGCCATCCTCGTCGGCATCCGGATTGCCCAACGGGCAACCCTGATTCAGACGATGACCAAAGTCATCCGGGCACTTGTCTTCGTTGTCCTTCACGCCATCGCCGTCGCGGTCCTGCGGAACGAGGAAGCCGCTCCAGGTAATGCCGCCGTAGACTTTATACTTCGGATTGATCGTCGTCTTGTATTCGAGGATACGGACATCGTTTTCCATCGCGCGGACAGTAGTGTACTTCGTGGAGTCGTCCGCATAGCCCTTGCCCAGAGAATAAGATCCGCCCAGATGGATATCGAGGCCGATTGGCAAGTGGAACACGATTGCGCCCGTAATGTCCTTGACATCGAGCTTGACGCCATCCTTGAACGCGTCCTGCATGAAAGGCAAAATCATGTAGTATTCGCCAAAGATCGAGAGGAAGGACGCAAAGTAAATTTCCAAGGCGCCCGTCGCATACGGATACGAGAGGTAGTCTTCGTTCATGGAATAGACATAACCACCGTTTCCGTGGATGAGAAGCGGAATCGCGTCGATCTTGTCAAAGTCGAGCGTCAATGCCAAGCCGCCCTTGATAACGGTTGCGCGGGTTCCGTAAGCTTCGGCAGTTCCACCCGTCTTGTGGATGAATTCAGCCTCACGAATCCAGAGACCATCCTTGGCCGGGTTCGACGTGCCGAAATCACCCTCGCCGAAAATGGCGATGTCGATGGGCTGTTCGTCCGGAAGAGGAATCCTCAACTTGACGTTTCCCTTGATATTGCCAATATAGCCGATATCGGTACTGGGAATCTGTCCCGTCTGGCAGCCATAGCTCATTCCAGAAGCGGCATCAACCCCGTAGAAGCCAGGAGTGCATCCCGTATTATTCACAGTGAACTTATCGTAATAAACGGGGATACCCACGCCCAAGTCAACGATATTCCAAAGACCGATGCCGAAGCCGATTTGGGCTCCCAAGGCAATGTAATCTTCGACCATACCCTGACGCATAAGCGTGTTATACGAAAGAGTGGGTTCTTGGCCAATGTAATATTCCGAGACGCCCGTCGGAGCAATATTCTCCACGTCCGTAGTCGCATCCATCAAGGCATAGAAAGACAGCTTGGCATGCCCGAGAGATTGAGCAGATTGAGTTTTATTTACACCGACAAAACCGGTCTTGTTAATCGTTTGTGGATGGTCAGCAAAGGCCTGTACTGCCAAGGCCAAAGCCAACCCAGTAACTACTCTCTTCATAGAGTCTCCTTAAAAAGGGTGATCCCTAAACTAAACTGCACATAATATAACTTTTAATAAAGCTTTTTTTTCACGAGTCCCCTCAAAAAGCGATAAAAAACACACTTTTACGGCTTTTTTTGCCATTGTTTATATCTTTTTACAAAAATGGTTGCACAATCAACGCAAACATCCCTCAAACAGCTCCGGCATCTCGCGACACAAGCTGGTAAAACCGCCCTTTGCAATAATGATGTGGTCTATCACGGGAATCTGAACAATCTTCCCCGCCGCACAAAGAACCCTCGTAATGGCGAAATCCTCCTCACTGGGCGCTATCGAACCTGACGGATGGTTATGCGCAAAGATGACTGCCACCGCACGGTCCTCAATCGCCTTTACAAAGGCCTCCCGCGGGTGCACCGGAGTCTGATTCACAAGCCCAGTCGTCAACTCGTGAACATTGATGACATTGTTTGCAGAATTGAGCGTCACCGCAACCAGGTGCTCCTGCTCTTCGTATTTCATGTAGGCTAGCCTCGAAAGCAAATCCTCGGGGCTCATTACCGATACGGCTTTCGCGCTCAAAATATAACGTCCGGAAAGCTCGAGACAGGCAAGGATTTGCGTTGCCTTAGCCCTCCCAAGCCCCCGGATGCGACACAGGGATTCAATCGTCGGGACCTGAGTCGCCGCAGACAGGTAATCCGAAATATGGCGCGAGAGCTCGAATACATCGCACTTTTGAGTCCCGCTCCCCAATATGAGGGCCAGGAGTTCCTCGTTCGAAAGCGCAGCAGCACCACGCGCCGCGAGTTTTTCGCGCGGTAGAAGATTCATATCCATTTGTACCTCCAAGTACTATCTACCTATAAAAACGGCCGAAACCAGAAATTGTTCCTTTTTTGCCATTTTTTTATTCAAGAGCACCTAAAGAGGGGGGGCCGCTACGCCTCACGGGTTATTTTTTCAAAAATCATCGAATTTTTCTATAATTATTTCCATTCAATTATAATATTTCATTCAAAAACAGCCAATTTTCAAAGTCACAAAATTCTAAAACCGACAAATTTCAAACTTTTTCATTCGATTTAGACGAAAGCAAAATCACAAAAAATCAAAATTTCACCATAAAAACAAAAAATTTTCATTAAATTACCAATTATCCGTTGCCATAGACAAGCCTACATTCTATATTTTCAGCACAAATTTTAAAAATCCAAACGCTTAAACAGGAAAAATTATGGCAAACAAGACTTTGAGCGGCGCCGAAGTGATTATCGAATGCCTCAAACGCGAAGGCATCGACACCATTTTCGGCTATCCCGGTGGATCCGCCATCCCGATGTTCGATGCGATTCTCGATTCCAATATTAAGGTAGTCCTCTCCCGCCACGAACAGGGCGCGACCCACATGGCCGACGGCTACGCACGCCAGACCGGCAAGGTCGGCGTCGCTCTCGTGACGAGCGGCCCGGGTGCAACCAACACGTTCACCGGTATTTATACAGCCCTCATGGATTCTAGCCCCATCGTGGTGCTCGCCGCACAGACGACGACCCCGAACCTCGGCAAGGACGCCTTCCAGGAATGCGACACCAGCGGCATGACGTTCGCTGCCGTCAAGCATTCCTACCTGGTGAAGGATACCAACGACCTCCCGCGCGTGATGAAGGAAGCCTTCCACATCGCGCGCACTGGCCGCCCGGGCCCTGTGCTCATCGACCTGCCCAAGGACGTGACCGCAGGCCCCTGCACCGCTCCGTTCACCGACCAGATGGACTTGCCCGGCTACAAGATTCCGACATACGCCTCTACCGAGAGCGTCGAGAAGGCCGCCGAATACCTCAAGAATTCCAAGAAACCGCTTTTGCTCGTGGGCCACGGCGCCATGATCAGCGGGGCCAGCCGCCAGGTGAAGGAACTCGCCGAAAAGATCGGCGCCCCGGTGTGCTGCACCATGCTCGGCCTCGGCGCCTTCCCCGTTGATCACGAGCTTTCGCTCGGCATGCTCGGCATGCACGGCACCGTGTACGCCAACAAGGCCGTACTCGACTGCGACCTGATTCTCTCTATCGGCAGCCGCTGGGACGACCGCATTACCGGCAAGCTTGAAGTGTTCTGCAAGGACGCCATCAAGATGCACATCGACATCGACCCCGCCGAAGAAGGCAAGGTTCTGCAGCCCGACGTGTTCATGTGCGGCGACGCGAAGCTCGTTTTGGAACAGCTTTTGCCGATGGTGCACAAGCTCGATACAGCCGACTGGATCAAGACTTGCCAGACCTGGAAGAAGCGCTTCCCGCTCACCTACCCCAAGCAGGGCGGACTCCGCATGCAGCACGTGATTGCGACCGCAAGCGAACTCACGCAGGGCAAGGCCATCGTCACGACCGACGTGGGCCAGCACCAGATGTGGGTGGCACAGTTCTTCCACATCAACTATCCGCGCCAGCTGCACTCCAGCGGTGGCGCAGGCACGATGGGCTTTGGCTTCCCCGCCGCTATCGGCGCCGCATTCGGCAACGAGACCGGCTGGCCAGTGCTCAGCTTCAGCGGTGACGGTGGTTTCCAGATGACCGAAGCGGAACTCGCGACCGCTGCCATCCACAAGCTCCCCATCAAGATTTTCGTGATGGATAACAAATACCTCGGCATGGTGCGCCAGTGGCAGGAACTCTTCTACGACCACCGCTACTCTAGCGTCGACATGATGGGCAACCCCGACTTCGTGAAGCTCGCCGAAGCCTACGGAATTCCGGGGCTCCGCATCAAGCGCGCCGCTGATGCCGAACGCGTAATCCAGAAGGCGCTCGAATACAAGGACGGTCCGATCCTCATCCACTGCGAATGCGAGAAGGAAGACAACGTGTTCCCGATGATTCCGGCAGGCGCACCGCTTACCGCCATGCTTACGGAAGCACCCAAGGCCAAACTTGAAAAACCCACGGGATCGACCTAACAGGAGGACATTACCATGATCGATAAAGGACATTCCATTAGTTTGTTGGTGGCGAACCGCCCGGGCGTGCTCGTGCGTATCGCCCTCGTGTTCTCCCGCCGTGGCTACAACATCGATTCACTCGTTGTCTCCCCCACGCTTGACCCGAACTTCAGCCGCATGAATATCATCGCGCACGGCAATCCCGAGATCCTGATGCAGATTATCAAGCAGCTCGAAAAGCTCGTGGACGTTGTGCAGGCAAAGGACCATACCGGCACGGACGCCGTCGAGAAAGAACTCGCACTCATCAAGGTGCGTTGCACTCCGGACCAGCGTACCGAAATCCTGCAGCTGTGCGACCATTTCCACGCCAATACCGTGGACATGACCGCCACGTCCATGATTATCCAGATTACGGGCAACAGCCAGAAGGTCGACACGCTCAAGAGCCTCTTGCAGAAGTTCGAGATTGTCGAATACATCCGCACGGGCAAGGTCATCATGCTCCGCGGCGAAGATAAAACGTAAGCGGCTCCGCCGCAGTTACTAGTCACTAGTTATTAGTTACTAGAAAATGCAAAAATTAAACCGTCTGGATGCAAGTCCAGGCGGTTTTTGCTATGTGTGAGCGTGCGAAATGCCGTTCGAAGCAAACTATATTAACGAAGCAGACTTAAAAACCGAGGACCGCCTCGGAGATTTCGTTCGCCTCGTCGGAGTAATCATCAACAAAATCGGCCGTAAATTCGCCCCAGGCTTCGCTTGCTCCGCAACCAACTCCAACTTCCATCGAGGACCACTTGAACACGCCATAGACGCGTTCATTGCGTTCCATCAACTCCGTCAGGAATTCCTCGGGAAAGTCTTCTTCCACGAAGAGGCTTCCATCCATCGCAAGAAGCTCTTCCTCAGGAAGTTCCTCGAAGCGGCATTCGTATTCGTCCACCATCACGTCATTCACGTAATACCAGTCGCCCGAATCAGCATTCGGCAAGTCAGCCTCCGGAAAACGCTCCAGAATTTCGTTCCAAACCGATTCCAAATCGGCGTGGCTGCCGATAAAACGCATCAAGATTCTACATTCCACAGCATCCCTCCCAATCATTGGTTATAGGCAACATCGCCTAGCGCATTACTTCTTTTCTTGCGGCACAAGGCGTTCCGCAATACGGAAAAGATCATTGTAGACATCAAGAAAATCTTCTATCCAGATAGGATCCCTCTCGCCCACGATCTGGAACATTTCCTCGAGCGTATGACGCGAGTTGTAAGGGCCGACCAAACTACCCGCAGGCTGGACCAGCACTCCGCCACGGTAATCAGTCGACGCAACAAGGCGCGCGCGGAACGAACGGCGCAAGCGGGCGATAAGTGTACCGCGAAGCGATACGAGTTCGCGATGCGCTTCCAGGCACTTGCCCTTCGAAATCCAATCTTCCACCATGTCGAGGCGACGTTGAATGGACGAACGCTCCGTAGGCGGAATAAGCATCTTCCTGCGGACAAGGGTATCTCTTATCTGCTGGACAGTTCCGCGCAACATGTCGGGTTTCCAGAAGACCATCGGGATCCGCGAATCCGACGTCTTGCCGCTCGCCATAGGCGTATGCGACCCCACCCAGCGAGCAAGCTTGTCCAGCATCATCTTCGCTTCGGGTTCCCTGTCAATCGCGATATAGTCGCAAGCTCGCTCGAGGAGTTTGTCGGCATAGACCAAGCGCCAGTGCGGGAGCGTCCCGGACTTGCGGATGGCATCGACGGATCGACGTATGGATTCTACCCTTTCATTCATCAGTGGAAATTCTCTCGTCTAAGTGGCGTGACACCGATTTCCACACGGCGATTCAAGCGGCGGTGTTCCTCGGTATCGTTCGGATACTTGGGCTGGAATTCGCCAAATCCCGCCGCAAAGATGCGATCGGGCGGGAACCCCTGTGCAACCAGCGCCTTCACGACGTTCACTGCACGTTCCGAAGACAAGTGCCAGTTCGTGTAATTGACCTTGGAACTGAACGGAGTATCGTCGGTAAAACCGCTCACCATCACGACATCGCCCGTGTCGAGCGCATCCAGGAGCCCCTTGCTGATTCCCTTGATGACGGAAACGCCTTCTTCGGTCAGGTTGGCACCGCTCGTCGGGAAAAGGAACGACGCCTGGATCTGAATCTTTCCGTCGTCAAGAGCAATGAGTCCCGCCTCGATGGATGTCTGCAAACTTTTCGACAGGAGCGCATTTCGTTCGCTCGCTATCTTACGCATTTCTTCCTGACAGCTGAGAACTTCTTCCTCGGTTCGCGTAAGGTCTTCGGCCTTCTGTTCCTTCAATGTCGCCATGGCGACAAACGCAAGAATGAACAGAGAAACCAAAGCTATGCCGAGGTCGGTATAGGCCATCCAGGGATTGGTATTCTCGTCGCGACGCAGACGCATAGGTTAGCCCTCGGCCTTCGGAGCGTTGTGTGCAATGGAAGCACGCTGAGCCTGTTCCAGCACCTCGAGTAGAATTTCCTGCGTCTTGACGGCATTTTCCACGAGCACTTCGCTTGCGCGTTCGTGGAAGGCTTCCAGGGACTGGTTGAGGTGTTCCACGAAGTTTTCTTCTTCCTCGTGTTCCGCCGTATCGCCACTGAGCTTCTCGAGAATCGTCTCGAGGCCCGCACGAAGCATTTCGAGATTCGCGCTAAGTTCGCTCTGGTTCACACGCATGAGTTCGGCCGTCTCGACGATGTTTCCGCCAAGCGCGTCGGTCGCTTCCTTCTCCTTCACCACGCGATTGTCGATACTTTCGGTGAGAGCCTTCTGGGCTTCGAGGAGTGTCGCCGACGTTTCAGAAAGTTTCTGGAATGCGGTAAGGATATCGTTCGAGAGCGCCGAAAGCTTTTCGGCAACGGAATTGCTGAGTTCAGCAGAACCCGCCTGCGCCTTCTCGGCCACCTGAAGGGCGACATTTTTGAGAGTCTCGAGACCCTGCTTCTGGGATTCCGTACTCGCAGAACTTTCAGACGCAAGTTTATCCATAAAGGCTTTCCACTGTTCGTCAGACTGTTTGACTTGAGCCGAGACGCAATCCGCAATGTTCTTTACAGCGCCATCCATCGACTTTTCGGTCGATGCAGCAACACCCGAAAGACCTTCCTTCACGCTGGAGGAAATAGCATTCAAGTTGGAATTCAGACTCGAAGAGATTCCGTTCAACTTGTCGTCAAGCCTGGACGGCAATGCTTCCACCGATGTCTGCAGGTTTTTCATGTAGTCGTTTATCGGACCCAGCGCATTCGCGACATCATTGCCGACGCTGCTACCCAGATTTCCAAGAGAACCCTCCAGTTTCGAGACCATGGAGCCGAGGTCAGAATTCAACTTGGACGTTGTCGAAGAAAGTTCCTCGCCCACCTTCGAAACAACACCGTTCAGGCCCTGCTGCACAGACTCCGCCACGCGGGCAAGATTCTTTTCGACCGCATCGAAGAGGCGGCCGAGCTCATCCTTGCTCTTTTCATTTTCACCAGCAGATTCTCCCTGCAAATCCAACGTAAGCGAATCCAAGCGCGCAATAAAGGCCTCGCGGGAACCGAGGAAAAGCCCGCGCGAAATACCAAGCACGAGAGCCGCGAAGAGGCCGCAAAGGCTCGTACCGAAAATACCCTTCATGTTGCCAAAGAGAACCTGGATCGTATCGAGAGTCCCCTGGGTCGTAGAATTGTCAATGGCAACGCCCGCGGTCGCAACAGAATACATGAGACCAAAGAAAGTTCCCATAAGGCCAAGGAGAATCACCGTACCCCCCGAACTTCTCGGAGCCGGAACAGAGGAATTGTTCGAAAGCACCTCGAAAGCAATCGCAGAATCCAGGCGCACCCCCCTGCCGAGCAATTCGCGGGCCTGACTCAGGCGGCGGGAAACAAACCCATCCTCATCCGAGCTCATGGTTTTCAAAGCCGAAAGCAACCTGAACTGGTCGATAACGAACACGGCGAAAATCGCCATCATGATAATCCAGCCGAAGAGCGGGGCTCCAAAGAAAACAGCGCCGGCAACCAAGACCGCAAGTCCGACAACCGTGAGAATGAGAATCGAGTTGAAAGCGTTCTTCATCTTATTCCTTGAGTTTAGGCCTCCATCGAGGCCGTTGTTTCAAAAAGGTTCAACTGACCGCGGGAGAATCCGCGGAGAAAAAGCAACCACTTGTCGCGGTACCATTCAATGACATGCATAGTAAGTCCGCGGGCGTAGTCGCAAAAATCATCCGTAAAAGCGAGAAAACCATTCTCGTAAGCATAATGCGGGTTCCAGAAGCGTCCCACATTTCGAGCGCAGGAGGCCGCAGAACTATAATAGCGCGGAGCCCCCTTGGTGTTGAAAGCCGCAGCAAAGCGCTTCTTGGCAAGGGCATTGAGCGAACTGCGCAAGGACACCACGATCGTATTTTCTTTTTCGCGGAGCGAGGATTCTAGGCAGGGGAGCAGTTTCGAGACCGCATCCACGGCACTCTCGGCATGCCAATACTTGCACAGCTTTTCCTGCAGCTGCATCACGCGGCCATGCATGCGGACAAACAAGGGTTCGGCATCGCTCACCAGCAAATGGATCGTCGCCGAGTAGAAAGCGCTTATATCCTGCTTGTTGTTCTTGACCGTGAGCGCCCAGCCCTTTTCCTCGTCATGATGCAAGAAATCGCCCCCTTCCAGAAGCAGACGCATCACCTCTTCCGTCGAGAATCGCTGGATCCACTTGGCGCGGAATTCATCATAAAGTTTGTTCGCATCGGCCATGATCTGCGGGAACCCCGCATCACAGAGTTTCCACGCGGTCTCGCTATACGAAATCTGTTCCGAACCGCCGACAGATTCTTCCAGGTTGTTCAGGAGCGCATCCATATGCTCAAAAAGAGCTATAGACCAAGTGACCATCATCGATTGAGAAAGATCCGCAACCATGGAGGAGCGGTTAGGGCTATCGTTCAAGCGAACGCTCACCCCTGTCATCTTCCTTATAGCTCGACGAAAAGACTCTTCCACGCGCTCCCCCTAGAACCCAGTCTCGATCGCATGCCAGATGCTACGGTTCACGTGTTTGCCGGAACGAGAAAGTTCGTCGGCTTCCTTGCGGACATCCGCCTCAAGATTTCCCTTGATGAGAGCAAGATCTCCATTGTAGTCGCCGCCCGCTTCAAGATAGAGGCCATAGACATTGCCGGAAATCTTGGTATCGGCAGCGAGCACCTTGCCCGCCCTTACAGAAAGAGCAAAGCGATTGCGGACAAAATCACAGCGTGAAAGGAATACTTCTGTAACATCGTCAATCCACAGGCCGTAGTAATTGTTCACAAAATGCACATTTTCAAAAATACCGCGGGAACGGAACACCGTATTGCGAAAGGCGTTTTGCACCACCAGGTTCTTGACTTCGAACGGCCTATTAGACGAGACAAAATGGATTCCATTCCAGTTGCCGCTAGAATCCGCATTCTTGAACGTGACGGGTTTCGTCTCCGTCCCGAGGATGCGGACCGGCCCGCGAAGAGTAAGTTTCGCATACTCGCCCATGAGGACCGTCACTCCAGGCTCGACAACCAAGGTGTCCGAGACCGAAACGACGACACTCTGTTCTAGAATATAGGGGCTATCCTTTTCCGTCAAGCGGACAACGCCTTCGGTCGGATGCGGGAACGGCATTTCACCGGCAAAACCCGCCACCACAAGAACGGCCACGCACCAAACCACAGCATATCCTATACGCCGGACAAACATCAGATTTCACTCCTCAGCTTGATTCTCTGAATGACGCGCATGTTGGGAACCTCGTAGCCCGCGACAATATCGTTCACGTTCAAATGCCCCGAAAGTTCAAGATTTACCGAGGACACAATCCCGTGCGTGATATCGAAGAGGATAGAGCCCGTCCCGACAATAAAGTCATCGCTTTCCATCCGGACATTCGACGTAGAATCCGCGACTTCCTTGTACTGTACGTTCATCCCGATTTTTGCCATCTGGACGCCATCATGCAAAAACACTTCCTCGAGGGTAAAAGACTTATAAACGACTGTCGTCTTGCCCTTCTCCGGAATTTCCACCGGACGCTTCCAGGTCTCGCCCACCTTCACGGGACCTCCCGGAAGAATCGGCTGCACCTTCATGAACAGCTTGAGCAGATTCAATTCCTCGGTTCCCGGTTGCAAGGCAACATCTTCAACGGCCGGTTCGCTCACGGCTCCATCCGAGGCCATCTTGTACTGGAAATGCTGCGTTAGGAGATATTTCTCTATATAGAGGTAATCCTCTACGGTCCGCTTATCGCTCTTATATTGAATGGAATCGATTTTCATCTCGAACCGACCGGAACCGTTATCGTACGCAACCAGTTCGGAGAGCGTCGCCTGGACGTTCAGGCGGGTCTGCATCGATTCCGGGTTCGGATTTGCGGAATCAACCGGCAACAGGGCGTCCAAAGAGGACTCTATGAAATATTTCTGGACAGGCGGATTCTGGGTATTGAACGCCAAGGAAACATCATTGCTGTCACAAGAACAAAGAAAAGCGAGTGCTACAGAGCATGAAAAAGACTTGATAAAATTCATGTTCTGAATATAGATATTAGACCGGCTTACGTGGGGCCCTTGTTGCCGGAATCGCCCTTTTCGAGCCGCATGCGCTGAAAAAACGCCTTCAGCAGGCCCAGGCACTCATCGGCAAGCACTCCACCCACCACCTCGACCTCGCGCTTGAGAGCGTTACCCGCAATCACGTCGATAGTCGTTCCGCAGCCACCAAAACGGGTATCCGGGGAGCCGTAGACCACGCGGGAAACACGGCTATTGAGGATAGCCCCCGCGCACATCGGGCAGGGTTCGAGCGTTACATACAAAGTACAACCGTCCAGGCGCCAGTTTTCGAGTTTGCCCGCGGCAGTCCCGATGGATAAAATTTCGGCATGGGCGGTGGCGTCCCTCAGCATCTCGATCTGGTTGTGGCCCTTCCCTATCACCACGCCGTCCTTCACGATGACGCAACCGATGGGAATTTCCTTCTCGTCGAAAGCCTTTTGCGCCTCGCGAAGCGCCATGCGCATGAACTTTTCGTCGTCTGCAGAAATCACAGCCCTCTCCCGTAGGCGCAGTAGGAGTCTTCCTGCATGTAGTCGCCGTCGTGGTAGTAGGCAGCACGGGCACGGCAGCCGCCGCAGCGGTCGTTGAACTTGCACTTGCCGCAAGAACCGGAGTATGCCTTGGTGCGGAGTTTCTTGAACACATCGGCGTTCGCCCAGATTTCGTCGAACGGCGTATCGTGCACATCGCCCGCTTCTTCCATCATGTAGGCGCAGGGGCGCACCTTCCCTATCGGGCTTACGATGCAGTAGTCGATACCGGCGAGGCAGCCTCGGCTGTAGCGGGTCTTGATGTCCAATTGGTCCGCGATGCGCAGGAACTGCGGGGCGCAGGTCGGCTTCACGGGGATTCCGAGCGTGCGGCTCTTTTCCATAATCTTGCGGAG
>NZ_DFLC01000014.1:0-74711 GCF_002374005.1 Fibrobacter sp. UBA3629 | reverse complement strand
CCCACGGGAATCAGGAAGAAAATCTGGTGGTTCACCGCGCCAATTTCCTTGACCCAGTCCATGATGTCGAAAATCTCGTTCTGGTTCCAGTCCATAATGGTCGTGTGAATCTGGAACGGGAGGCCCGCCGCCTTGCAGTTCTCGATGCCCATCATCGTGAGTTCGAAGGCGTCCGGGAGGCCACGGAAGTCGTTGTGGCGCTTGGGGTCAATACTGTCGATGCTGATGCCCATGGCCATCGCACCCGCCTTCTTGAGTTCAAAGGCAAGGTCGTGCGTAATGAGCGTGCCGTTGGTACCGAATACCGGGCGAAGTCCCTTGCTCGAGGCATGCGCGACAAGTTCCACAATGTCCGGGCGGGTCATGGGTTCGCCACCGCTAAAGATCATGATCTTGAACCCCGCCTTCGCGATTTCATCAATCAGTTTCAAAGCTTCTGCGGTCGTGAGTTCCGCAGCCTTGTTCTCGCCCGCGTCCTGATAGCAGTGCTTGCAGGTCAGGTTACACTTGTTGGTGGTCATCCAAGATACAATCATTCTAAAACCTCAGTCAATAACGATACAAAGATAGCAATCTGCGCCATCATCAAAATCCAGCCAAATGTATTCAAAAACCGCCCGAAAGTGTGATATAAAGCAGAAAAACGCGAAAAATCGCCCTAATCGGCAGGTCTAATGAAGATATTTTGCAATTTCGTGACACTTTACCGCCTTTTTTTTGATATTTTACAAGCCAAACAGGAACGATAGCGTTCCTTCTACGAATTTTAGGAGTTCCTATGCGTTTTTTTGCACGAATTTTGAGCATTGCGGCAGTAGCCTCGGGCATCGCATTCGCCCAGCTCGCGCCCCAGCCCCAGCAAGCCAATATCACTCCAATGACCGATTCCACCGGTGCAACCATGAAAATGGACTTCAGCATCCCCTTAAGCGGGGTCAGCGACCCGGGAATCCTCTTTAGCCACTTTTCCAAGCGCCCGCTGCTCATCTACTACTTCAGCCCCAAGTGCCCCCACTGCCAAAAGCACTTCCCCGAAGTCCAGGGAATCATGAAGGAGTATGAAAAATCGGGAGCAACCGGTATCGCCATCGCGATTAGCGGAAGCATCAAGAAAAACGACATCCGCATGTTCATCGACCAGTTCAAGGTCGTCGTTCCTGTTTTCCAGGACACCAACCAGAAATTCGGGCCCATCTACGGCAACGGGTACGTTCCCGTGCTCTATCTGGTACTCGAGGACGGGACCATCTACCGCTATGAGACCCTCGACGAAGCGAACATAAACCACCTCCGTGCCACCCTCAACAAGGCTCTGAACAAATAAAAACTCTGGACACCATCGGCATCCAGAGTTTCATACTCACGGCGGGAGTCGAACCCACGACCCGCTGCTTAGAAGGCAGCTGCTCTATCCAACTGAGCTACGCGAGCGTTGTGGCGCAAATATAGCCAAAAACGGACTTGGCGTCAAATGCAAGGTTCTCCCAAAACCTAAATTGTATTTCGATATAGGAAAAGGACGATCCCATTGAAGAAGTCTCTCGTTATTCTACTGATTTGCCTGCTGGCCATGGCCGCATCCGCCGCGGTCAAAAAAAAACGTTTTGACATCAACGGAACAGAATCCGCACCCACTACGGAGATTATAAAAGCAGACACCGCTAGTTCAGCGCCCGTCGCAGTCACAGACAAGCAGGCTTCCGGCTCGTCGTTTCTTTCCACAATCGCTCAAGCGCAAAAAGTCCTGCGCGAAAAGATGACATCCGCCATCACGGCAATGAAGCAGGGCGATTGGAACGCCATCTGGAAATTTCTCGCCATCTGCTTTATTTATGGGATGTTGCACGCACTCGGCCCTGGACATGGGAAATCCATCGTCGTCGGTTACTTTATCGCAAGGCGCGGACGCTGGCGGCAAGGAGTTGCACTCGGAGCAGGGATTACCGTAACCCACACAATGAGCGCCGTCTTGCTTCTATTCATTTTATATGCAATATTCAAGGCAACCGTATTTACCGCATTTGAAACGGGCCGCATCGGCATCGAGAAGGCAAGCTACGCCCTTATCATGCTAACCGGGATATTGCTTGTCGTTCTCGGCATCCGCGACTTTTTCAAGCAACAAAAAAAGGAGCATGAAGAAACACCTTCAGAGGCCGCATTACCCCCCACAGCCCGCTGGCGCGAAATTATCGGAGTCGCAGCCATCACGGGCATTGTCCCTTGCCCGGCAGTCGCACTAATAGTCCTCTTCTGCCTTCTCAACTCTATGGTCGCACTTTCACTCCTGGGCGCCCTTGTCATCTGCATTGGCATGACCATCACCAACATCACTTTCGGTATCGCAGCCGTAGCCCTTCGCAAAGGAATCGACAAAGGAAGTGCGCACACCCGTCTGGCAGCCAACATTTACACCGCAGCGACTCTTGCTGGAGGACTTGTGATTTTTGTATCAGGGCTACTGTTGTTCAGCAACCAGTTTGCCGGGAGAGTGTAATCGCTCCCAGCCTTTCTAGTCGACAACTTCCATACCCTGCAGGCGGTACAGCACCGACTTGAACGAGAAAAACGCCACATGGGTATTTTCCTCGTCAACCGCAAACTTGATCTTATCGAAGGTGCAAACGCACTTGGATACGGCACCCATGTCGTAGTAGTCCACGAACAGCGTGTCGTCCTTCACCTTCTGGGAAACCTTCGCCTCGATATCGCAGTAATCCTCGACATTGTTCAGTTCCACGATGGAAAGTCCATCGGGATTGTAGAGCAAGGTCGCAGTCGGGAGATCCTTCGCGGCAGGGGCAGCCATCACCTTCGGGTTGTTCTCCGAAAAACCATTCAGGCACTGGCCCTTGTAGTAGCCGGTCATCTTCAGCTGCTTCATGTCTTCCGATTCGACAGTTTCCTTTGCGATACGCATCCTGTTGCCCAGATTCAGATTGTCGTCCATGACCAGGAGGGAGGTTTGCGTAAAGGCACCTTCGGCCCTCATAGTGAAGTAGACCTGCGCCTGGCAAGCACAGCCGTCGGAAACATCATCTTCGTGCATCAGCGGCTTCACGTAGAGCGTATCGCCGGCCGCCGTCACCTCGATGCTGTCGAGAGGGACCTGCTTGAGCATACCCGCGAATCCGCCGATTTCAGAGCAAGGTATTTTCACCCTTTCCACAACAACAGTTGCAAAGCTGGAACCGTCTTCCAAGACCATAGTGGCCACCGGGGGAAGCGCCATATCGGCACCGCCATCGACCATCGGATCATCGGGACCTTCCTTATCGAGGCACTTGCCGCCAACATGAGTCGCCATCTGGGTCACCCTCCCAGCAGGTTGCGCACTCGAAGAAGAGCCCGACGCAATACTCGAGGACGACAAGTCCGGCAGCCCTGCAGACGACCCACCCTGCGAACTGGAGGATTCGGCCGGTTCGCTAGAAGACGGATTCTCGCTGGAAGAAGAGACGGCCATGCCCGAAGAAATCCTTTCCGGAACAGGGCCATCCACAACCTTGAAGACCGCATTCTCATACTTGAAATACTTGATATCGGCATCCGCATCGGAGATATCGAACGTAAAGTCCGTAGTGCAGAACCAGTTCAGAGTCTCACTTGTCGAATCCGAATTCCAGATATGCAGGGTATCGCCGGAACGTTCGTACAGGCATTCACTGCATAATTCAACATCGTAACGCACCTTCGGGAGAAGAACCTGGAAGCCGCTACCTTTCGAGCCTACAACGAATGCCTCGCCTTCCCCGTCCCAAGGCGTAAAGGCACCACACTCCCCGGCGTGGGCAATTTCAGCCCTTTCAGACGGCTTTCCAGAATCTCCGGTCTTGGCATTCGAAGACGAATCGTCCCCGCAGGCAACAATCATAAGCGGAAGCACAGCACATGCAAAATACTTTTTCATATCTATTTTCCTTCTTCAATTAAAGTCGAACATCAACCATCCAAATCGGAAGCATCCACGAGAATAGCTTTCGCCAAGGGCATCGGCTCTCCCCCATCGAACACGAGATAATTCGTATTGGAGAACGCCTCGTTCTGTTCCACCTTGAAGGACACTCGCGTCGGGCAGATGCAGTTGGTTATCGGGCTGTCCGGATCGACTTTCGGTTTGACATACAGCGTTCCATTGTCCGCATAGACATCAAAGCTTTCAAAAACAATCGCGCAAGGCATCATCACTTCAAGAATGACGATGGTATCGAAGCCATCGTCGCCCACTCTACGGCCCGCAACGGCCACTTTGGTCGACGTCGTATCAATCGGGTCCATGACAAATGAATTGCTTGCCAGCGCCGGCGCATTAGCTGTCTGCCTATCGTTCTTGCATTCCAGCTTAATATCCTTCGCCAGCTTGTGCCCCGTTATTTCTTCAACCGTAACCACGCTCATTTCGACAATTTCCATGATGTTCGGATTTGAACCGGCAACATTGTCGAAAACGAGAACTGTCGCACGCCAGTAGGCTTCATTGTTTTCCACGGCAAAGTCCACCTTGGAATTACAAATGCACCGCTGCGCATTCGTGTTGTCGAATTTAGCCTTCACGTAAACCGTATCGCCGGACACATCGACATCGAGCGTATCGACTACGATGCCGCAGGTAAGTGAAAGGTTTTCTATGGTAAAGCCGGTCCGTTCGGTACCGACATAGCGGTAGACAACCGGAGGTAATTTTTCATCGCCGTCGACAGATCGGCTCACACCAGTATCCGAACCGCCATCCAGCATAGGATCGTCCCCCATGCCCTTCGCAAGGCACTGGGCATTGGCGTCCGTTACGACCTGGTGCTTGTCCGCGACTTTCGCCTCAGACGACGAACTTTTTGCCGACACAGACGAAGACGATTCGACCGGAAACGCAACCGACGATGAAGATTCAGGCGCTCCAGTCGACGAGAGTTTTTCAGTCGAAGACGATTCGGCAACCTCGGCAGAAGACGAGCTCTCGTTACCGGCCGACGGGTCAGGTGCCGTCGAAGACGAATCGTCCCCGCAGGCAATGAGCATGAGCGACAGGGCCGCAGCTGTTGCAAGTATCTTTTTCATGTTAGCCTCCTTCTTTTAATTATCCTTTACCGGAAGAGTTTCCTTCTGGTCAAAAGCCATGTAGTTGATACCGGAATAGGCCTTGCCGAGCGTGAACGTGGCCTTCGCCGCACATCCACAACCGTAATCCCAGCCCTTGCTCCGGCTAAAAGCCACGTACAGCGTATCGCCTTCACTACTGACAACCGGGTGGCCTTCGTTTACACCCTGCAGGAACTGCTTCTGGGCATCTTCCTCGCAAGGGATAGCGAAATAGACATTCTGCAAGACAAATTTCACGGAGTCACCCTCGACATGCTTGAACGCCTTAGGGCCACTGACATCCGATGCTGCGGCGGGGGTATCCAATTTCACATAAATGACGTTTTCCACGCACTGGATGGAGAAATCGCTCGCATGCGCAATATCGCCATCGCGTAATTCAGAAGAAGACGAAACCGGAATCGGGTCGACAACTTTATTCTCGCCTTCATCCGAGCTGCTTTCTATAACAGGACGTTCGCTCGAGCTGCTCCTGAAAATCGGTTTGATATTATTCTCATTACCGGAACTGTTGCTTTCGTCCTGCACCATTTTCGGATCCGACTCACTACTCGAAGAACTCGACTCCGACACACTCACCCCGTTCTCAGTTTCAGAGAGACTGCTGCTAAGCGCGTCTGCATCCCCCGACGAGCAACTATTCAACGCAATTGTACTGGGATCGATGGTGCCTCCTGCGACATCTTCAACACCGCCATTGGAACACGCGACCACGAGCACCGCAAAAAGAGCCCCTACGGCAATGAAAAATTTCTTAAGCATGGCGAGTCTCCTTGACCTTGTCGGTGACCGGAAAAAACTGGAAATTGATTCGACAAACCTGATTCTGGTCCTTGTACTCGTTTGCAATGGAAAGCACCTTCTTGCAGCAGGCATCTATTTCTGCAATAATTCTCCGGTTTGCCTCCTCGTTCACGCTAAGCGTAACTCCGGTAAAATAACGTTCGTTCGGAGAATAGCGGTCCACGGCGCGCACGGCCATGTTCGCCATCTCCTTGTGCATGGAACGAATTGCGATAGGCAGCGCCTCCTTCGAGCCTATCACGGTCTGCTCAGTCTGCGAATAGACCTTCTCCCCGTCCTTCTTCAGGAATCCGGCCTTGAGCAAGAATTCCAAAACGTAGCGGACTTCCTCCGCCGACACGTGTTCCTTGCACTCCTCGGCAATATCGCGCGGGCAGGCACCCGGCATCATCGGGATAAGCTCCCTCAATACCGGATATTTCCACGATTCATAATATTGAAAAGCGTCTCCGTCCACGATACGCACCCTGTGTTCGAGCGCGATTTTCTGCATCTCAAGCAGGGCAGTCCTCTTGACGGAATCCTTTTCCGCATTGCAGAACACCACCAACAGCCGGAAATACTCTATTTCGAATCCGACGAGTCCCATGGCTCGTGCCACCGCATCGACCTTGACCTTGCTGAGCTTGCTCTGGCCCATGCCCACGAGCTTTAGAAAATTCGGAGACGAGAAACCAGCGCTCCGACAAAATTCACGCCACGAGAACGCGCCTAGACGCTTGCGTTCGTCGTAGTAATCCTGTATATACAGGTGGTAATCCTTATATTCGAGCACCGATTTCATACTCTCCAATATATCTTTTTTCCACAGGCAAGTCAATAGTTTTATTATACAAAAATGTTCTTTTTTAGTAAATTTTCACAATATTTTCAAGAATTAAAGAAAATTTTTCACTATATTATACACACCGTATAATACAGCACCGCAAAAAAGCATCATTAAGAAGTTTTCCCACGTCATACCCCAAGCAACCCCATATCAGGCAACATAAAAAATTCTATCTTGGCGCCCCTTTGGGGCGCATTTAGTACGGCTCGGCCATGTCAAAGCAATGAATTGCTTTGACGTCTGCGACGTCCGTGGCTACGGCTCGAAAATGCAAAAAACAAGTTTTTCGCGCTTTCTCGCCTTGCACACTTTTGCCGCGGCACTCGCCTTTTACTAAATTTGTGCCCACTATGGAAACTCGTTACAATTCTAAAGATGTGGAAGCCCGATGGCATAAGACCTGGGCTGAGAATAACAGTTTTGCACCCAGCGGAAAGGGCGAACCATTCTCGGTCGTGATTCCGCCCCCGAACGTTACCGGCGCGCTCCATCTGGGACACGCGCTCAACGATACGCTCCAGGATATTTTGGTACGCTACCGCCGCAAGACGGGCCGCGACACGCTGTGGATTCCGGGTACGGACCACGCGGGCATCGCCACGCAGGCCGTGGTCGAAAAGCGCCTTTTCCAGGACGAACACAAGACCCGCCACGACATCGGCCGCGACGCCCTGGTGGAACGCATCTGGAAATGGAAGGACGAATACGAAGCCCGCATCACCCGCCAGCTCAAGAGCCTAGGCGTCAGCTGCGACTGGAGCCGCCAGCGCTTCACGCTCGACCCGGTCTGCGCGAAGGCCGTGCGTCACGCCTTCTTCAACCTGTTCAAGAAGGGCCTCATCTACCGCGGCAAGCGCCTGGTGAACTGGGATACCAAGCTCCAGACCGCCGTCGCCGACGACGAAATCTACTACGAACACGTGAAGGGCCACTTCTGGACGTTCAAGTACCCCCTGGCCGACGGTTCGGGATTTATCCCCGTTTCCACGACCCGTCCGGAAACCATCATGGGCGATACCGCCCTCGCCGTGCACCCGAACGACGAACGCTACGCGCAGTACATCGGCAAGATGCTCAAGGTGCCGTTCGTTGACCGCGAAATTCCGGTGATTGCCGACGCAATCCTCGTGGACAAGGACTTCGGTACGGGTTCCGTGAAGGTGACGCCCGCACACGACCCGAACGACTATGCGACGGGCCTGCGCCACAAGCTCCCGATGATCAACATCATGAACGACGACGGCAGCCTGAACGAGAACGCCGGCAAGTTCCAGGGTCTCAAGGGCCAGGCCGCCCGCGACGCCGTGGTGGCAGGTCTCGAAGAACTCGGACTTTTGATCAAGGTGGAAGACCACGAAATGGACGTGGGCCACTCCGACCGTTCCAAGACTGTGATTGAGCCGTACCTCAGCGACCAGTGGTTCGTGAAGATGGACGTACTCGCCGAAAACGCGATGAACGCCGTAAAATCCGGTGAGATCAAGATTATCCCCGAACGCTACGCCAACAAGTACCTGGACTGGCTCGCCGAAAAGCGCGACTGGTGCATCAGCCGTCAGCTCTGGTGGGGCCACCGCATTCCTATCTGGCACACGGACGCTAGCGAAGACGAACTGAAGGCCGCATTTGCCGGCCGCGACGACATCTACTTCTACAAGGCCGAAAACGGCGGCTACCTCGTGTGCAGCCAGGAAGAAGACCTGAAGTCTGACGCGGTACCGGGTCACGAACTCAAGCAGGAAGAGGACGTGCTCGACACGTGGTTCTCCAGTGGACTCTGGCCGCATTCTACCATGGGCTGGCCGAACAACACCGACACGCTCAAGCGCTACTACCCCACCAGCGTGCTCGTGACGAGCCGCGACATCATTACGCTGTGGGTCGCCCGCATGGTGCTCTTTAGCCAGGAGAACATGGGCACGGTTCCGTTCCACACGGTGTACATCCACCCGAAGATTCTGGACGGCAATGGTCAGACCATGAGCAAGTCCAAGGGCAACGGCGTGGACCCGATGGATATCGAAGAGAAGTACGGCACCGACGCTCTGCGCTTTGTGATGGCAAGCCTTTGCACCGACAACCAGGACGTGCGTCTGCCGGTGAAGAAGGAAAAGCAGCCGGATGGCCGCGAAATCAACACCAGCGAAAAGTTCGAAATCGGCCGTAACTTCAGCAACAAGCTGTGGAACGCCTGCCGCTTCCTTTACCCGCAGCTCGAACAGGCTGGCGCGCTTGCCGCCGAACTCCCGATGGACAAGAACTTGTTCGCGCTCGAAGACAAGTGGATCTTGAGCCGCCTGCAGACGACCATCAAGGACGCTACCCGCATGCTCGAAGAATACCACTTCGCCGAACTCGCCGGGTTCCTGTACCGCTTCGTGTGGGACGATGTCTGCTCCAGCTACCTTGAAATCAAGAAGTCCGTGATCAACAGCGAGACGCTCACCGCCGAAAAGAAGAACGCCATGGCCATCCTCAGCTACGTGCTGAAGAACGTGCTCGACCTGTTGCACCCGGTGATGCCGTTCATTACCGAAGAGCTCAACAGCATCCTGTTCCAGGGCAGCGAAATGGTCATCAGTCGCGCATGGCCCAAGGCCGACGAATCTCTCATCGACGCAAAGATCGAAGCCGCATTCGACCAGGCATTTGCCGTGGTGGAAAGCGTGCGTGGCGTGCGTGGCCGCTACAACGTGAGCCCCGCCACCAAGCTGAGCGCCGTGGTGAGCGTCGACGATGCTGCGACGGAAGCAAGCGTGAAAGACTGCATGGCAATCATCACCGAACTTTCGGGTCTCTCTGACCTGAGTGTCGCCGTGAAGGCCGTGAAGCCGAAGTTCAGCGCCAGCGCCGTGGTGCCCGGTGGCGAACTCTACATCCCGCTCGAAGGAATCCTCGACCCGGCTGCAGAAATCGCCCGCCTGGAAAAAGAGATTGAAAAGGCCAAGGCTTTCGCCGCTTCGATTGAACGCAAGCTCTCGAACGAAAAGTTCGTCAGCGGCGCCCCCGAAGCAGTCGTTAACGCCGAACGCACCAAGCTCGCAACGCAGATGGATATTATATCCAAAAATGAGGCGGCGCTGAAGGAACTGCGCTAACTCACGTCATTGCTCTGTGAGCCATGACAGCGTCGGTTATCCAATGCATAAGCAAGCTCCTGCGCTGGATAACCTAGCATGTCATTGCGAGGCTCCGCAAGGAGCCGTGGCAATCTATTTTAAAAGAGATGTTCAAAGAACATCTCTTTTTTCAAACATTCAACGCTATTGACATTCGTTTTTATTTATACAGTTGCAGGGGAAGTAGATTCCCAATAAGTTCGAAATGCCTATCCAGCGAGAACAGTGTCAATCCATTCTGCAAGACATTTTGAGCAATCATCAAATCAGGCAAGCCGACCTTATTTATACCATGCTTCAGGTTTTCCGTCTGCATGTAGATAAGGCCGTTCCAATCAATCTGTATTGGAACCTTCGGTAGGAGGTTTAGCAGATTTTCAAGCTCTGTCTCGCCCCGTTTCCTTATAGATGGGAGCAATTCGGCAAGAATGATGTCGTTAATGCAGATACTGCCGTTGTCAATCAGTTTTTTGAGAACTTCCTTGCTTTCGCCACCGCGAAAACCGTCGATCCATACGGAAGTATCAACGAGGGTCATTTCTACCTCGCAGGGCGTCGAGATCGATATCCAGGTCGGTGTTGCCAAGATACTTCTTCAAACCAGAAATGTCGTGCGCTTTCTGTGACTTTTTTTCCATGAGAAGAAGACCTATTTTCCACTGGAGTTCTTCCAGTTGGGTATAGGGCAATCCTTCCACCTGCGATTCAAGTTCTGCAAAGGCTGTTTCCGACATGTTTGGACCTCTCTTGGGTTTAATATACATTATTTGCCCCAAATTTGCCAATACCATTCCAAGTTGGAGTGCAGATTTGTCTTTACAAAATAGCATAAATCTACTTTTTGAAAAAAACGAACTAGCTGATAATCTCGATTGTTAGGCGGAAGTGGTTACAAAGGCTATTCCTCCAGCATGGAGGCAACGGCATCTGCCGCCGTTGCATAAGGGCCATGGAGATTTTTGCGAGTACGGCTATCGCTAATAGCCTTTTCTAGAGACAAGTCTTCGGGGGCATGGCGAACATCAAAAGGAATACCGTTATGTTCGATGGCAAAAGTCAAGAAAATACGGATAGCCGTAGAGGTATCCATACCGAGAGACTGGAACAAGTCGTCCGACTTCTTTTTCAGGTCATCATCAACTCTCATCTGCAACGTAGCCATAATTAGACTCCTTTCCCCCTAAATATACACTATTTTCAACTACAAGTCAATAAAACACAAAGAAAATGTATTGACAAATCACTACACATTCAGTCAAATCACGTTTTTTAGCCATTTTTCAGCCCTTACGCAGCCTTCTTTCACTTTTTTAGTTATTTTTATGATGACATAGTTTTAGAGTTCGCTCTTATTCTAGACCTGAAAAACGACCAAAATTTCAACCATCCGAGAATAAGGCAGACACTCACACCCCAATGGTGTGGGTCGTTTGTGCTTATCGGATGGACGGTTTCTTGGTCGTTACCTCAGGTCAATAAGTGCTTACGATTCCGCACTTTTTCTTTTTTGGAAATGCAAATCGTCGGCACATGAGGTAAGACGAGCTCCGAGTTTTTAACAACGGAGCAACCGATGAAAAAAAACAGTACATTTCTTTTCCTAAAGACCGTTATCGCTACAGGATTGTGCGGCATTCTCATTAGCGGTTGTTCCAAAGTTGATCAGGTAAAAGAAGGCAAATTCCATGCATATTCGACGACCACTATAGGTAAAGCATTCGACGCGTCTTTTGGCAATGTCAAATGGACGGAAAACACAACATCTAAGGGACAAGATTTTGTCGAATTTAAAGGCGATGTTGATATTGATTTCCTTGAATTGTTAGCCACCGCTATCGTTGATGATGTCGGCAATGATCTAGCAAATCCAATGGCAGCCACAAATGCGATGGATGCTTGTTTTGGGAAATCATACGCTCAACAATATAGAAAAGAGATATGGAAAGCTCTCATATCTGCGACAATTGGATCTTTTGGGCTGATAGCTCTCGACGGAGATATAGGAAACAAGATTAAGGCAGGAACTATAGCGGACTTCGTTTCTGCATTGGCAAATAAATCCAATCGACTAACGGTCCAATTTGTTTTTACGGATAGCGACAATTCCGATTTTGAATTGGGTTATTATGGATTCGAAGGCGAAGAATGGTCAAATTGCAATATTCAAGAACTCGTAGATACAGAGGACTTTCTCGATTTTGTTTATTCAAATCACACATACAAAGTCTTTGATTTCAAAAAAATAGCCAAAGAAATCGTTGATCAAGCGGAATCCGCAAATCAACTGCCGGACACTCTGCTTAAAGAAAAAATTTCAAGCTACTCAAAAACAAAAGGGGTTTTAATAGCCAATACGGTAAACAGCGACCCTAGAGTTCTAAAAAGAAAAGACGAAATTGCAAAAGCCGCTGCAGAGCAAAAACGTCTTGAGGAGGAAGAAGCAAAGTGCAAAGCCGAAGAAGAAGAAACATTGCGCTTAGCCGAGGAAGAAAAACGAAGGCAAAATGCCATGAAAGAAATCCTTCCAGCAATGAAAATATACAAACAAAAAATGGATGCGTACAAAGCAAACTGCCCCAACGGATGTGATGAATATCCTTATTGGGCGGTCATTGATTTCAAGCCTCCAAAATCTGAATACTTCGTATTCCGAGATGGCACTGAAATGGGAGGCTTTGATTGGCAACTTGGATTAGAGGCAAAAGAAGACATTCTTGGCATCACCTGCCATTGGACAATAAGATGTCTCAATACAGAAAAATGTGAATGCAACATTTCTGATGATTGCAAAAACATCACACCAAATTTAAAATCAATCTGCGACATTGAATACGATGATTTCTAACCAATCATAGGAGAAAAATATGACTGACATCGAAAATTTCTCATACAAAACAACCGAGCCATCATTCTTTTCTAAACTAAAAGGCTTGTATTGGCTCACTCCCAAATCAAGACGATTGAAAGAAATAAAATTTGAAGATGAAAAAATCTTCATTTCTGTCATGTCCGGACAGGAACTATGCGCTCCTATCAAGGAATGTTCTTTCAAATATGGAATAGACAAAGCGGACAGAATAGAAGTATACGTAACGACGCAAGATAAAAAAATCCATTTTACAGAAATTCCAGGAACTTTGGATGATGACGCTTGGGAGAACATTCGCTCATTCATCATAGAGGATTGCGACGCAAACGAGCTCACCTCAGCTAAAGTTCTTTCTGTACTCGAACATGTAAAAAATGCCATAGACGACCCATTAGGAACCGTCATTGATATAACAACAGACATTTTTTCAAAGAGTGGATCCATAAAAAAGAAGATTATCGCCGGTTTATGCGCTATTTTAATCGCTTCTGGATGCATATATTATTTTATGCGCAGCGACACGGAAGAAAACGAGCAGTTATCCTGCAAACTTGTGACAGAAATTTTGCAAGAAAATGGAGATGGAGGCAA
Source organism: Fibrobacter sp. UBA3629 (assembly GCF_002374005.1). NCBI lineage: Bacteria > Pseudomonadati > Fibrobacterota > Fibrobacteria > Fibrobacterales > Fibrobacteraceae > Fibrobacter > Fibrobacter sp. UBA3629. The sequence goes on along the minus strand of NZ_DFLC01000014.1, from coordinate 61,402 downwards.
ATGCGAAAAAATAGAATTAGGGAATGCTATTCATTATGGCGACAGTACAATTTTCAACAACGCCAAAGCCTACCTAGACAACGAGAATGAAATTAATGTTATCGTGACAATTTACGAAAATACGGTTTACGTCGACATCCCTGGCAACAATAACGAAGCAGATGATGAAGAGGAAGACGATGAGGACGACGTTGAATAATTTCCTTCAATCCTCTAAGTTTTCTAATTTCATAATTATTGTAGTCCTAGTCAATTCGGCTGTTCTAGGGCTACAAACATCTCCTTCTATTACAGAACACTTTGGCTATCTTTTAAACATCCTGGACAAAGTTTGTTTATACATCTTTGTTTTAGAAGCCATACTAAAAATTTCATCATTTCGGCTAAATTATTTCAAGGATGGATGGAATTGGTTTGATTTCTTAATTGTAGTATTTTCACTCTTAGCTGATTTCCCTGCCTTATCTTCACTTCGCGTTCTAAGAATCATCCGTGTATTCAGAGCTTTTAAACTTATTAGTGGGATGAAGCCTCTTCAAACAATCGTTTCTGTTATAGGAAAGTCTATTCCCAGTATATCATGGACAATTTTGTTATTGTTAATCATTTACTATGTCTTCGCAATAATAGGAACAACTCTCTTTGGAGAAAATTTTCCCGCATGGTTTGGTTCCATTGGAAAATCAATGTATTCCTTATTCCAAATAATGACATTGGAATCATGGTCTATGGGGATCAGCCGACCCGTCATGGAAGTATATCCTTATGCTTGGGCATTTTTCATCCCATTTATACTCATAACATCATTCGTTGTTCTGAATGTTCTCGTGGGAATTGTCGTCAATTCCTTTGGGGAAACGACATCATCAGAACCGCAAAGTACAACAAAAGAAAAAGATTTTCTAAATGAAGTAGAAGCAATCAAGCAACACCTTAACAATTTGGAGACCTTGATTGAGAAAAAAGAACAACAATTGTAGTCGGGATAATCTACACGAACGAGAATCCATTTTAAAGAGGTGTTCCTAACGGAGCACCTCTTTTTTGATTTATCCACCTTTTAGAACTCGGCTACGATACCGAGGCCGACAGGGAAAAACAGCTTGTCGTTATCAAGCGTTCCGTAGTCAGCATCGAAATGAGTATAATAGCCGCCATTGCCGGCATAGAACTCAAAGCCCATCTCAAAATATGCACCGAAATGATTCAGGAACATGTACTGATACCCAAAACCAAATACCAGCCGCCAATAATTGATTTCTCTCGTATGCTCGATGAGTTCAGAATTTTCCGAACCCACATTCGTTATCGTAAAGCCGTTCATTTCACCGGTTATCCATTCCGAAGAATGGTATACATACGGGCCCGTCAAGCCCGTAAAGCGGTAGGCAATCCCGATTCCTCCCATAAAATCGTAGTCGGAGTTGTAGGCAGCCAAATGAACGTTAGCGGAGAGATGTCCGTCCAGCATGGTGTACCCGACACCGACCATCCCCTGAGACGGCCCGAAACCGAGAGAAACACCTATCTGGGCAAAACTAGCCCCGACAAAAAGACAAAGTATTAAGAGAACCTTCTTCATGTATAACCTCCTATTTTATACTAGAACGTTTTTACAACAAAATAACTATTTATTTTCAAAAAAAGACGCCCCTAATCACCCCAAAATCACATTCCGTCAGAAAATTTCAACAATCCCTCCTTTTTTTATTATTATTAAATCATCAAGTTAGGAGAACAAATTATGAAATTCACCAAATTTCTATTTGCGGGCGTATTTTCTGCAAGCCTTTTCGCCACAAGCCTACATGCGGCGGAATGCAACGTCACCCACCATCAGGGCGGGGGCGGCAGCACCGACATCTACATGGGGTATCCGGCAACAGCGCTCTACCTGTTCGAAGGCGACTACCTGGACCTCTCCAAGATGAGCCAGCGCGAGCCTGCGGTCAAGAACGCCTCCAGCACCGATACGGCATGGGTGTACAGGTCCGAACTGGATTCCACCATGATAGTGATTGTCACCGAGAAGGTGGTCAAGGTCGCACGAGTCACCTATTCCGACGACGAGAATACACGCATCGACTCACTTTTTTCTGTGAAGCACAAAGACGTGTACAAGGACGAGTTCCCGCGCCTGCAGAAGGCGGGCGTATTCAAGGGGACGGCGGAACAGGCGGACTCCCTCGTGACACACGTATTTGAATTGTGCCTGCGATTCTACAGCAAAGATTACGGTTACGGCGGCTGTGTATTCAACCCGCCCGAGCAGAGAGGAAGAAACGGCGGGAAGGACGTCGACATGGTCGACATGCCGCTTGCACTCGCAGCCGTTGCCGGCGAGTTCACCATCCTTCTCGATACGCTGAATACGTGTCCGGATTACAAGTTCCCTGCCGAATCCCCGACAGTCAATCCGCGCACCGCCGCGGGACTACCGCAGGCGAAGGCCAGCTTCGTAAGGCTCGGCCAGATGCGCTACCGCATCACGAACGTGAAGCCCGGTTCCGCGTACAGGGCGTTCAGTCTCAACGGACAACTGATAGAAAGCGGCATCTTGAACGGCGGCGTGTTTACAGCAAAAAAATTGCCCGTCATCCTGATGCTGGACAACAGCCAGAGCCTTTACCTGAAGGATTAAAAACAAGTTAAGCGCGAATGCGACCGAAAACTACTCGAGCGCTTCGCGGATTTGCTGTATAAAGTTCATCTCCTCGGGCGAGACGTTGCTTTCGTTGTCATCTTCGCGGGAGGCGTTCGCCACGCGGAGCATGGATTCGAGCACCTTACTCTTGAATTCGGGCGTGGATTCCTTCAGCGCTTCGATGCAGGCGCCCGCACGTTCCTTCGCCGACTTGAACTTCGCATAGAGGTCATTGAAGTCGTCCCACGAGACGTCCGGTACCAGTTCGTCGTGAATCGCGTCGAGCGTGTCGCTCTCGGCCTCGGTCGCCGAGGCCGAACCGGGCAGAAGTTTCTCGGTTTCGGTTTCGTGATACAGGCATGCCACCTGCCAAGAAAGAATCAAGAGCGCCATATTCGAATTCATCGTGAACCTCGTAAGTTTTTTCAAAATATAATCAAAAGCGACTTCCGGACTGGCCCGAATTCGACACTTTTTTGCTATATTCCAAGACATGGCATACGTAGCAATGGCCCGCAAGTGGCGCCCGCAGTCCTTTGACGACATGGTCGGGCAGGAACATATCGCGAAAACCCTCCAGAACGCAATCGAGGGGGGCAGACTCCATCACGCATTCCTCTTTACCGGCACCCGCGGTGTAGGCAAGACCACCAGTGCCAGAATCCTCGCCCGCACGCTCAACTGTTCTGGCGGCGACCCGCTGCACCCCTGCGGCAAATGCGAAAGCTGCAAGGACATTTCGGGCGGAAACCCGATGGACGTGTACGAAATAGACGCGGCCTCCAACACCGGAGTCGAGAACATTCGCGATGTCATCGACCGCGTACAGTACCCTCCCGTCATCGGCAAGTACAAGATTTTCATCATCGACGAAGTCCACATGCTTTCGACCGGGGCCTTCAACGCCCTCCTGAAGACGCTCGAAGAACCGCCTCCGCACGTGATTTTCATCTTCGCGACTACCGAGGTCAACAAGGTCCCGCAGACCATCCTCAGCCGTGTGCAGCGTTTCGACTTCAAACGCCTGACCATGGACCAGATCCGCAGCCGCCTGCGCTACATCTGCGAACAGGAAGGCATCAACGCAAGCGACGAGGCCCTGAACATCTTTGCCGAGAAGGCGGACGGCTCCATGCGCGACGGCCTCACCTACTTCGACCAGGCCTACGCCTTCACGGGAAACGAGATGACGGACGAATCTGTCCGGTCCGTTCTGGGAATCCCGCCCGTCGAGCTTTTCTTCGACCTCATCAACGCCATCGAAAGCCATAATCTCAAGGGTTGCTTCCTGATGGTCGACAAGGCCGTAAGCCGCGGCATCGAGTTCGCGCCGCTCCTGGACGGATTCGGCAAGTTCCTCCGCAACCTCCTTTACGGCCGCCTCGACGCGTTTTCGCCTGACGCTTTGAACATCTCTACGGAACTCTACACGAAGCTCAAGGAAACCGCGACAGGCCTTTCCAACGGGGACCTGCTACGCATATCCAAGATGCTCATCGACCTGCAGGCGCAAATCCGCTACAGTTCCAACCCGCGGCTCCTTGTCGAGACGACATTCGCCCGCATGGCTTGGCTCGACAGGCTCACCGACCTCCGGCGAGCACTTGCCGCTATAAACGACCCGAAAAGCGCCTCAGACGAGGCGACAAAAAAAAAAGTAGCTGACGTCCAGCAGATGCTCGACACCCAGGAATCTTCCCAGGGGGCAAGCATGGATTTCGTCGGCAGCTCCGACTTTGACAGCCCGGTCGCATTCTCGCGCTACGAAATCACCGCCGCCTGGCCCTCCATCGTGGCTGGCCTCGCCGACTGCGGAGACTACAAGTTTTCCGCTGCCATCACAGGGACCATCCTGGAAGCGGGCGACATCAAGGCGAACCCCTTCCCGCTATTTCTCACCTATATCGGCGAAACGGAGAACAACACCTCCTGGGGCTACCAGCAGATTTGCGAGAACCCGGAATTCGCGAAGCGCGTACAGACTATCCTGGAAGACAAGTTGCAGACGAAGGTTTCCCTCTCGATAAAGACCCGCGCCTACACGCAAGAAGAACGAGTTTCCAGGGAAAACGCCCTCAAGAGCCCCTTCGAAAAGGACTGCGAAAGCATAGGCGGATTGAAGGAACTCGTAGAAAAATTCATGGGAGAATTGGTATATTCTAGGTCGCTAGAAAAGGTTACCGAAGCCCCGGCTGGCGAACAGCCCGAAGAAATGAACGACAACTAATAAAGAAAACCGCTAAAAGGAAAAACCGCTATGGACATGAGTAAAATGCTTAAGGACCTCCAGAAGATGCAGAGCAAGATGCTGAAGGCCCAGAACGACCTCAAAACCCAAAGTTTCGACGCCGAAGCCGGCGGCGGCATGGTCAAGGTCGCCATCAACGGTCAGGGTGTGCTGACGATGATCAAGATCAATCCGGACGCCGTGGACAAGGACGACGTTGAAGCCCTCGAAGACCTCGTCATGGCAGCCGTCAATTCAGCCATCAAGAAAAAAGACGAGGCGGCACAATCAAGCCTTTCCAACATCACCGGCGGCATGAAAATCCCCGGTCTGATGTAGCCCCGGATATGAGAATCCGACCCCTGTTTTGACACCCTTCCGCCCCCCGGCGGAAGGGTGCTTTTTATCGCCCGAAACAGCCCGAAAAGGAGGGGAATTACCTTCTGTCCTAAAAATCGTGCATTCTGTCACTTTTTCCCTCTCGGCACCTTTAACATTATATAATATATTTTTACATTTGGCGGGTCAAATTTTATGGAGATCAGATGCTCAGGCAATTTGCAATCCCCGCCATACTTTCGTTCCTCTGTGTAGCCCCTAGCTGGGCCGGGAAGACCTATACCCGCGAAGAGGCCGTCAATACAGCCCTCGAAAACTCCTCCGACGTGAAATCCGCCGAAGAAGACCTCAAAAGCGCTACTTCCCAGGTGACGGCAGGCTACGGCAACGCCTACCCCTCCATCGACCTGAACGCCACCGTGACCCGTATTTTCGGCCTCGACGATGTCGAAAAGAGCACCGACCTGACCGATGCCGCCACGCAGATGGCCATGGGAAAGGATGCGGAAGGCCACCCCATGGCAAACGCCTACGACCAGCAGGTCCTCGGCCCCGCGCTCGACGGGCTCATCTACGGCATGAAATCCCAGGGTTACCGCTGGCAGTCCAGCGTAGGCATCACCGCCACCCAGATTCTTTACGCCGAAGGCAAGGTTGGCGTCGGGATTGAAATCGCGAAGGCCTACAAGCGCATCAACGAAGTGAAGCTCGAAAACACGAAGGCCCAGGTCCGCTACGACGTGGAAAACGCCTTCGACCAGCTCATCTACCTCGATTCCGCCATCAAGATCATGTACGCCTCCAAGGAACTGCTCCAGGAGAACCTGAATTTCGTCGAACAGTCGCTCAAGAGCGGAATGGCCACCGAACTTGACCTTATCCGCGTGCAGCTCTCGATGGACCAGCTGAACTCCACCATTGCGAGCGCCGAAAAGATGCGCGTCCTCGCCCGCAACTCGCTCCTCAACACGATGGGCCTCGAATGGGAAACCGACGTGCAGTTCCAGGGCGAACTCCGCGACCCCGCCGCAGGCTACAGCTTCCCCGACACCTCCATGGCGAACGTGAAGAAGCGCCGCAAGGAACTCGTGATGCTCGAAGAAACCGAGAACATGAAAAACCTGAACATCGAAATCGAGCAGGGCGGCTACAAGCCGACCGTGGTGCTCCTCGGCGGCATCAAGTATGCAAACAACAAGAACGAATTTTTCGACTGGGACGCCCCCACGTGGGACAAGCTGAACAAGTACATCGCGCTGAACGTGTCGATGAACCTCTTCAACGGCATGAAGACCCGCGAAGGCGTGGCCCAGGCCAGGTCGAGCCTCCGCAGCACGCAAATCCAGAAGGAAACCGCCGAGCGCGGGTTCCGCGTGCAGATCGAGTCGTGCGTGAATACGCTCGAGGATGCGAACAGCCAGATTGAAATCGCAAAGCGCCAGATCGACCTCGCGCAAAAGAACTACGACCTCACGAACGAAGCCTACAAGCTCGGGCGCGAAACGCAATTGCACGTGCTCAGCGCCGAAAACAGCCTGCGCACCGCAAAAATAGACTACATGAAGGCCATCGTCGAATGGAACAAGGCCTACAACGCGCTCCTGCAGGCCACCGGAGAATATTAATAGGAAGAAGATATGAACCAGATTACCAAAGCAATCATCACTGCAACCGCATTCTCGCTTCTTCTCACGGGTTGCGACATGTTCAAGAAGAAAGATGAAGGCGCCGAACAGAAGGCCGCCACCATCGAACAAATCCAGGCCGAAAAGGGCAAGCCCGCCAAGGTCGTAAAGGCCACCACGGCAGAAATCACCGACGTGCGAAAGTTCAGCGGCACCATCGAAGGCATGCAGCAGACCTACGCCCTTTCGAAGATGAGCGATCCGCTTGCCAAGATCCACGTGCAGGTCGGTTCTAGCGTAAAGAAGGACCAGGTTCTTGCCGAGTACCTTTTCACCGGCGACAACACGCAGTACCAACAGGCGCAAGAACAAATCGCCCTCCTCGAAAAGGCGACCGAACGCATGCGCGAACTGCACGCCAAGGGCGGCATCAGCCAGCAGGACATGGACACCCAGGAAATGCAGCTCAAGGTTGCGAAGATGAACCTTGAAACCGTCCGCCGCGCATCGAAGATTCTCGCCCCGGCGGCAGGCGTTGTCACGGAGCTGCACTTCAAGGAAGGACAGACTCCCGGAATCGGGGTCTTCTGCACCATCGCAAAACTCGACCAGGTCATCCTCAAGCTGAACGTCACGAGCAAGGATATCGGGTTCTTCAAGAAGGGCGCGACAGCGACTGTCGATGTGGGCGGAGAAAAGGTCAAGGGCAAGGTGACGCTCATCCCGCTCGCCGCCAATTCCCTAACGCGTTTCTTCCCTGTCGAAGTGACATTCCCGAACAAGAAGAAGCAGCTGTTGCCCGGCATGTATGTGACTGCCGAACTTGACGCCCGCAACGTGAAGGGAATCATCGTCCCCATCGAGGCAATCGTCTACCGCAACGGCGTAAACACCGTCTGGACCGTTACCGCCGAAGGCAAGGCAAAGCGCAAGGTCGTGAAACTCGGTGTGCAGACCAAGGGCGATGTCCAGATTCTCGAGGGCCTTGAAGATGGCGACCAGGTCATGGTTGAAGGTCAGTTCCGCATGAACGATGGCGACAAGGTGCTCATCATCGAATAAGGCTACGGAGATTTTTGAATGATTAAGGCGAGTATCTATAAACCGATTACCATGCTCATGGTCATCTTGACCGTGGTGGTTTTCGGTATCTACACCTACCGCATGATGGTGGTAGACCTGTTGCCGAAATTCGAAGTGCCCGTGGTAACGGCGGTCATCGTCTATTCGGGCGCAAACCCCGAAGAAATCGAGACAACCGTCATCAAGCCTGTCGAAGACGCCGTCGAACTCGTTGACGGTATCGACTACGTGCAGGCAATATGCATGGAGAACTACGGCATCCTCATTGCCATGTTCAACATGGGAACGAACGTGGACGTGGCAGCAAACGACGTGCGCGCGAAAATCGAGCAGACGGCGGCAACCTTCCCCGATGCCGTCGAAGCGCCGATTATTTCGAAACTAGACATCAACGCCCAGGCAATCATGAGCTTCTCCTTCACCGGCCCGGTCAGTTCGACCGAACTGCGTAAGAAGGCCGAAGACGAGATCGAGCCCCTGCTTACTTCTGTTTCCGGTGTTGCAAGCGTGGATATTTTCGGTGGTACGACCCGCGAAATCTCCATCGAACTCGACAAGGAAATGCTCAAGTCTCGCGGCGTAGACATATCGACCATCATGGGCGTGTTCCAGGCGTCGAACATCAACTACCCCGTCGGTGAAGTTCGCGGCAGCCGCAAGAACACCTCCGTGCGTACCGCAGGCAAGTTCGAGAACCTGGACCAGATGCGCGACATGGATATCCCGACTGGTACTGGCGTCATCAAGCTCGGCGAAATAGCGAAGGTCAAGGACACCGTCAAGACAGTCACCTCCGCATCGCGCTACAATGGTATCAACTCCGTCTCGCTCGACATCAAGAAGCGTTCTGATGCTAACGTGGTCGACGTCGCCAAGGGTACACTCGCCCGCGTGGAACAGATCAACAGTACGCTTCCCGAAGGTTTCAAAATTCACCTGATTTACGACAAGTCCGAAGCAATTCAGGAATCCGTAGACAACGTTATCCAGAACATCCTCCTTGCCATCGTGCTTACGTCGGTGCTCTTGCTCCTCTTCCTGGGCAAGCTTTCCACCACGCTTATCGCAGCCCTCACGATGCCGATTTCCGTCATCGGTGCGTTCACGTTCATGTACTTCGCCGACTTCGGCATCAACATGATGTCTCTCATGGCGCTATCTTCGGCGGTGGGCTTGTTGGTCACTAACTCCATCGTGGTGCTCGAGAATATCAACTCCAAGTTGCAGGATGGCCTCGATCCCAAGGAAGCGGCCTACAAGGGCACAAGCGAAATCATGGTCGCCATCATGGCATCGACCCTCACCAACGTGTGCGTGTTCGTGCCTATCGCGTTCATGAAGTCCATCGTAGGCATTTTCTTCAAGACCTACGGTATGACCATGGTGTTTGCAACAGTCGTGTCGCTGTTGGTGACGTTCACGCTCACCCCGCTCATGGCGGCCTACCTGTTCAAGGGCAAAAAGAAAGACGAGAACGGCAACATTATCGACGAAAAGCCCGGAATAGTGGAACGCCTCACGAGCTTCTTCCCGTGGGTCCTCAACGGCATCCGCTTTGTCTACCTAAAGACTCTCGGCTTTTGCCTTTCCGTGCCAGGGTTTTTCGCGCAGCTGCTCGGCATGGGCGCACTGCTTGCATTCGTCGCCTTCATGGGATTCAACTTCCTCTCCGTCGAACTCATGCCCAAGCAGGATCAGGGTCAAATCCTCATTTCCGTCGAAATGCCTATCGGTACGAACATCGAAACTACGGATAGCGTAACGAAGATTATCGAAAGCCGCATCAAGGACATTCCCGATATGGAGCGCTACAACGCTACCGTCGGTGGTGAAAACGGCTTTACGGGCACGAACACCTCCAAAATTCGTCTGAAACTGTTCAAGCGCGGCGAAGGCCGTGACCGCAGTTCCGAAGACATTGTCGACTCGTTGCGCCCCTACCTCGCCGACATTCCCGACGCATACATCTCTATCAAGATGGCCTCTGTCACCGAAATGAGCAACGGCCAGGGTGGAGACGTCGTGCTCGAAGTGAACAGTCTCGTTGTCGATTCCGCCCTCAAGGCTGCAGAAATCCTCATGGACAAGATTCAGGACATTCCCGGCGTCGTCGACGTAAAGCTGAGCTACGAAGCCGGCAAGCCCGAAATCAAGCTTGTTCCCAACCGCCAGGCGCTCGCCGACTACGGAGTCGCCCTGCAGTCCGTGGCTGTCATGAACTACATCGCTGTAAGCGGCCTTGAAACCAGCACCTACACCGAAGACGGTGAAGAATACAAGGTGTTTGTCCGCATGGAAGAGAAAGACCGCAAGGATCACGCCGATATTGAAGACCTGCCGATGCTCACGCCCAAGGGTTTTGTCCCGGCAAGCACGCTGTTCGACATTGTCGACGGCGCAGGCCCGACCAAGATCGAGCGCAAGCGCAAACACAACCATGTAGACGTCTACATGAACCTTCTCCCCGGCCACACGACCGGCGAAATCATGGACTCGATTAAGGTTATCACTGACTCCATGAAGGATGAGGTGCCCGACGGCATCACGTTCAGTTTCGGTGGAAACGCCGACATGCAGAACGACATGGTGGAAGAATTCATCGCGGCTATCCTCATGGCCATTCTCCTCACCTACATCTTGCTGGTGGCCCTGCTCGAAAGCTTCTTGCAGCCCTTCATCATCATGTTCACTATCCCGATGGGCGCCATTGGCGTTATCCTCGCGCTCGTGTTCACGGGGACTTCGCTCTCGATGGTTTCCCTCATGGCAATCGTCATGCTTATCGGCGTGGTGGTCAACAACGCAATTCTACTTCTGGACGAAGCGAACCGACTGCTCCGAAGCGGAGCCATGGGCAGGCGCAGCGCCATGCTGACGGCCGCAAAAGAAAAATTCCAGGCCATCGTACTTGCGACATTCGCATCCATAGTGGCCCAGATGCCGCTTGCTCTCGCCATCGGTGGTGACGTCGCGAAGATGAACCAGCCCATGGGTATCGCATGCGTGGGCGGCCTCGCCGTGTCCGCGTTCCTCACGATGTACCTCATTCCGACAGCATTCTGGCTCCCGAACGCCTTGTTCCACAAGGTCAAGAAGGGCGTGAAGAAGGTTAAGAACAAGATGAACAGGCACGCGAAAACATAAGCCCGCACAAGCAATGTTTCAGGAATCCCGCCAGTTTGGCGGGATTTTTTTATGGTCTGCAAACCCGCCTTTTTTGTATATTGCGGGGCATGACCGAAAATATTTACTGGGGAGAGGCACGCGAAGGCCATATCTTGCGCGTAGCCGTTCCCGACATTTACAATGAGTTCTCGCTCGAACGCATTCGGGTGGAATCAGGTTGCAGGCTAGAACCCGAGCAGCACACCGAAGCAGAAATCCAGCAGATGATCCGAGCTGCCGCAGTTAAGGATGTCGGCGACACCCTTGCAGGGCTAGAAGCAGCACCTCCGCCAAGCGGCAAGGCTCATTCCTGGGAATCAGAGCCCATCATCAACCTCGCAGACTCGCTTCTGGAAGCAGCCCTTGAACGAGGCGCCACGGACATCCATCTAGAACCCTGCAAAGAAGGCATGAGAATCAGATTTCGACGCGACGGGATGCTCGAAATCTACCGCACCCTGCCCGAGTGGATTTGCGACCCGCTACTGATCCGTTTCAAGCTGCTCGCCGACGTAGACATTACCGAAAAACGCCTGCCCCACGACGGTTCGTTCCATTTTCAGGGATGCCACGAATCGAACGTGCGGTTGAGTACGCTTCCGACACACCGGGGCGAGAAATGCGTCCTGAGGCTGCTTCCTGCGCATGATGGCGGAACCGGGCTCGTCGCCCTCGGATTCCATGAAGCCACCCTGAGGCAACTGAGAAACATCTTCGCCAAGCCACAGGGACTTTTCCTCGTTACGGGGCCCACGGGCAGCGGAAAGACGACAACGCTCTATGCCGGGCTTCGCGAGATCATCAAGCGAAAGGTAAACGTGACAACCATCGAGGATCCGGTGGAATATCCGCTCGACGGAGCGAACCAGGTCCAGGTGAACGAAAAATGTGGGCTCACCTTCGCGGCTGCATTGCGTTCGATTCTACGCCAGGACCCTGACGTAATCCTCGTGGGCGAAATCCGCGACGAGGAAACCGCCCGCATAGCCGTAAGGGCGGCAGAAACGGGCCACCTCGTACTTTCCACACTCCATACGAACAGCGCAAAAGCGGCAAGGGACAGGCTTTTGGATTTGGGAATTTCGGCAAACGTTCTCGAAGACGTGCTCCTCGGTGTTGCCGCTCAAAGATTGTTGCGGAAGAAAACAGGTTCAGGCGGTTACCGGGGGCGAATCGCCGCCACCGAAATCCTGAAACCAGACGGCAGCTACGTCGAAGGAAACATCCGCGAATACGCAGAATCACTCGTTCATTCTGGAATCACGGACCTAGACGAAGTCAACCGCGTACTGGCATGATTACTGTGGTTTTTCCAGATGGAACTTGATATTGCGCCGGCGGTTACGCATAAATTCAGAATCTTCGTCCGGCATGTGGTTCCCCGGACTCGCTAGCATCGCGGCCAGGTTTATTGCCTGCTGCATGTCGAGTTCAGAGCAATGGATTCCATAATAGACTTCGCTCGCCGCCTCGCATCCAAAAATGGTCTTGCCCCACTGGGCATAGTTCAAGTATAATTCGAGGATTCGGTCTTTACCCAATTTCCATTCCATCACCACCGCATAGCCCAATTCCTTCGCCTTGCGTTCCCAAGTGCGTTCGCCCGTCAAGAAAAGGTTTTTCGCCAGCTGCTGCGTGATTGTCGAACCGCCATAAAGGATTTTACCGGCAGACACGTTCGCATCCATCGCCCACGCGATGCTTTTCACATCAAAACCTGGATGATAATAGAATCCCGGATCCTCGGCAGCAATCGCCGCCCTCTGGAGGTTGCGACTAATGGAATCCAGCGGCACGTAACGATGTTTCATCTGCACCTTCGGATTGGAATCCAGCAAGTCCTGCATAAAGCGGCTCATGGCCGGAGGTTCCTCTTTCATCGAGCCGATATCGTTAATAGGATCAAAGATAATCGAGTGTGCCTTAATGATAAAGATTGTCCCCACAATTGAGAACAGCACTGAATAAATCAGCAAGGCCACCAAGAGAATCTGGCCTACAATCGCAAATTTTTTCATAATCGTATTACTTTTTTCCTCCAAACCAATCATTGACATCTTCGCCTTCCTTGATATTTGAGGAAAGCCCCTCCAAACCATCTCCTAAAATAATGGTTCGGATGCCAGCATTACCAAAAACACCCTGAAGGTATTCCATCCCCTTGCGCCCAGCCTCGTCGTGGTCTAGGCAAAGCACGATATTCTTGTTCTTGAAAAGCGGGAGCCATTCAATCTTGAAGCTGCGAACGCCCGGGATTCCAACCGCCTCGATATTCTGTTGCAAGAATGTGAGCGTATCGACAACCCCCTCGCACAGGTAAATCCATCCCGTCTTTTGGTTCAATGCAGATAAATTATACGGGAACGGAACCGACCCCTTCAGGTGGAGTTCCTTGGGTTCGACGGTTCTATCGATGGCTCGCGCCTGAAAATGGAACGCGCGATTCTGCGTATCGAGATACGGGAATATCAGCGGATGCTTGTAATAACGCAAGTTTCCCCGGTCATTGAAGAGTCCAACGTAGCGAAGGACGTCCATGCTGAAGGATTCCCTCAAATGCCGGTTCAGGCTATCGTAATCCGTAATGCAGCGAAGCAGCATCCGATCCCAAACAGGCTTGTAGATTCTTCGTTTTGAAAGGTAGGCTGCAGCAGGAGTTCCGTCTATGGGCGAAAGCATCTTCAAGAAAGAAAGCACGACTTTCTTTCGTTCTTCGTCAGGAATGAGCGCCTTAGGTTCTTCCGACAAAATTTCACGTTCGGGGGGAGCAACGACCTCGCGGTGTTCATCACGCGAAATCACCGGTTGAAGCGTCGATGACGAAACGGCGGGCGAAGTCGGTACGGCACGCTTGCCTCCCGCAACCAGGAACGGGAACATATCCTTGAGCAGGTTCAAGGCCTCCGGAAACGAGCATCCGCGATACTGCTGCACCAGCGAAAACACATCGCCACGGACATCGTCGCAGACCCAGCAGCGAAACATTCCGCGTTCTTCCGATATAGAGACCGACGGCGTGCGGTCGCCATGGACATGGCGCTGCGGATAGAAGCACTTGAACTTTCCACGTTCGACCTTGATTCCCAGAGCCTGGGCCACCGCGGTGATGGAAAGCGAAGCCTTGAATTGTTTCAGTTCGTCGTCGGTCATTTCGAATGAAATAATAGGAAAAATGTTTGAAGCTAAGCTATATTTTGACTATGATTGTCAATGAAAACGAGCCTATGAGCAAGCACACCTCCTTCAAGGTTGGCGGTGCAGCACGTTATTTTATAAAAGTCGAAGACAACGATGAACTAAAGACGGCCATCGCTCAAGCCCGCGAAAAGAGGCTTCCCCACTTCATTCTCGGAAACGGGACAAACCTGCTTGTTTCTGACAAGGGCTACGACGGTGTTGTCATTACGCTTGCAGGTGAATTTTCGGCCATCGAGGATTCAGGAAATGGTTCGTTCAAAGTCGGAGCGGCCACCCCGCTCGGCAGGTTCGCGCGGACAGCAATGAAACTTGGCTTCGCGGGCATCCACAAACTCGCAGGAATACCGGGTACCATGGGCGGCGCGATTTACATGAATGCAGGCGCCTACGGGCAAGAAATCGGAACCTGCTGCACACAAGTGACCATCCTTGATTGCGACGGCAACATCCGCACGGTTTCGTCCACCGACTGCGCCTTTGGGTACAGACAAAGTATCTTCCAGAAGGACAAGGCCACAATCCTTTCTGCAACATTCCAGCTACCCACAGCCAATGCACAAGGTAAATCCGTTGCCGACCTCGAAGCAGAACTTGCCGAATGCATGGCCAAGCGCAAAGCAAGCCAGCCGCTCAACATGCCCAATGCGGGTTCCACCTTCAAGCGGTTACAAACCGGGGCCAAAGACACGCCCACGCAAGTCGCCCCCGGCTACTACATCGAGCAGGCCGGACTCAAGGGTTTCCGCATCGGTGGCGCCGAAGTCAGCACGCTCCATGCGAACTTCATCGTAAACGCGGGTGGCGCAACGGCCGCAGACATCATGAATTTAAGCGAACTCGTGCAAAAAAAAGTTGCCGAAAAATTCGGTATTCAACTAAAGCGCGAGATTATTCTGCTCGGAGAATTCTAGTTTTATTCTTCAGCCTTGGATTCCACCTTCTCGGGTACCGGATCAAATCGGTTCAGGATGCAGGTAATCACCGCATATACAACACCGCCAAAAAGACCTCCGGTCAAATCGGCCACAAGATCCAACACGCTACTGTCACGGCCCTCGGTAAAACTCTGGTGATATTCATCGGTACATCCGTAAGCAAGAGCAAGGCCGCCAACTACCAGCACACGCAACCACTGGCGCTTAGACCATTCGTTTCGGCTCCAGAGCATGGCATAGCAGCCAGCAAGGGTCGCGTACTCGCAAAAATGGGCAAGCTTGTCCCAAACGTGGGGCAAGCCCTCCAACTGCTCCATCGTCATCGACGACAGTTTAAAAATAATGGCCATGCAGAGAATGCAAGGAACAGACCTGAAAAACGGATACTTTTCAAAAATGCTTTCGAACATATCGACGCCAAATGTAGAAAAATGCATTCCCTTTTTCTACATTTACACCCATGAAAGCGATTACTCTGAAAGCCGGACGCGAGAAGTCCGCATTGCGTTACCACCCTTGGATTTTTAGCGGAGCCGTTGACGAAGTTATCGGCGACCCGGAACTTGGCGACACCGTTGAAGTTTACAGCTACAAGAGCGATTTTCTGGGTCTTGCGGCGTACTCGCCCAAGTCCCAGATCCGCGGGCGTTTCTGGACGTTCGGCGAGAAGGCAAACATCGACCGCGAATTCTTCAGCGATATTCTTGACCGCGCGATTGCGGCCCGCAAAAGCCGCGGTTTTGACATCGAAGACAAGGAATCCGCTTTCCGCCTGATTAACGCCGAGAACGACGGCATTCCGGGCTGCATCATCGACAAGTACGCCGACATCTATTCTGTCGAAATCCTTGCAGCCGGTGCGGAAGTCCACCGCAAAACGATTTACGAGCTGCTCGCCGAAAAGACGCACTGCAAGGGAATCTACGAACGCTGCGATTCCGAAGTGCGCCGCAAGGAAGGCCTGCAACTGCGCACGGGTGTCGTCTATGGCGAAGTGGGCGACGAGCCCGTCATCATCAACGAGAACGGAATCCTCTTCCCCATCGACGTGAAGAACGGTCACAAGACCGGCTACTATTTGGACCAGCGCGACGCCCGCCGCCGCATCGGAGAACTTTCCAAGGGCAGGAAGGTGCTAAACTGCTTCTGCTATACCGGCGGATTCGGGCTCTACGCTCTCCGCGGCGGTTGCGAAAAAGTTTATCAGGTGGATGTTTCCAAGGACGCGCTCAAGCTCGCCAAGGAAGGCATCATACGTAACAAGCTCAGCACCGCACACGCCACCCATGTAGAAGCGGACGTGTTCCAGTACTTGCGCAAGTGCCGCGACAAGGCCGAAACTTTTGACCTCATCGTGCTCGACCCGCCCAAGTTCGTGGAAAGCAAGGACAACCTGCAAAAGGGAGCCCGCGGCTACAAGGACATCAACCTGCTCGCCATGAAGCTTTTAGCCGAGAGCGGAATGCTTGCGACCTTCAGTTGCTCCGGGCTCATGGAAATGGACCTGTTCCAGAAGATTATCGCGGATGCCGCCGCCGATGCCAAGCGCCACGTTCAAATCATTGAACGCTTCGGCCAACCTGCCGACCATCCCGTGAATACAGCATTCCCCGAAGGGCAGTACCTCAAGGGATTGCTCGTTCAGGTTGTGTAAGGTGTAAGTTAGACCGAGAGAAATCCCGATTCACTAGCGGCTATTCAGGTAGTCCAGAACTTTGTTCGTGAGGTCGTTTTCTTTCTTCCAGAAGAGAACGGCACCCGTGGCACGGTCCACAACCATGTCGTAACCTTCCTGCAAGGCAATTTCGTTAATCGCCTTGCGGATGAGCTGAATAATCGGGGCACTCACTTTTTCGTTTTCGCTGATGAGTTCTCCCTTGCGCCCGTAGACACGGTCGATGAATGTCTTGAGTTCAGTATCCTTCTTGTTATATTCGGCTTCAAGCTCACGTTTCTTTTCATCGCTGAGCATCAGCACCTGCTTGTCAAGTTTTTCCTTGATAGCGGAAAGTTCCTTCTGCAACAGGTTCGCCTGCTGTTCCCACTTGGCCACCTGGCGGTCATACTCTTCCTGGGCCTTCTTCGTGCCCTTGTAACCGTCAAAGATGAGCTTGGAATCCACATGGGCAATGCGCAGGCCGTCCTCGGCAAATCCGGCACAAGCAAGAGCCATCACCACTAGAAGTATAAGTCTGCGCATCATAGAGCCTCCTGTTAGAATCCCTGGCCAATGACAAAGTTGAATTCCATGTCGCCCACTTCGCTACGCTTCAAGCCGGAGTAGGTCTCGCCCACGTCCAGCGGCCAAGCGAAGTCGAATCCGATAATACCGAGCATCGGCACCACTACGCGGAATCCGAAACCGATGTCCTTCTTGAGACTGGTCGGATCCCATTCGCTAAGCGGGTTCCTGCTCGGCTTCGCGACCTTCGTCTTGGGGTCGTAGCGTTCGCCGAACACGTTACCTGCGTCGAAGAAGAACGGAAGCAGGTAGAATGTCTGCGGCACAATACCAAGCTGGAGTTCAGCACCAATATACTGGAAACTGCGCCCCAGGCGACGGTAGCCGATGGAACCTGCGCTGTAACCGCGCATGGTGCCTTCGTAACCCATCACGCCACCCATCGTGTAGAGCGTGCGGTATTGCAGCTGGTCGCCGAAAATAACGCCGTATTCATTCGTAAGGGCAATCGCCAGACGATCGCGGAACAGCGGGAACCACCACTTGATGGTCAGTTCCGTCTTCACAAAGCTGAAGTCACTGAACAGGAGGTCGTTTGCGACCTGGACGTCAAGCACATAGCGGGAACCGTCGGTGGGGAACTGCGGAAGGTTCTTATCATCACGCAGCAAGCGGAAGTTGATTGCCGATTCCTTACCGGTATAAACCACGTAGCTGCCATCGATGTTCGGGCCCTGCTTATTCATGAGCCAGCTATAGCCCACCTGACCGTAGAAGTAGTCGTCGGGCCACTTGAGACGCTTACCCACGTAGACGGAGCCACCGTAACGGGTAATGTCCGGATCTCCGTAATCTTCCATGTTCCACCAGGTGTAGCTGAGGCTTGCACCAAGGGTAATCGGCTTGTCCAGCAGCCACGGTTCCTGGAAACTGATCGAGGCGCTCTTCTTGTCGGCACCGTACTCAACACTCAAGCTAGCCGCCTGGCCATCACCCATACAGCAGTTCGGGATAGAAATGCTAGCCGTTCCGACGAGACCGTCGCTTTCGCTATAGGAGACGCCCAGGCTGAACTGCCCCGTGCCCGCTTCCTTCTCCTGAACCGTAAAGTCGAGGTCGACTTCCTGTTCTCCGTAAACCTTGATATCCGGAAGGACCATGTCGAAGTAGTTGAGCTGCATGATATCGCGGAAGCTACGTTCCAGGGCGGACTGGCGGTAGGTATCACCCGGATACAGGCGCACCTCGCGGCGAATGACCTTCTCGTTGGTCTTCGTGTTGCCATGGATATAGACCTTGTGAATGGACGCCGGGAGGCCTTCGCGCATGCGGTACGTGAGGTTCACCACGGAATCGTTTTCGAACGTGCGTTCCTCGTCAAACTGGGCAAACAGGTAACCGTCTTCGCGGTACACTTCGATCAGGGCCTTCCGGGATGCGTCGTAGAGGTACTGGTCAAAGACCTTGCCACTGTCGAGGCGGAATGCGTAGCCCAGAATCTTATCGTTCAGGACCTCGTTGCCGGAGAAGTGGACACTACCCATGTAGTAACGACGGCCCTCGACCATGCCGATATGAATGCAAATGGCGCTAGAAGTCTTGATATTATCGTACTTGTTCAGCACGGGGAACATGTCTTCGAGCATGTAACGGACCAAGAGTTTCTCGTCGTAGGCAGAAAGTTTCGGGAGCGCCTTGAGCGAATCGATCTTAGGATTGTTGAACTTGCGACCATCCACAATCTTGAGCCATTCACGGCGAGAATTCTCGTAGCGGATGATGTCGTTCAAAAGCTTGAGCGCTTCTTCTTCGTCCATGACCTTCGGTTTAGGACGGGTCACGTAGTTATGGCTTGCCGCATTGTGGTTTTGGCGGAAATAATGGGAAACCTGCATCGTAGGCTTTCCTGCCATCTTGTAGATTGCAGTCGCAGAATCGCCCATGGCGCGGTTCAACTGGTCGTAAAGGGGCTGGAGGCTCTCCCCAACCGGCACCATACGTCCAAGGTAGAACAGGCAGCTGGAATCCGGCAAGTATTCAGCACGGTAATCCGTGAGTTCCGCATCCAGGAAGCCAAAATGGCGGATGGCATTGAGCACGGAATCGCGGTCGGCCTCAAAAACGTTTTCCTTGAACTCGCCGCCACCATACCACTGATCCACCTTCGTGAGCATATGGTCGGTAATGTCAATTGCGGGCACATTGTCGTTACCTTCGATTTCAATGCGGCGAACCTTGACTTTTTCGCCTTCTCGGATAATGAACGTCACCTGGTTCTTGTTTTCGTCGATGGCGGTCTCACGGTAGCCCACTTCGGCAAGCAGGAAACCTTCCGAATGGTAATAGTCGATTAAAGCCTGGCGGTCGCGTTCAAGCTGGCTCTTGCTGTAGACCTGACCCGGAATCAAGCGAAGCTTGAGGCGCAAGTCATCTTCGGAGATTTCGTCGCAGCCATCGATAATCGCCGTATCAAGAGCGGGCAGTTCCTTGATCTTGAAGATAAGGTCAACCTCGGTCGAGTTATCCACATAATCCACCCAGGCGGACACGTCGTCAAAAAGTCCCGACTTGTAAAGAGCAGTCACGGCCTCCTGGACCTTGTCGGAAAGGGCGGCCGGAGAATAGGTCTGGCCATCCCGAATACCAATTCGACCCAGCACGGATCGCTGGTCCATGTGAACGTTACCTTCCACAAGAACCTTGCGGACCTTATTTTCAGCCATATAATCCGTGGGCATCTGGGACATGTCCAACAACTGAGCCTGAACAAGTCCAACCAAAGCTAAAACGATAAAGAGCAAACGAGGACGCAGAATAAACCTACCTATAATTGCATTTAAAACAAAATTCATGCCCAAAAATACAAAAAAAACGGCAATTAGCCCACAAAAGAAAGTCAAAAACGCATCCAAAAGCAATTAGAAAAACAAATCAACGGTTTTACACTTTTTGTTAAACTCGCAAACGTGTTTTTTCGAAAAGAATTTTCGTCTTTTCCCTGATTTTTCATCGGAAAAAAAGATAAATTCTAGGCTGTAATTTTTTAACCGCGGTCCCAAAGACCGGCAACTGAGGATTATATGCGTTCAACCGCCTGGAATGACGAAGAAAATAGAGTCCTGCCCGAAATGGCACTCGACTTCATGCCCGAAGAAAAACTCCGCGACCTGCAGCTGCAGCGTATGCGCGCCACCGTGAAACTTGCCTACGAGAAGGTCCCGCTCTTCCGTGAACGCATGGACGAGAAGGGACTCAAGCCCGAAGACATCAAGACCCTCAAGGACGTGGCGAAACTCCCCTTCACCATGAAGAAGGACCTGCGCGACACCTACCCGTATGGCCTGTTCGCCGTAGACCTGAGCGAAGTCGTGCGCCTGCACGCAAGTTCGGGCACCACCGGCAAGCCCATCGTGGTCGGCTACACCAAGGAAGACATGGAAGTGTGGGCCCAGGTCGTGAAGCGCGGCCTCCTCGCCTGCGGGTTCAGGAGCACAGACATCGTGCAAAACTTCTTCGGCTACGGCCTGTTTACCGGCGGTCTCGGCATCCACGGCGGCTTTGAAGCCCTCGGTGCAACCGTCATCCCCATCAGTGGCGGCAATACCGAACGCCAGGTGATGCTCATGAAGGATTTCGGCGTCACCGCGGTGGGGGGAACGCCCAGTTACTTTGTCCGCATCATCGACGTTGCCGAAAAGATGGGCGTCGACCTGCGCGACCTCAAGGTCAAGCGCGGCATCTTCGGTGCTGAACCGTGGAGCGACGGCATGCGCGACTACATCGAAGAAAAGACCGGCATCAAGGCGTACGACATCTACGGCCTTTCCGAAATCGTGGGCCCGGGCGTGGGCTGCGAATGCGATTGCCGCGACGGCATCCACATCTTCGAAGACCACTTCTACCCCGAAATCGTCGACCCCGAAACGCTTGAACCGCTGCCGGACGGCGAAGAGGGCGAACTCGTGCTTTCTACGCTCAGCAAGAAGGCCATGCCCATCATCCGCTACCGCACCCGCGACATTACCGCCATCGAGAAGACCAAGTGCAAGTGCGGCCGCACCATCCGCCGCATCCGCCGCATTGGCCGCCGTAGCGACGACATGATTATCATGCGCGGCGTGAACGTGTTCCCGAGCCAAATCGAGACGGCCCTCCTCCGTGCAGAGAAGGCACTGCCGCACTACCAGATTGTGCTCGACACCAAGAACAACATGGACACGCTCGAGGTCAAGGTGGAAGTCTCCCGCGATATGGTGAGCGACTCCATGAGCGACATGGAACAGCTGAACAAGAAGTTCAAGCACTCCATCGAACAGATTCTCGGCATTTCCGTCATCGTCACGCTGTGCGAACCCGATTCGCTGCCGCGTAGCGAAGGCAAAGCCAAGAGAGTTGTCGACAACAGGAAAAAGATGTAAGGAGAATGCACTATGAAAATTCCACAGGTTTCAGTTTTCGTTTCCAATCGCCCGGGCCGCCTTCATGCAGTCTGCAAGTCCCTTGCCGATGCGGGCGTGAACCTCCTTTCGCTCACACTTGCCGACTCCGGCGAATTCGGGCTCATCCGCCTTATCGTGAGTGACCCGGAAAAGGCCGTAGACGTGCTCGCCAAGGCAGGCCTCAGCGCCACCATCACCGACGTGGTCGCCTGCCCCGTGAACGCCGCCATCGGTGGCCTCGCCGAACTGCTCTCCACTGCGGTAGGTAGCCAGCAGATTGACTACATGTACGCCTACCCCTCCACCCTGAACGGCTCTAACATCATGATTCTCCGTTTCCAGGACACGGACAAGGCCATCGAAGCCCTGAAGGCCACGAACTTCAAGGCCATCAGCAAGGAAGAACTGCTGGGGTAACCCGGATTGTCATCCCCGCGACCTTAGTTGTCATCCCCGCTATACGATACTTGGCAACTTGTTGCCATAGTAGAGTTATCCTCTTTGGGGAGAAGCGGGGATCCAAAAATTTCAAACGCCGAGCGAAAGCCCGGCGTTTTTTACGTGAAAACCAACAGCAGTCTTATTTCACCGTATAAATCGTGAGAGTCTTGCTGTATTCGTAACCGACAACAAGCAAGGCCTGGCCTTCGAGCGGGCTCTTGTCCGCCGGAATAAACAGCACTCCTTCCGGGCCACGATCCAGCGGGTCCAGGTAAAAACCGACCACCTTGGGGCCCTTGTACTCTCCGTGTTTCGGAGCCTTGATGTAGCGGGGTGTTTCGGCTTCCGTCACGTCGATGACCATTATCCCGCTGGTGCGTTCCAGGCCGACAAACGCATAGCGCCTGTAGCCGACCTCGCCCACAGTCACGTTCTCGGGTTCGCAGCCCTTGTCGCTACTGCGTTTATCCATCTTGAGCTTGTTCTTCTTGGAATTCCAGTTAAAGTAGTCCGGTGCGCTTTTTGCAAGAATACGTTCGAACGCATCGAAAGAATCCCACACAAGCCTTCCTGTCTCGCCGTTGAAAATGCTCATGGAACGCGTGCCGAACGTGTACATGTAGGGGCAGGCAGCCCTCTTGTCGCGTTCCCCGTCGCACGTGCGTTCGAGCCCACTCACGCTCAAGTCCTTCAGTTCGTTCAGGAGCGAATCCGTGAACACGCGACGGTCGAGCCGTTCCTGATCAGCAAGCATCATCGGGGTCGTCACGTCCGTCCACGCCTTGTAATCATTGACCGGAGCGCCCTCGTTTGCCGTCAGCACGTAATACTTGTCGCCGATAGAAAAGGAAGCGATACCGTCGGGCTGGCGCAGGCCGCGCAGTGGGTATTTCTTCATTTCGATTACGCCGTCGCTCACCGCATCAATCGTGGCACCGGATTTCACGTAGTCAACGTGCCCGAGAGCGAAAACATCCTTCACCTTGCGGGCCTTTACATCTACCTTCGCGATGGCATTGTTCTCTTGCAGCGAGACCCAAGCCCACCTGGAATCGGCAGACACGGTGATGTATTCCGGCTCCAGAGACTTCAAGAAGCCCTGCGTTCCCGGAGCGCGTACACCCGCCTTCCTGAGAGTATTTGAATCAAGATGGTCGAAGCGCGCCACCGTATATTCCGCATTCTTCCACAAGTCCGCCTCGCCCGCCTGCGCTACGGACAAAATAGCAACGCCGCCTTCCGGGTCTTCCGAAAAATCCGCGCTCGGTGAACCCTCGCAGGCCACCAGCAGGTTCTTGCCATCGGGTGTAAACTTGAGCATGTCGGGCTGACTACACACCTTGTAAAGCCCCACGACCTCGAGGCTATCCGTATAGCGCATCACCTGCACCTGGCCGTCGCGCCATTCCTCGTCTTCGAGCAGGGATACCGCCACCAAGTCGCCATGCACCGTCACGCTAGACGCATTCCCGAGAACCTGCACTTCAGCAACCTTCTTGGGGAGGCCAGGATTGTTCATGTCCACCACCTCGATAATCTTTTCTCCACCCACCACGAACAGCATGTTCTTGCCTGGCATAAAGTCCGAAATCTCGGCAGTCTTCATCGGCAAGGTCGCAAGCGGAGTGAGCACATTCCCCAACTGGAACGGGCCCGCCAACTGGGCGTTCTGCTTTGCAAAACAAAAGCCTGTCGTCAAAAGCAGGCTAAGAGCAACGGGGGCAAAAAACTTCATACCGAATTCCTACTTCATTATCAGCCACATTATCAGCAGGCCAATTCCAATTCCACCCAAAAAAGAAGAGCCTCCCATCATGGTCATCTTCTTACGTTCTTCTTCGGCCTTATCCTTGGTTTTTTCGTTCACTTCAAGTGCAATACCCAGAGCCTGAGCGCAGACTTCGTTGTTTTGCTTCATTGTCTGGTAGCTCTGTTCCCAGTTGGCACACTTCGCCTCTTCAACGACAACAGCCTTGCGAAGCGAGTCCTTTTCCACAGCACAAAGGCTATCACGTTCCTGCATCACGCTATCGCGCATGGCAAGTTCAGCCTGGACTTCGGCAACGGCGATCTGGCCTACGGCTTCCGTACTGACGGGATCCGCAGGCTGAGCGTCCTCGGCCGCAAATGCAATCGCGACCGAACAAAAAAGAATGGCAAGAAAAGACTTTAACACTCGCATTATAAAAACAACCTACCTAGGCATAACTGCCGTTTTACGCCAAACTCCGTTCGAATACTTCATATAGTACACGCCTGGAGCAAGCTTGCCGGCATTCTTAACGACAGATCCATCAAGGCTACGCACCTGCACCACATGAACTGCGGCTTCAGGAGCAGACATCGTAGCTAGACGCGTCGGGCCTTCGGACGAAGAACTTTCAACATCGGAGGAGCTGCTTTCTGCATCAGAAGAAGAACTTGCCTCCGTGCCGGAACTCGACTCGGCGGAAGCGGACGAGGATGCCTCACTCGAAGACGATGTTCCGCTCGATGAAGACTCGGCTTCCTTGCTCGAAGACGACTGTTCGGCAGTGCTGCTGGATTCTACGCTAGAACAAGAAACGGGATCCGCAGAAGAACTGCTGACCTTCTGCGACGAGGAACTTGTCGCGGCGCTCGAGCTGGAACTAGCCTCTTCGGACGAGCAGGAGACAGGAGAGAAGCTCGAAGAGCTATTTTCACTTGAAGAAGACGCCTCAAACGAAGAACTCGACAGCGGCTTGCGGGAATCGCCAAGCACCACCTTGATTACCTGAAGGCGGACGCTCTTTATCGTATCGGGAACAGTCAACGCTTTAACAGCGGCATTCACTGCCTTCAGGGAATCATTGCTGGCCGCGGATCCAAACCTAATACCTATATGCGTTGCATCTTTATTGTACTGATATTTTACGGAAGCAAACCACCACTCAAAAGCAAATTCAAAGGTCGTAGAGAACAACAGGTTCGAGGCCGTAAACGAATAGTCATCGGGAATCAACCCCGAGACATACGCCAAAATGTTATAAGTATTCGAGGAATCATGACCATTCATCTTCAAAGCGTGAATGTCGTAAATATACGTCGAGTAATCGTCTTCCGTAACATTTTGCCACTTCTGGCTTGTTGTCCACTTGGCATAACCCACAGTCGTCCCCTGCATCTCGCGGCAAGAAGCCTTGATGGACACGGGAATCTGCATGGTTTGACTCGTGGAATAATTCATGCTCAGCGTCTCGTAGGTTTCGTGCCGCGTAACGTTCGAGGAATCCTTCGCCATTGTATGCGGATTGCCGTACCAGTTAGTCTCTTCGATATAAGCAGGGACGAGTTCAATCTCGGAATGAAGCGAGTCGCATGCATTGCGAATGAATACAGAAGCCGTATCCTGAGCATAGGCAACCGAAGCCATTGCGAAAACCGCGAGAGCCATCAGGCTGTTCTTCAGAGTGGATAATTTCATAAAGCCTCCCTTTTCTCCTAAATATATATCGTTTTCGTGCAAAGCGTTACCGGGCATACTACCCGCAGGCCGCCAAAATGCGCTCCCAGCCGTCTTCGGGAATCTGCGCGCCCATCACCTGCACCACCTCGTTGCTCACTACGCTCCCGAGGTTGCCGCTGCGTTCCATGTCCCAGCCGTTCATGTAGCCGTACAGGAATCCCGATGCCCACAGGTCGCCGGCACCAGTCGTATCGATGGCCTTCGCGGGGCCAGCCTGCACGCGGGTCACCTTGCCGTCCTTGGCGATAAGGGCTCCACGCTTGCCAATCTTCACCACGGCAACCTTCGCCTTCTGTGCAAGAACATCAAGTGCAGCCTCTTCCTTCACGCCCGCATACGCATACGCCTCGTCCTCGTTCGCGATGATGATATCAATCATCTTTTCGGCAAAGAGTTCATCAAACAGCTTGCGGCAGGCTTCCACCACGCCAAAGCTACTGAAGTCAAGCGCGGTTTCCACGCCCAGGCTACGCGCCAGCGTAAATGATTTCTTGAAGCAATCCGCATTGAACGCGCGGTAGCCTTCCGCATAGAGCAGGCCCACGCCGTCGTAGAGCGCCGGCACAAAGTCCTCACTCACAAGGAAGTCAGAAGCGCCGAGGTACGTCCACATGGAGCGCTGGGCATCGGGCGTTACCGCAGAGAACACGCAACCCGTAGCCGCATCGCTCATCCCGAGCTTCGATTCCACGCCGTTGCGTTCCAGGTGCTCGCGGAAAATCTTCCCGAGTTCGTCATCGCCGACCTTCGAGATAAACGCAGCCTTGCCGCCCAGGCGTGAGAGCCCGACCATCGTATTGCAGGTAGAGCCACCCGGCACGCGCAGCGGGTTCTTGAGCGCCGCAAGGAACTTTTCCATCTGCGGCCAGTCCACCATGTTCATGCCGCCCTTCTGCACGCCCTGAGATTCAATCCATGCGTCATCCACATTCGCGAGAATATCAACGAGGGCCGCGCCCATACCAAGAACTTTCTTCATAATGCTTCCTCTAAAAATGTCCAAAACTACAGGCCGCCCCTGCGGCGACGCAACTTGTCGCTAGCCTGCAGTAAAAATCTGCGTTCAGAATCCGTCAGCGAATCTATGCCTTCGCTATTTACCTTTTTCAGGATTTCATCTACGCGCTTTTGTTCATCTACATAGAAAACTTCGCCTTCGAGAGGGGCCTTTGCATCTTCGGCATCCCTATCCGACTCGTCGCGAGATTCCCTCTCAGAACGGCCTCCCGGATACACCTTGAATTTCGGGCCTCGCATTTTTTCAAAAGCATGGCCGAAACCACCAAAACCCCGTTCAAACAAGTGCATGTAAAGGAATCCGCCCACGACGCCACCCAAGTGAGCAAGGTGAGCTACATGGTCTCCCGATCCCGCCATAAAAACATCGATTGCCACCATGAACCACATGGCATACTTTATGCGCATCGGGAAAAACATGAACAGCAACAGCATGCGATTCGGGAAGAACTTGTAGTAGGCAACAAAAATCCCCATCAGAGCTCCCGAAGCACCGATTATCGGGGCGTTCGTCATGCCGAACCAGTACATGACCATGCTGAACACGGCAGCAAAAATACCGCAAAAGAAATACATTCCCATGAAATGCTTAGAACCCATCATGTCGGCAACGTCGCAACCGAACATCCAGAGCATAAGCATGTTAAAAAGGAAATGCCAGAAGTCGACATGCACGAACATGTACGTCACGAAACGCCATGCCTGCTCCGGGGCAAAAGGCCAAAAAGCGCCGAAGTACGAAATGTATTCGGCAAGGTTCCCATATCCAAGGCCCGGCAAGTTCAGATGCAGGCCAAGCAACCTACCGACCACGAAAGCAAGCAAAAAGACAACCGCATTCGAAATCAGCAGCACTCTTATAACTTTAGGGAGAAAGGCAAAAGGACGCATAGTTTTTCCTACTTACTTCTTCAACAGAGGGATAATTTCTTCGGGGACGTGGCGAACGATTCCGCACTTCAGGAGCTCGCGCACCACGGTACTGGAAACCATCAGGTGCTCGGGAGCGCTCGACAAGAAAACCGTCTCGCATTCAGGATAAAGCATCTTGTTATTCCAGGCAACCGTCTGCTCGTATTCAATATCGCCTGCACCGCGAATGCCGCGCACCAGAAACCTAGCGCCAACGCGTTTCGCGAAATCGACAGTCAAGCCGTCAAAACAATCCACCTTCACGTTCGGAATGTCCTTGACCGCCGTCTTGACGATTTCGACCCTAGTCGATTCCGGCAACAAGTATTTCTTGGAAACATTTACCGCCAGGAGCACCCACAATTCATCAAAGAGCGCCGAGGCGCGCTTCACAACATCTAGGTGCCCCACAGTGAAAGGATCGAAGGACCCTGCGAATACGGCGATTTTTTTCATGCCGCAAATATAGAAATTATCCCCTGTAGACCACCAAGGAGGATTCGCCGTAGCGGCGGATTTGCACAGTTCCCGCTTCTTCGGCGGCCTTGGCCCATGCCGGCAAGTCCCGGCTCGGCGCTTCGAACACAGCCGTTCCCCCCGGATTCAGCCACTGCCAAAAAGGACGCAGGTCCGGATAGTCCATGTTCTTGAACGGCGGGTCCGCATAAATCAAGTCGAACCCAGATTCAGAACAAAGTAATTCTTTTTCAAGAGTCAGCGCGTTCTTTTCTAACAAAGTAAGTTTCGATTCCAACGAGAGAGCCATGTAGGCCTGATACACGAGCCTCGCCTGGGAATGAGCCATTTCAACGGCGACGACGCTAGAGGCGCCACGACTAACAGCTTCGATTCCCATGATTCCCGTTCCTGCAAAGAGGTCGAGCACCCGGAAACCTTCAACGCCCTGCAATATATTGAAGAGGGCTTCCCTCGTGCGGGAGCCCGTGGGCCTTGTTTTCGATGAATCGGGAGAGGGGACATTCCTCCCCCGCAACAGACCACCAGTAATGCGGATGGGCATATTACGGAGCCACGAACATCACAAGCGTGAATGCCGCAGCAAGGGATTTCTTCGCGAACTTAAGTTCTGCCTTGGTCACGCCAATGCGCACCGGAGACGCATCCAGGGCTGCCATCAGGGACTGAAGTTCCGGGAAGTCTGCAGAAGTCGTCACCTGGTAAGTGAAGCGCTTGTAGACACCGAATTCCTCGACCACAGGCTTGTCGAGCCCGGAAAGGTTCACCTTGTTCGAAGAAGCAAGAGACTTGAACGCCTTGATTTCTTCGGACATCTCGGACACGGGCACGAACCTCGACACCGCCGCCTTGTTCACGTTGTTCACGTTGAACTGACCAAACGCGGTAATGTCGGTCGCGGGAGCGTTTTCCGGCAGAGGAGGAGTCCTGAAATCAGAACTCACGGACTTGACCCTTTCCAAGAAGCTGCGCTGCGAAGTCGGCTTGACCGAAACACCGCGGACATAGAAGTAGTTCGGGGACTGGAACACGCAGTCGGAGAAACCGACATCATCGGGAGTCGCCGTAGTAAGGAAGGTGAAGAACTGGTTGATGGCCGACCTCTGGTACGACACCTTTTCCATCGGGAGGAGCGAGGCGTAGTCATCACGCTTGTTGTTGAACAGCACCTTCGGATTGATTTCGCCCACCACCTGGCGAACCGTCAGTGATTCGCGTTTCTTGATGGCGGCATCGGCAGCGGCGGCCTGGGCCTGGAGCGAACCACCGGCGGAGGTCGTCTGCCCGGAAGCGAGCGTCAACGCGGTGCGGCTCGGGTCCTCGGCGCCTATCAGCGAGAGATACGGTCCAGGCAGAACCCCCTGCAACGGCTTGGGAACGCCAAATACGCTCAAGAAGCAGCTGAACGCCACAAACACGAATAGTGCGGCGAGCAGGCCAACCAAAGTTTTCTTCTTGGATGTCTTTACCTGGGCGGCAACGTCGGTCACGTGGACCGGAGTTACGGTTTCGTCCGCGACCGAAGCACGTTCGGCAGCTTCAATAAGGTTCAAACGAATCATACACCCTCCATCACGCTAAGCGCCGTACCGATGGCACCCGCGCAGTTGAGCACGGCAGCAGAATCGACCTCGTCCACAGGAAGCCTGAGTTTCGAGAACGAATCCATCAGAATAAGCTGACAATCGTCGGTGAGTTTAGCACGCAGTTTCTGCACGAAAAGCGGATCCATAGCCATTTCGCCACAGATATGCACCTGCTTCATTTCGGGCATGGTATTCTGTTCGCGAGCTTCCTTCATCTGGTCGCAGATGGCATTGGCAAGGAGCTCGTAGGCCTGTTCCGTCGAAGTATTCACGAGAGACAGAGTCGAGACGCAGCGGAGCGCCTGCAGGTTGTCCTTGTTGAGCCAGAGCATGGTGACACCGGCATAATCCGCCTTGATGACGCATTCAAGGTCCTTGATTCCATCCCCCACGTCCATAAGGTTCATGAGCGAAAGCACATCCACTTCCATGGACTTCGGCACGAGGCTCTTGCTACGGAAGCCCTTGCGCAGGGCATCCACCCATTCACGGCGGACCGCAATCAGCAGAACGGTCTTTCCGAGGTTCTCGTCGCCGCTCAAGATCTTGTAGTCTACGATATAGGCGCCCTTGTCGGCATTGGTAATGAGGCCGAGATACCACTGGAGGTAGTCATCCAAGTTGGGAACCGCCTCCGCCGGCACAAACACCTGCCGGACAATGGACCGGAATGCCGGGACGGTCACCGAAATCGACTCGATGCCATCGAGTTCGTTTTCTTCCATCCACCCCTGCAGGACGGTCTCGAAGGTGAAGATGTCATCAATCGGACTCGTCTCCGTCTGGAGGACCGCAGTCTTGAGCACCCGCTTTTCGGCGGAGTCCAAGAGGGCGACTTTCAAGGAAACATCGCCAACCTCAATACCTAGGTACAGTTTCGTATCACTCATATACTCAACGACTTATGAAGATTTTAATACCCTAAAACTAATCAAAAATCACCCCCTGGAGTATACCTTCCAACTTTTTCTTCCCGATTCCGGGCACTTTTTCGAGACTTGCGGGGGTTTTGAAGGGGCCGTGGGCCTCCCGGAAGGCGACAATCCGCTGTGCAAGCTTGGGCCCCACCCCTTTCAGGGCACAAAGCTCCTCCTCCGTCGCTGCGTTGATTTTTAGGGGCAAATGCACCGTTTGCTTCTTCGGGCGCCCCTTACGGGCACCTTCCGACGGCTCCTTTTTCGTTACTTTATCCAAAGTCACCGACTCTTCGGACGGACGCGGCGCCCCATATTCCACCTTGGAATATGGGACAGGAGTTTCTTCAGGGCGGACCCGCTCCGAAATCTCCACAGTCTCGATAGACGGCGGCTCCCAGGGCAAGACCCTAACAGCAACCCCAACCACGAAAAATGCCATTGCTATATACAGAATTTTCTTTTCTGCAGCGTTCATCCGGTCCCCTCACCTTGTTGAAAGCGTATTTACATATGTCTTCTTATGAGAGCCTCCACCGCAGCCGCATCGGCGGGCACATCCACCGAAACGGACGGGAAAGGACTCTGCACGATGCGGATCGGGCGTTTCCCCAATATCCGCATCTGTTCCAGCGAGCGCTCCAGCTCGACCCCGCTTTGGGGAAGCCTGGAAAACTCATCCCGCGAAGCACGGGAATACGCATATATCCCCTGGTGCTGGAACCATCGGGGCGCCTCGGAAGGCTCCACGTGGCGGGTAAAATCTACAGCGAAACCGTTTTCGACCTTGACCTTGACGACAGTCGCGACCTCGGCATCCGAAGGCGACAGCGGACACGCAACAGTCACCCAGAAATCCGGATGGGCCGCCAATTCACAGGCCACATCTTCAAGTACGGAAGGCTCTACAAGGGGTTCGTCCCCCTGGAGATTCACGACCAGGTCAAGGTCCAAGGCGCTCGCGGCCTCGGCAACGCGGTCGGAACCGGTAGCGGCCTTCCCCGTCAAGACGAACTCGAACCCCGCCCCAGACACGACCTCGGCAATCTGTTCGGAATCCGTAGCGCAGACGATACGGTCAAAACATTCCGCAAGGGCAGCCCGTTTGAGCGTCCTCACGATCATTTCCGTTCCACAGAGCTTAAAAAGCGGTTTTCCAGGAAAACGGGAAGAACCCATGCGCGCCGGCACGATGCAATGGACTGGGGTCATGGAAGTCTAATTCGGGAGTCTAGCCGCCGATAACCTTCGGAATGGCGAAATGGTCGTTCTCCACCGCCGGAGCGTTCGCAAAAGCCTGGTCCAGGGAGAATCCCTGCACAGGGACATCCTCGCGGAGAATCGTAGCGCCGTTTTCGACGGCAGTCATCGGTTCCACATTGGACAAGTCGAGCGCCTTGAGGGCTTCCATGTGGTCGAGCATTCCATCCAGATGCGCCTTCACAGAATCGATGTCGCCTTCCGCGACTTCGAGCCTCGAAAGCTTCGCCAATTTCAGAACTTCTTCACGTTCAAGCATAGGACCTCTTTATTTTCATTCCTAAAATAGCAATTTATTTTCCCGAGGAGAGCAACAATCGTTTGCAAAATACGCCCTAACCCATAATTTCGAGCGCGGCATACTTAAGAATGATGGTCCGAACCACGTTGTCGCTGTTGAAGCGGACATCCACACGGGCGCTATCTCCCGTGCCATAGCATTTGGTTATCGTGCCCACCCCGTACTTGGAATGACGCACGCGGGCTCCCGGATGATACGGATTCTCGCTATATTCATCGTAGACAACGCGCGGACCGCTCGGAGCTGCCGGTTTTGCAACAGGAGTCACCTTGATTGGATTGCGGTAAACAATACGCTGGTCGTTCTTACGGACAGAAGCAGGAACCGAGCCCGGACGACTGAACCCACCTCGGGATCCGGAACCGAAAGAGCCCGATGGCGAAGGACGCCCTCCCTTCAGGGCAAAATCGGGCGCCTTGTTGTAGCGTGGTGCGGCTGGCGAATAGCCAAATTCAGAGCCGAATGCCGGGCGCGTATCAACACACGGCGTAAACTCGACCACCGACGAATCAAGCTCCTTGAGGAACCTCGACGGCAAAAACGGCCTGACGGTTCCCTGGTAGAAGCGTCTTTCGGCGTGGTACAGATAAAGTTTCTTTTCGGCGCGGGTGCAGCCCACGTAGAACAGGCGGCGTTCCTCTTCCATCTGCTCGCGCATTTCCTTGTCCGTCGCAAACGATGAACCTCGCACCAGCGGGAAGATTTCTTCGTCACAACCGGCAATGTGAACCGTATTGAATTCAAGTCCCTTCGCCATGTGGATGGTCATGAGCGTCACGGCGCCCTTCGAATCATCCACCTTCTTGTCGGCATCCGTCAATAGCGAGATGTCCTGCAAGAACGCATCCAGGGTCGCATCGGGATGTTCCTCGTCGAATTCGCGGATGGCGTTCACCATTTCGTCGATGTTCGCAATGCGTTCGTCCGCCGTAAGCTCATCTTCCTTGCGTAAAAATTCCTTGTATCCCGTATCGGCGATGATGTGTTCCGCAAGAATCGGAAGCGGAGTCTCTCCCGCCGCAACAAGATTCTTCCAGCCCTGGACCAGATCCGTAAAGCCCTTGAGTTTCGGAGCAGAACGACCCGTTCCGTTCGCCTCGGAAACAAGCACCTGCCAGAATGTACCATCGCCATTACGGACTCGTTCCAGCACCGTTTCCACCGTGGTCTTACCAATGGCGCGTGGCGGCGTATTGATAACGCGCAAGTGGGCTGCATCGTCCTTCTCGTTTGCAAGGAGACGCAAGTAGGCCAGTATATCCTTGATTTCCTTTCTATCCCAGAAGCGCGTTCCCCCGAAAATAACCGAGGGAATACGCAAGTCATTCAAAGCCTTTTCTATCACGCGGGATTGAGCATTAGTGCGGTAGAAGATTGCCGTCTTCGAAAAGTTCGCCTCGCCCGCTACACTGATATTTTCCGCAATCTGCTGCGCTTCCGAACGGTCATCCACCAAATGCCGCACGCGGATAGGGTCGCCCGCTTCTTCTTTCGAGAACACGTTCTTCTCCATTTCGGCGGGTCGAATGTTATGTGCAATTACGGAACCCGCTCCCTTCACAATATTAGACGTGGAACGGTAGTTGCGTTCGAGTTTCACAATCGTCACCGGCGCAAAGTCGCGGTGGAAGTTGCGGATAATCTTGATATTCGCGCCACGCCAACCGTAAATGCTCTGGTCGTCATCGCCGACCACGGTCACGTTACGCTGGTCATTAATCAGCAACTTCAAGAGTTCATACTGCACATCGTTCGTATCCTGGTATTCGTCCACCACCACAAAATCAAAATGCGACTGGAGCTGTTCAGCCAGGTTCGAAACTCTCTGGAGCATGAGAACCGTATTGAACAGCAGGTCGTCGAAATCCATCGCATTCGATTCCAGGAGACGTTTCTGGTATTCGGCATAATAGCGGGCGTAGCGTTCCTCATCTGCGAATTCGGCCCGTGAGAGCGCCACATCCGGAGTTTGCAGTTCTGCACAGCCGCCCACATAGAGCACCGTATTCTTGTAGCGCGAAATCGCACCATGCACACGCTTGATTTCGGCGGCATCACATTCGTCCCCCAGGTCTTCCTTGAGAATCTGCTTCAGGATGCGCTTCTGGTCGTCGTCATCGTAGATAGAAAAATTTGCATCATACCACTTTCCACCAAAAGCCCTGAGCACCGCTTCCATGTTCAGGCAACGTTTCAGCAATCGAAGGCAAACCGAATGGAACGTCCCCATCCAAGGGAACCGCATATCGCAATCGAGCAGCTTCTGGATACGCCCGGTCATCTCGCGGGCAGCCTTGTTCGTGAACGTCACCGCAAGAACGCGACCCGGCTCAACATGGTGGCGTGACACAAGATGCGCAATCTTGTAGGTTATAGCGCGGGTCTTTCCCGAACCTGCACCAGCCAGAATAAGCATCGGGCCATCGATCTTCTTTGCGGCAGCCGCCTGCTCCGGATTCAGCTCCCTGTCCAAAACTTCTTCGTCAACAATGCGCGCCATCAAAATCTCCAGACAATTAAGGAAGCTCCGCAAAAAGCTCCGCTAAAAACACTAAAAATGCTCCGCTAATATAGTATTTAGCGAAGCAAAAAAAAGACCGGGGTCGAACAGAAAACTAGAATAGCATCATCGGAGGCCAATGGCCCGACTTGGGCCGCTCCTTGAATGTCGCGCCCGGCAAAAGTTCCCTTAGCTTGAGCGTCATGGAGGGCGTCACGTCCTGGTCCATGCGACCATAGAGGACCTGGATACCTTCACCACTTGCAATCGGACATTCAATCCGATGGGAAGCAAGGAACTTTAACCCCTCCGAGAGGCTTGCCGCGTCCATTTTCCGCGCAGCATCGGCCCATTCGTCGGGCCATTCGCTATACTCCTCGCCAAACTGTTCCTTGAAGGCATCGAGAACCACATCCGGGGTCTGGAAAATTTCGCGGGACTTGAACAGCAGGTTTTCCGAATTCCAGGGGCCATCGTCATCACAAAAGTCCGCGTAGGGCGAAAGAAAAATCCAGTTTTGTCCTTTCGGGCGCTTCGACGCACCCAGCATGAGCAGGAGGCAAGCCATTCCCCAGCCAACCACCGTGTCGGCCTTCGAGAGCCCGTCTATCTCATAGACGTCTTCGAGGGATTGAGACATTTTCTCGTAAGGCACAAAGGTATGGGAGGCAGATGCGCAGGCATCCGTCAAATCATCTTCCCAGAGGGACAGTTCCGAAGCCCAGTCCGGCAACCAAATCCATTTTTCCTTCATAACAATACTCCAAACACAAATTCAAAAAGCACACCTCTTTACATCTTCAAATCTAAATGTATATATGCAAATCAAAAAAAGGAAACATTTTTAAAGAAAAAAACAAACATTTTTTCGAGATACTATATTTTGGAATAGTAATCTCTGATTTTTTTTGTAAAAATAACAGAAAAAAATCTAAATAGGCGGTTTTTATGCGATATACCTCTATCCTGCTCTCAATTCCGTTCATCCTCGTGGCCTGCGCCGGAGGAGACGCCCCCGAAACCGAGCCCCAGGTACAATCGGTCGAGATTGTCGAACAGGCGGCCCCCGAGCAAGGCGCAACAGCAGAACTGCCGCAACCGACCATCCTCGTTACTCCCACCCACAACGGAAACGGGATTTCCGAATTCCAGGTCGTGCAGAACAACCCCTTCGCCCGTGCCTTGATGGAATCCATCAACGAATACCTCACCAAGAAGAAATACGACGTAAAATCCCTTGAAGGCCAAGCCGATCTCGACAACCTGGTCCAGATGCAAAACGACATTGCAGAAACGGACGAAGACCTGTCGTATCTCGCCAGCCTCTCCCTCGGTGCCGATGTCTACATCAAGTTCGCCGGAAATGCAAAAATGAAATCCATCACCGTGGAACTGAACGCCTACGAATCCTCCACGGCAAGGCTTCTCGGCAGCGAAACCATTCAGGATCCCGACTGCGGCGCTTCCGACCAGACGACGATTAAGACCTGTCTCCATGACGCGGCTAAACGCGGCTTGCCCCTGCTCGAAAAGAAGATTCTCGCCTACTGGCAGCAGGACCTCAACCAGGGGACACAATACAAGATTGTCATGAACCTCAAAGGGGATTTCGACGAAGAACAGATCGAAAACCTCCATGACTACATCGCCTCCGGGCTCAAAAAGACCTTCAAGCGGGTGAACGTGAACGTGATGACGGCAAAGACCATCGACATGATCGTCTACGCCGATCCTGCAGAATTCCCCGACTCGCAGAGCGTCTATAGTTTTATCCGCAACATGCTCAAGGGAAAGGCGGACACCAAGAAAGTGAACGTCACCCGGAAATTCATCCTGATGGATGTCGAATAGGTGATTCCGCACGCCAAAATACTCTCTGCGTTTTTTCTCGTTTTTTATTCCGCTACGTTCGGGCTTCCCACCCGTCCCGAAAAGAGCCACGTTTACGACGAGAACCGCCTGGTTTCCGCCCAGCAGCTTGAATTTTTCGACCGTCTCTCGGATGAAGTTGCAAAAGAAACCGGCATCAGCATCGATGCGGTCCTTCTAGACGACACCGGAGAGAGGGATGTCACTCAATACGCTTCAGATATTGCAGACAAATGGCAAGCAGATGCAGGCGTCAAGGGCGAGGTCCTTATTTTTGTCGTCCAGAAGCAAAGACGAAAACTGGTCGTGACCAAGGGAACCGCAAGCGAAATTCTTGACAGAGTCTCCATCCGGAAGGCAGAACAGGATCTCCTTGTCCCCTCCTTTCGCATGGAACACTACGGCGACGGCATCCTTTCACTTGCCGGGTGGCTCACTTTCGCCATCAGCGACAGCACCGGAAAAAAGTTCGACATCGACATGCAGGAACAACCCTCCGAAGAAGGCTTAACCATACGCGGATGGATATTCATCGCGGCCGTTTTCGGCCTGCTTATCGCATTCGGGAGCAAGGGGCGTAGATTCGGATTCTTCGACAACATGAAAAAACTGCTCAGCGTCCGCGAGGTCGAGAATTCACAGTGGCCAAAAATTTTCGAGGACACGTTTGGAGACAACCTCATTTCGGCCTTCATCTCCGGCAAGTGCCTTACGGAAGGCTTCGACGCGCTCGCAAAGCCCTGGACGGTGAACTTTATCCTCAAGGACAACTCTTCCGAGGAAGTTGCCAAAATTCACGTTCATGACAAACGCGCCCGCAGGGACAACATTGAGTTCGGACACTTCTACAGCCCCGCTGAAATCGTTCGCACGCTCGATACGAATGCGCTTGAATACCTGCACATCGCAAACAGGAACGCCCCCCTCTGCGGAATCAAGCCTCTCGACGGATTTGAACCCCGCAAGGATGCGCTCAAGTCTGAATGCGAACACAAGCTCCGCAACATCCTTGAACAGTTGCAAAAGGGACCTGCAAAAAAGGTTTCCCAAAAGGAAACCTTCGAAGAAATTCTCTTCATTCTCTATGGGATGTCCTTTATACAAACAGGAACTTACCCCGAAACGCATCAGCAGGTTCTCGACCTGTTCCCTAGCCTTAGCGGAAAAGACCCAGCCGATGCAATCAAGACAATCCTGAACGCATTCTAGCGACGGTTGAACGGCTTGATGCCAGAACCATGGCCAACGCTTCCTCCGCGGCGGTCGTCGTCATCGGACCTACGCGGAGGCGGATAAGAAGTTCCCGACTGAGACGGTACATCCCTTCCGAACGACGAGCGGTCATCCCGGCGTTCATCCCTGGAGCGGGGCCTGTCTTCTAGCCTGCGAGGTTCTTCTTCCTCCTGGCTCCTGTGCGGGTATACGCGAACATTGCCCGATGCGGGTTCCGCCTTTGTCCTAGAAGGTGGCGGAGGAGGCGGGTCCTTGCGCAACTGCTTCGGCTGCGAATGCCTAGGCTGCGGAGGCGGGTTGCGGTGGCCATCGCCAAGGTTCGGGCCAACATGGTGCGGCTTGCGCGGAGGAGGCGCGTAATGGCGATGGTGATGGTAATGACGCCTGGGCGCGTGCCAACGGGTATCGCGCACGTAGATGACGCGCGGCCCCCAATCGAACCAGCAAGAGCCCCATCCCCAGTAGGTAAAACCACCTATCCAGATGCCCGGTGCATACGTGATGCGCGTGTAGCCATCATAATAGCGGTAGTATACGTAATGCGGATTATACACAGGCACGTAAACATACTCCGTACGGACCGGCAGAATCGTTATGTTGTCTCCTTTCGAGACCTTTACTCGGTCATCACTCTTCAAGTGTCCGTACTTCGCGGCCGAACGACGCAAACGCTGGATAGCAGACATCACGTCGTCTTTTTGCATGAAGACCGCATCACCGAGCTGGTCGGTCCAGGCCGGATACTTCGCCATCATGGCAAGAACAGACGGGAAGGGAATCAGGGCCTGCACGCTAGCATCGTAGGGCAGTTTCGCCCACGCCATTGCGTTTGAAAGATCCTTCCCTGAAAGGTGACGATGCGATTGTGCCCACGAATTCGCAGGGGCAATCTGATCTCCGTATGTGGAAGCAGCAAGTACCTGCACCAGAAGCGGGTCCGGGTATAAAGCGATGTTTGCAACTAGCGTATCCAGCTCCGACGGCGTAAATTCCTGCGCCAGTCCCTGGGACGGCAGGAATAGCAGCGCCGATGCTAGGATCAGGATTCCACGGATCGTTTTCGACTGTTTTCGCAAAAAACGGAACATAAAGTACCTCCTCTGTTTTTCAAATTACAACTTTTTGATGTTCGAAACCATCGTGACGTTGCAAAAAAACATGAAATTATCGTTTTTTAGCAAAAAATTAAGTTGTAAGCGAAAACAACACGTAAAACACATTTAACATTATATAAACATCTCCGACATTTATTTTATGGTGGTATGGTTAAGGAGTCACCCATGTCCAGTAAAAAAATCACATCCGCACTGTTCTTCTGCATAGCGACAGCCGCTTTCGCGCAGACCTACGATTTGCCAATCGTATTCATCGACACCAAGAACAAGTGTCTAGACCAGAACGTCACCGAGAAAATACCCGCCACGATGAGCGTGCTGGACGCGGCAACGAACAACGTAGCCGACAGCGCCAAGGGCACGCACTACAATATCGGCATCAAGGTCCGCGGGCAATCCTCGGCCAAGTTCCCCAAACCCGGCTACAGCGTAGAAATCCGCGACGACAAGGGCGAAGGCATGGACGTGAGCATGTTCGGGCTGCCCCCTGCCGACGACTGGGTTTTCCACGGCCCCTACGTGGACAAAAGCCTGATGCGCAACGCACTCGCCCACTGGCTGTTTAGGCAGGCTGGCCACTACAGCCCCCGTACCAAGCACTTTGACCTCTACATCAACGGCGTGTACCGCGGTGTGTACGTGCTCATCGAAAAAATCAAGCGCGGCAAATATCGCGTGAATGTAAGCAAGCTCAAAGAAACCGATGTCAGCGGCGACGACGTGACCGGCGGCTACATCTGGGCATTCGACAAGACCGGCACCAATACCGGCGGCATGGGCACCGAAGACATCAACAAGGAAGGCTTCAAGACCGCCGACGGTCTGAACGTCATCATGCACTATCCCAAAAAGGAGAACCTCCAGCAACAGCAACAGGCCTACCTGAAAAAGTACCTGGAAGATCTCGAGAACCTGTTCAAGAACGGCAAGAACGGCAGCGGGTACGAGAACTATGTGGACATGACTTCCGCGCTCGACTACGTGCTGCACGAAGAAGTGACCAACAACTCCGACTCCTACTGGTGCAGTTTCTTCTTGCACAAGCCCAAAGAAAGCAAGGGCGGCAAGGTGACGCTTGGCCCGGCTTGGGACTTTAACCTCGCCATGAGCAACGGAAGCCAGCCCGAGAACGGTGGCAACAACAACGGCGGCAACAACGGCTTCAACTGGAACATGTGGGGCGGTGGCGGAATGGGCGGTGGCGGAATGGGAAGTTCCGGCACCACCGGCTGGCAAATCGAAAGTACCATGAAAACCGGCATGAGCGGGCTCAAGATTCCCAACTGGCTGCTTGGCATGTGGAAAGACAGCCATTACCAGAGTGAACTCAAGAAGCGCTGGGCAGAACTCCGCAGCGGCGTATGGCACACCAAGACCATGGACGTGTATCTCGACTCCATGAAGACGTACCTGACCAAAGCGGCCGACAGAAACTTCAAGCGTTGGCCGAACCTCGGGCAATCCAGTGGACAGGGTGACAGTGACCCGCAGCCGATGAAATACTGCAACCAGGGCGGTGGTCAGCAAGGCATGTGGGGCATGAACATGCCCATGGGCGGCTACAATGCCGATACCTGGGATGGCGAGTTCGAGCACCTCCGCAAGAAGATGAAGGAACGCATGGCCTGGATGGACCAGCAGCTCGGATTTACCGAACCTGCGCAGCCCATCGTCACCGAGCCCGTAATCCACGTTCCCGACTGGGCGAAGGATACCGTATCTAAAGTCGAGCCCCCTCCCGATGCCCTGGACGATTTCAGCAGGCTCTCGCCGACCAACTTCTTCAACGTGAACGGCGACAAGATTGAAATCCAGACCGATCTGGGCGGAACCTTCGCGCTCATCGACCTGAACGGCGTCACGCTGTTCAAGACCAGAATCAAGAAAGGGACCACGACACTGAAGGTGCCGGAAAAGGCCCAGAACCAGCACTGGATTGCAACACTCAACGGGAAGATGCTAAGCCGCTAAAGTTTTTACCGCGGCGCACGCCCCAGAAACTGTCGTGAACTTGGTGAAGTGTATTTTTACCGTTCACGACAATTTTTATTTCTAGGCGCGAGATGTAGACGCCAGTCCCGACCAAGCGGCCGCTATTGGAACGCATGTTCCATGCAAGGAAGATATTTCCCTTGTTCTTGAGGCAGCCCTCTTCGCCGTACACGCCCTTATCGGAGCACCTTATCGTATTGGACGTTCCGCCCACGTACTCGCCGAACTGGCTGTAATAGAACGTGCGGTAGTGCAGTTCCACAGCATCGTCAGATACAATCGTCCTTTCGCCGCTACGGTACTCTTCGAGATTGAATTCGGTTACCTCGCCCGCCTTTACGGCATCGACAAGTTCACGCGCAACGCCCGCTTCCGCAAGTTCCGCATCCAGCTTGCCGCTACGGATGGCATCGAAGAGGTCGGCCTGCGTCACGGTCTGGACGTTCCCTATGGTGATTACCGTATCGCGGCTCGCCTCGATATTCGCCTCCGCCATTTTCGCGAAGAGCTCCAGGTCGCCCTCGCCGACAACGGACCTGTAATTGTCCTCGGTAATGGAACCGTCCAAAATCCCGTTGATGGCCTGCTCGCTAAAACCATACGAGGTATCCACCAGGTTCACGCGAATGTCGTTGAACAACTGCGTCAAGGCTTCCTGCTCGCTGATGCCGACAATTGTCGTGTCGTAATCAGTTTCGCTCCCGACGCGAGACTTCACGAAGGCATCGAACTTCTCGACGGCATCCTTCGTCTGCTCTACCATAATCTTCGCGATATCAAAATCGACAAGCGAGCCCTGCACGCCGAGCGAATCCGCTATCTGCTGGACGTCCTGGCTTATGTCCGTAATAAGCTTCACCTGCGTAACCGTATCGTTCCCGATAATGCCATAGGGGTCTTCTCCCAGCGAGACTACGCCCGGGTTCTCTACACCGAGTTCCTGGTCGCCCGTAATGGCAACCCACGGATTGTCCCTGTGCGGTACATTCCCGGCAAGGTCCTGCGCACCGCCCTTGGGTGCAAACCTGATTAGGTCACCATCCGTCGGCAGTACAGCCCCGTTCCCGCCCGAGGTATAGATGAGCGTCATGCGCGCTCCCGTTCCGCCCTGCTGCAGAGGCCTTTCAGGCTTCTCGTTTATTCCCGAGCGCATGCAGGTGTATTCAAAGATTTCAGCAAACAGGTG
This sequence comes from Fibrobacter sp. UBA3629, assembly GCF_002374005.1. Classification (NCBI taxonomy): domain Bacteria; kingdom Pseudomonadati; phylum Fibrobacterota; class Fibrobacteria; order Fibrobacterales; family Fibrobacteraceae; genus Fibrobacter; species Fibrobacter sp. UBA3629. The sequence continues at coordinate 19,275 of NZ_DFLC01000014.1, read as the reverse complement.
CCGGGACTCTTCAGAAATCGCCTCGCTGAAGGTAATGTCTATAAGCCTGCTCCCGTCCTTGCTTAACTTTTTCGAGGCCGAAAGCACGATGGGCCCGACTCCGTCGGCGACCTGCTCGTTCTCGATAAAGAAGTTGCTGACCTCGCCCTCATTTTCGTAGGTAAACCAGTTGTTCAGGCTTCCAGAATAGATTCCCGACGCATCTCCGGTAAACTGCCTACTACCAAAACCGCAAACCTTCCCGGTACATTCCGCGCCAAGGTCTTCGGCAGTAAGCACGATATCGGTCTCGTTCACAATCTTGAATTTCGACGTCGCCACGAACGTTTCACCGAAGGTCAGCTGGATAGAATCCAGACGGCTCTTGCCATTGACTGCGCGCTCAAAGTGAACGTACAGGCTGTCGGCACGCCCGTCCCCGTTCCGGTCCATCGCAATAGCCTTCTCCACGCGCGGTGCGGGAGGTTCGGCAAATTTCAGGTCGGTCCATACCGAAACGCCCGCCGCGGCGCCCTTCGCCGTGAGCACGGCTCCGGACACGGGAGCATTCGCATGCACGTAGAATGTCGCACGCCCATCCTCGTCCAGGTTCACCGCGCTGATTTTCTTTCCGCCCGGCGCATCCAGGATATCTATCGCTGCATTCGAGAACGATAGGTTTATCTTGCGGTTGTAATTGTTGACGACGGCCCATTCCTCGAAGAACGTGATATTCACCTGGTAAGTCGCATACGCCCAGGGGCCAATCTGCGCCGTATCGCCAGAGACCTGCGTACCGAGGACAGTCCAGTCTTCCTTCGCGAACGCGACGCTCGGCACGGAATAGGACGGCACGGTAATTTCCACCTTCGTCACCTGGCTCGGGTCAGCCTTCAGGGTAATTTCCAGGAAGTAGTGCCCGGGAGCAAGCGCGTAGTTCGAAACAATCGCTGCAGAATCTATCAAGAACGTGGAATCGCTCGTAATCTTGATTCCCTCGTAATGGGTACCGACCCCGAGTATCTCGGGCCCCGCGAGGTTACCGCCGGTAAGCTTGAAGGTTGACGCACCACCGGTCGTATCGCGCTCGGCAGAATTCGCGTCGAAATTGCAGGAAAGCTTGTTCTTCTTGTTGATTTGCCATACCTCGTAGCTCATTCCGGAGCCGCGCCTGTCCGAAGTCAGGAACAGCGACGCCTCGACCTGCAAGTCGATGGAAGTGCGCATGCGGAAATTAGACGAACCGGTATGGCGCTCCACGTAAAAGATATGGAAGTCGTACGTCTTTCCCGGAACAAGCATGTCGCCGGTATTCTGCCCGATGGTATCGAGATCGACGGCACCCGCCACCTGGCCATGCTGCCCGCCGATATCCACCGCAAGGCGATTGTCGATAAACACCCAAACATCGTCGTCGCCATAAAAGTCGAAGTACTGGCCCGGGACATACTCGAACGTCGCCTGTATCTTTGCGGCATACCCGAAGTTGTGCTTGCCTATCTTCGTACCCTTCAGCTGGTCGTAGTAAGGGTTCGGCACCTTCTCCGCATCGTCGAGAAACTCGAAATCGTCCAGCAGGAACATACCGTCCGAATTGGCCTCGTTGCCTTTCGATATCTGGTCCTTCGAAACTTCCGCAAGCCAGAAACCCTCGTCGTCCATAGATACATACAGGTCGCGGCAGGTCATGTTCGTGTATTCGTTGCCCGCACTGTCCTTGGCGACAACTTCGGGCAGGAACCAGCTGTCGAGATGCTCCGTAATCTTGCACTTTTCCGGGAAGGGGTCCGCACGCACGGGAACCCCGTTCGCACCGAGCCTGTATTCGACCATACCCGTAACAGCCTTGTCCTTGCCGGAGCACCCGCCCGAACCGAAGTCCGCGCTGACGCCGTTTGCGGGGTCACCGTTTTTTCCGCTTCCGTCGCCATCGCCATCGGTACCGTGCAGCCAGTCGTAGACGGTCACGGGAATCTTCTTGAGCGGGCAGTCGCCAAGCACGCCGGGGTAACCGGAAAACAGCGCGGGAACATCAGCCTTGTACCCCTGCACCCAAACCGTATCGGAGAGGGCGGCAACGGAATCCAGCATCATCTCGCTAGATACCGAAGGTTCCTCGGCAACCATGCCCTCCGCACCCACGTAGTTGAGGCCGACAGTCTGCTTGAAGTAGACCCCGAAGCCCTCGGCAGGCGCATCCACCGTCGCCTTGAACCAGCCGCAGTAATTTTCGAGAGGCGTCATCGTGGCTACGGAATCGCCCCCCACGAACAGTACCGCGTTTGTGTTCGACCACGGCGTAAAGAAAACGACCGTCTTTTCGGCATGAGCCGTTCCCATCGTCAAGACGGCTGCCACGGCCAGCATCCTGGCCTTTTCTACCCAATTCACCATAACATCCATCCCTGAGATCATTTACAATGTTCTCAATTTTTAGGAAAAAATATAACATCTTTACAATAAAATATATTGTTTTTAAATAAAATTTTACCATTATTTAATAAAGAATGTTCTCACTTTTTACAAAATGTTCTCATTTTTCCCTTGAGCAGTACGAAACAAAAAAAGGCGGCGCAAGGCCACCTTATTCTCCACATTCTCTCGATAGCAGACCGGCAATCAGTCCTTTATGCAGCGAACGTAACAACCGAAGAGTTTCACGTTCTTACTCATGCTCGCATAATCCTTGTTAGCATACAAATAATAGGCAAAACGCGGAGATCGCGGATTAATGGCACGGGCATCTTCAGCGCAAGGATGCCCTTTTTTATGTGATATGCCCCATACATAGCTGGTTCAAGAACGAAAACATATACACACCTGCTTTCTTTAAATGTATATTACCGTAAAACAGAATGCAGGGCCTATATGACTTCACAAAGAATCCTTGCCGCATTCGGCATAATCAGTTCGCTCGGGCTTTTCGCCTGCGGAAACGCCACCTCCGATGATCCAAATGTATATTTTCCGCCAGAGGACGAAGAACTTGAAGGTTGCTCAATGGAGTCCCTCGCCGATGAATCGGGCGTAAAGGTCCTGTGTGACGGTGATTCCGTCGCCACTCTACTGAATGGGAAAGACGGCTCCGACGGCAAGGATGGCAAGAGTTGCACGGCAGAACCCCTGCAAAACAAGACCGGATTAAAAATCCTATGTGGCGAGGATTCCGTCGGCGTCGTGTACAACGGTCGCGACGGCAAAGACGGTAAGGACGGTGCAGGCTGTTCCATCACAAAGATTGACGAAATCAACGCCCGAATTATCTGTGGTTCGGATTCCATCACGTTCTACGTAGGGCGTTCCGACAAGATTCCCGTATCTATCGATTCGCTGACAGGCTTTGCGCAGAAGGGTCCCTTCCAAAAAGGTTCTTCCGTTTACCTGTACGAACTAACCGACGGCAAGACACTAAAACAGACAAAGGGGAATTACATCACAACCATCGAATCCGATGACGGTCGTTTCAAGTTTTCAGATATCGACTTGGAATGCCAATACGCCATGCTCCTTGCCGATGGACGGTACAAGAACGAAATCACGGGAAAGGGGACTGTTTCCACGATAAAGTTAAAGAGTCTTGTAGACATTTCCAAAGATAGAACCGCAAACATAAACCTCCTGACACATTTGGAGTACGACCGTATACAATATCTTGTTACGCAGAAAAAGATGAGTGTCGATTCCGCCAAGGCAATTGCGCAATCCGAAATATTCAAGACTTTCCATATCGATGCAGAAAAATTCGACAAGTCCGAAAAACTTGACGTAACCGGCAAAACAGATGCCGATGCGGCATTGCTGGCCGTATCTGTATTGTTGCAGGGAGAACGAAACGAATCCGACTTAAGCATTCTTTTAACCGACTTTTCCACGGACTTTCGCGAAGATGGAAAATGGAACGACGCCAAAAAACTAGCCACCATAGCCGACTGGGCCCGAGATTTTGACGCAACCGACACAACCCTTATGAAATCAAACGCAACATTCGCCAAAATCATTCGCCAGTACTGGAGCATCGAAAACGGGCTCGGCGCATGCGGTAGCGACAGCATTCCCAAAGGAACCGTAAAGAGAGTTACGAACAGTGATTCCAGATTTTTCGCCAAGACATACGCCGACACAGCCAAGTCCAAGGAACGCTTTACCTGCGTGGGCGACTCCAAATGGAGACTCGCCACAAATGTCGAGAAAGATACTCTGGAATGGAAACCGAAAAATAGCAAGGATGGCGCAATACTGACGGGACCGATTTCCGGGAGCAAGTACGTATTTGACAAGGACACGCTTCGCCAGGCAACAAAGGAAGAAATCAAGTGGAACAAGGGGTGCGTGAGTTACCTGAAAAACGAAAACGTTCTACTCGAGAATCAGTATTCCTACTACAAGTGTACCGATGATGGCTGGGCATTCGATTTCGAGCACCTGAACTTCGGTACGCTTACAGACAAGAGGGACGGGAAAACCTACAAGACCGTAGGCATAAAGAGTCAGATGTGGATGGCCGAGAACTTGAATTACGACTACAAGATAGACTCCCTAAGTTACGGGAACTACTGCTTTGACAATGTTCCTGAAAACTGCGAAAAGTTCGGGCGCATTTACCTGTGGTCAGCCGCAATGGACACCGCAAAAACCGGGTGCGGTTGGATGCACAAGTGCTCCCCCAAATATCCGGCACAGGGCATATGCCCCGACGGTTGGCACCTTCCCGATAATAGCGAATTCAACACGCTAATTGAAGCCGTTGGCGGCGCAGAAAATGCCGTAACCGCCCTCAAATCCACCGAAGGTTGGGCAATCAATCACGAGGGAAACAGTTCTAATGGAACGAATTTGTACGGGTTCAATGCATCTCCTGACGGGTACCTAGAGGAAAACGGGATTTTCATCTCTGACGGGATAATCGTCAACTACTGGAGTCCCACAGAAGATGGCGTGTATTACGGGCATGTGTTGGAATTCCATCACTACACCCAGATAGCGAAAGTTGGAATCGAATTAAAGGATCGAGGAAACTACATCCGTTGTGTAAAAGACTAAGGAATTCCGCCAGTTATTTCTGATTTGACCAGATGACGTAATCCCCGAGGGCTTCTATCTGCTTTTTATCAAGGTAGTACGCCAGCGAGGGTTTATTCGGAAGAATGATTTCGTACATGATAAAGGAATTGATCTTCCCTGCCGAAAGGGCCTTGTTCAGGCGGGTAAGAGTCTTTGAATTCGCCTTCCGTTCATCAATCTTCGGCAACAGGCCGGCAAGGCATTCCTTGATCATCGCCTCGCCCATGTCCTTGTTAGCCTCGGCACGCTTCTTGTACTCGGGTTCGAACTTCCACGCGGCCTCGATAAACGCGTAATACATCCAGAGGGTATCGGCCTCCACCACCACGGAACCATCGGGTGTCTGGAGGACACGTGCCTGCGGGTTGAACGCCCAGTGGCTTGAATCGAGCCCGTTGGCCGCATAGATTTTCTGACGCAGGGATTCGAGCCGCGGGTTGTTGCGGTTCAACACCTTCGCGATAGAAATCTCCTCGAGGGCCTTTTTCTGGTCGCCCTTGTTACGGTAAACGTCGGCAAGTAGCCAATGCGCAAGGTAATCGATGTAGTTCGCCTCAATCGCCTTCTTGTACCAGGACTCAGCCATGTCCCAGTTCTGCTCTATACCGAAGGTCTGCGCGATGTAGGCCATCACGATGGTCGCATTCGGGTCAAGCAGCAGCACGCGCTTGTAAGCATCGCGGGCTTTCGCGTATTCCTTCTTGGAAAAGAGATCCTCCGCCTTGTCTAAAGCCTTCTTCACGTCACCCTTGAACTCGAAGGCGGTCACCTTGTAACCTCCATCCACAAACCTGCGGTAGGCGGGCATGTTCAGCAAGTTGCTGCGATCCGGTTCCGGGAAAGGTTTCTTGAGTTCCTTCACGGAATAGGCAATCTTGGAGGAGTTCAGCGTCTCCATCGCGCGCTTCAGGGGGTTGTCGTCTTCCGCAAAGGCGACTGCGGCAGACATGCAGAAAATGAGAAGTGTCTTGAATTTCATACTGTAAGTATATATAAAAAATGATAAAGGTGACACAAAAGCCACCCTTTAATTTATTAAAAACATTGTAATCAATCAAACTGTAATTCGCCTAGAAACGAGCAAGACAAGGAACGCGAATCGAAGCTGTATTGACATACAGCGAGAGTTCGCGTGACACAGTATTGCGAAGTTTATCGGCGAATTACTTCACTTGCTTCGCAAAGGAATCCTTAAGATCCACCGTGCGGTTGAACACCAGGTGGCCCGGCTTGGAATCTTCGCTATCGAGGCAGAAATAGCCCTGACGCATGAACTGGAAGCGGTCTTCCAGCTTGGCGTCGACGAGGCTCGGTTCCACCTTGGCCTGCTTGATGACCATGGAATCCGGATTCAGGTAGTCGTGCCAGTCTTCGCCTTCGGGAACCGCAGCCGGATCTTCGAGCGTAAACAAGTTATTGATGAGGCGCACTTCGGCGTCCACGGCATGTGCCGCAGAAACCCAATGAATGGTGCCCTTGACCTTGCGGCCATCGGGAGTCTCGCCACCCTTGCTCTGCGGGTCATATTCGCAGTGGATGACCGTCACCTTGCCGCTCTCGTCCTTCTCGACGCTCTTGCAGGTCACGAAGTAGGCGCCCTTCAGGCGGACTTCGCCATCCGGCTTGAGGCGGAAGTACTTCTTGGGCGGTTCTTCCATGAAGTCGTCGGCCTCGATGTAGAGTTCCTTACCGAAGGGGACTTCGCGGGTACCGGCAGCGGGATCGTTCGGGTTGTTTTCCACCTTGATCATCTCGACCTTGCCGTCTTCCCAGTTGTCAATCACGAGCTTCACCGGGTCGATAACCGCCATCACGCGGTTCGCCGTCTTGTTCAGTTCTTCGCGGATGCAGAAGTACAAGAGGTTCACGTCGACCATGGAGTCGGCCTTCGACACGCCAATGCGGTCGCAGAACTCGCGGATGGAACTGGGCGTAAAGCCACGGCGGCGGTAACCGCAAACCGTCGGCATGCGCGGGTCGTTCCAACCCATCACGGCCTTCGTTTCCACCAGTTCCAAGAGCTTGCGCTTGCTCATCATGGTGTAGGTCAGGTTCAGGCGGGCAAATTCAATCTGCTGCGGGCGGTTGTCGAGGCCAAGTTCAATCAGGAACCAGTCGTACAGCGGGCGGTGCGCCTCGAATTCCAGCGTACAGATGGAGTGCGTGATGCCTTCGATCCAGTCGCTGAGCGGGTGGGCAAAGTCGTACATCGGGTAGATGCACCACTTGTCGCCGGTGCGGTGGTGGGTGCAGTGCTTGATGCGGTAGATGACCGGGTCACGCATGTTCATGTTCGGGCTAGCGAGGTCCACCTTCGCACGGAGGCACTTCTCGCCATCGGCGTACTTGCCGTCGCGCATTTCGCGGAAGAGCTTCATGTTCTCTTCGATGCTGCGGTCGCGGTAAGGGCTCGGGCGGCTGGGCTTGCCGGCATCGTTGCCGCGGTATTCCTGCATCTCGTCGCGAGTCAGGTCTTCCACGTAGGCCTTGCCCATCTCGATAAGCTTTTCGGCAAAAGCGTAAATCTGGTCGTAGTAGTCGCTGGCAAAGTATTCGCCGCCCTTCCATTCAAAACCGAGCCACTTCACATCTTCGCGGATGGAGTCCACGTATTCCACGTCTTCCTTGGAGGGGTTCGTGTCGTCAAAGCGCAGGTTCGTGATGCCGCCGAAATCCTTGTACTTGATGGCGGTACCGAAATTCAGGCAGATGGACTTGGCGTGCCCGATGTGGATGTAGCCGTTGGGTTCGGGCGGGAAACGGGTATGCACCTTGGTGCGCTTGCCCGTCTTGAGGTCGTTGACGATGATGTCCTGTACAAAATTCGAGGATTCAGGGATTTCCATAGTTGAACCTTTGGTTTTTAACGGAACAAATATAAAAAAAAGCCCCCGAACGAATCGGGGACACATTCAAACCGGACGGGATGCCGTCGCAGTTCTAGTTCTTGGGAACCTGGGCGCCAGTGCCTTCCACGGCACCGAACAGTTCGAGCGCCTTCGCAAACGGATAGCGGTTCATGAACATCGTGGCGGAAGATTCCATCTTGCCGACCATGTTCATGCCCATCGCAGCACGGAAGGTGTTCGCCGGAGAATTCGGATCGTAATCGGTCTTTTCCTTGTAGCTTGCGTTGAGGAAGCCGTTCAGGTAGGCTTCGTCAAGCTTGCCCTTGAACACGGACGGATCCTTGAGAGTCTTGTTGCCTTCGACCTCGGCGAGCTGTTCCACATCCTCGAAGTCCTTGGCCCAGATACGCATGAACTGTCCACCGCCCGGAATCATGAGGTCGGCCTGCTTGTTCAGGAAGAAGATGTTGTTGGTCGCGGTCGTCACGCGGGCAGCTTCCTTCTTCTTGTCGCTATCGACATGGCCACGATCAAGGGCGGCCATGATGGTGCAACCGATAATGTTGTGGTCGATGTAGGCGTTGAGACCCGGCATGTAGCGGTATCCGTAGCCCATGTCGCCCTGGTCCTTGAGACGAGACCATGCAAAGAGCAGGGTGTTGTGATGGAACTTGACAACGGCATTTTCCTTGGCGCTGGAACCACGGAGTTCAAGACCTGCCATACGGAGCGCAACGAATATGTTGTTCGAAATTTCGGCCGTCCCCTTGAACATGCCGCGGATAGCGTAGTTGGGAGCGTTCACGAAGGCGCAGTTCTTGATGACCAAGTCGACGGTCGGGTTGTCGAGGTAGATTTCGGAAGTCTCGGTCGTGAGGACGCGGCCGGTCAGGTCCGGACCACCGACACCGGCAGCCCCGATCGGCTGCATCATACCGCTTTCCACGCCTTCAGGCTTGCCCGCACGGTTCGGATCCTTGTCACCGTTATAGGCGATGGAGTTGCCGCGGTTGAACAGGAGACCGTCAATGACGACCTTGCCTCCGTCCAGCTTGATCTGCATGGTGCCATTGCCCTTTGCCGTTCCGTTGGACTCGGCAGTGGGTTCGATCAGGGTCTTGTACTTGAGCACGTCGCGGGTCTTGAAATCGGTGGAATAACCGCCAACGATAGTCACCGGCTTGGTGACAAGGATATTGCCGCAGTCGAGCGTACCGAAGTAGTTACCCTCGGCAACGAGGATGGTAGAACCAGCCGGAGCGGCATCGAGCGCCTTCTGGAGGTTCTTCATCGGCTTGTCGGCAGAAAGGCCGTCCTTGCGATTGGAACCGGTTTCCTTGCTAACATAATAGGTATCGGCATAGGCGGACGTGCACAAGGCCGCAGCCAGAGCCATGACGAGAATTTTCATGTTTTTCATATTACTCCTTTAAAGTTTTGCGAAAATATAATACAAAAATCTTACCGACGGCGCTGTTCTTCGCGAATTTTTTCCATGCGGGCCTTGTACTTCGTGTTTACCGCGTTGAGCCTCTCATCCGTAAAAGCCTTCTTGAAAGACGAATCCATCATCCCGTAGATGGATTCACGCACGCCCTGGATAAAGAATCTCGCCTCGAAATCCTCACCGAAATTTTTTCTCATCCCATCAAAGAGAATATCGATTGTCACGCCCTGCGTGTAGGAATACTTGACTATCATGGACGCCGTGTCCGCAAGGACAACCTTCTTGCCCGTGATCGGCCCTGCAATAGCAATCGGCGACGCGTTTTCACCCGCCTCCCTGCGTTCCTTTGCCACCTTGTCGTAGTGCTTGTTGACCGCATTTTGTTCTTCCGCCGAAAGCTGGAGTTTCCAACTTGAATCCTTCAGAGCCCTCTCGTTGTCGGCGATTCCCTGAATCATAGCATCGAGTTCAAGCATTGCGCCGACCCGCTGGGGCGTATTCATGTACGACGGCAACCCGTAGACCGAGCCCAGGATGTAAGCAAAAACTTGCATGTCGGTTGTCGTATCCACTGCGGAATTCTGCGGCTGGGCCGTATTTTCCCGGACTGAAGCCTGAGCCTCGACCGCCTGCTTATCGGCCTTCTGCGGCTCATCCGATTCACAAGCAAGCAGCGCAAAGGCACAAACACACAAGGCAACAAAATTTTTCATAGTAAATCCTCTTTTGCCCTAAATATTATATATCTTTTGTAAGGATTATTTATAGTTCAGCCCCAGGTGGGCGGACAAAAGAGGTAAAATTGAACCGTATCGACGGAAAAACAGAGACGCTCTGTATCTTCGGGCATCCGGTGGCGCACAGCAAGTCGCCCGCGATGCACAACGCCCTTTTCGAGGCGCTAGGAATCAACGCACGCTACCTCCCCCATGCACCAGAACCGGAAAAATTCGCGGACGCCATCCGCGGGTTCAGGGCAATGAATTTCCGGGGGGCAAACGTCACCATCCCGTACAAGACCGAATTCGTAGGTTGCGACGGAACCCCCAGGCTCGTAGACGAGCTTAGCAACATCAGCAAGTTTACCGGCAGCGTGAACACGCTATACTGGAAGGACGGAATTGTCGGGGGCACCCTCCGCGGAACGACAACCGACCCGTACGGCTGCATCCGCAACCTCGAAGAGAACGGCGTGAACGTCAGCAACAAGCGCGTGGCGCTCCTCGGGAACGGCGGCGCCGCAAAGGCAATCGCGTTTACGCTCGTGGAACAGGGCAACGCGCTCACCATCGTGTGCCGCACGGCAGAAAAGGGCCAGGCGCTCGCCGACAGCCTTAATGCGGTATTTGTCGAGGTCGGGGTAAAGGTTTCGACCTTCGCCGACTTCGAAAGCATCTCCGCCGATTTCGACATCATCATCAACGCGACATCCGTGGGCATGACCCCGAACGAAGGCGAAAGCCCGCTCCCCGCGGAATGCCTCCACAAGGGGCAGGTCGTGTGCGACATCGTGTACGCGCCGCCGCGCACCAGGCTATTGCAGATGGCAGAGGCGAAGGGCTGCAAGGTCGTCACGGGCGAAGGCATGCTCGTACACCAGGGGTTGGAAAGTTTCCGCAAGTGGTTCCCGAAGGAGACGGAGGGCCGCACCAACGAAGAACTGACTGCGATTATGCGCAAAGGGATGCAGGGCTAACATGAAAGAGCATATTTTCCTCACCGGATTCATGGCCAGCGGCAAGAGCCGCACGGGCCGCACCCTTTCCGAACGCCTGGGCCGCCCGCTCGTCGATACCGACGCAGTTATCGTCGAGCGCGCAGGCAAGAGCATCAGCGAGATCTTTGAACAGGATGGCGAAGCGAAGTTCCGCGAGATGGAACGCGACGTGATTGCAGAAATCGCGGCCAACGAGACACCCCAGGTGGTATCGCTCGGCGGCGGCGCCATCAACAATCCCGAAAACGTGAAGGTCATCCGCGAATCGGGAACGCTCATCCGCCTGTGGGCCAAGCCCGAAATACTGAGTGAACGCATCGGCCGCAAGAACACGCGCCCGCTGCTCGCAAACCTCAGCGACGAGGAACGCCTCGCGAAAATCAAGGTGATGCTCAAGGAGCGCGAAAAGAACTACGCGCAGGCGGATTTCAGCGTGGAAAGCACGAACGACGTGAACGATTCCCACATCATCGAGCGAATCCTGCGCATGTTGCAGTTTTGGAAGAGCCACGCGCTCGATGTTTACCCGAGCAGCGGGGGCCGCTACCCCATCTTTATCGGGAAGGATATCGTCCCCGAGACGGCATGCCTGCTCGAAGGCCTGCAGCTCTCCCCCTCACACGAATTTCTGGTATGCACCGACACGACCATCGCGAAGGCGCAGGGCAACATGCTGAACATGCTCCGCGGCCAAGCCGGCAGGTGTCCCGTATTCAAGTTCCAGGCGGGCGAACGCAACAAGACGCTCCACAACCTGAACCAGCTTTTCACGTTCATGCTGCACCGCGGCTACACCCGCAAGAGTTGCCTTCTGCAGTTCAGCGGCGGTGTCGTTGGCGACATGGCCGGCTTCGGAGCCGCCACCTACCAGCGCGGCATCCCGTTCATCCAGTTCCCCACGACCCTCCTCAGCATGGTCGACAGTTCCGTGGGCGGCAAGGTGGCGGTGAACCACCCCGAAGGCAAGAACATGATAGGCGCGTTCTACCAGCCCCGCGCGGTGGTTTGCGACATCTCGGTACTTTCGACCCTCAACGACACCGAATACCTCGCGGGCCTTGCCGAAATCGTCAAATACGGCGTCATCTACGACGAGGAATTCTTCCGCTACCTGGAAGGCAACGTAAATGCCATCAAGAACCGTGACTTCGATGCGCTCAAGCACATGATTTTCCGCAGCTGCCAGATCAAGGCAGAGGTCGTGGGCATCGACGAGAAGGAATCGGGCCTGCGCGCCATTCTCAACTACGGGCACACCTTCGGGCATGCCATCGAAAAACTTACCGGCTACAACATGTTCAGCCACGGCATCGCGGTTTCGCTCGGGATGCGCGTTGCCGCAAGGGCCGCCGTAATGCTCGGTATGATGGATGCCGCGGCAGAGGCCCGCCAGAACGCGCTCCTCGATGCGCTCGGATTCCCGAAAACCTTTGGCGTGGATACGGAAAAGGCCTGGGATGCGATGGCGGTCGACAAGAAGGCCGAAAAGGGCACGCGCGTCTACATTCTGCCCACCAGAATCGGTGCGGTCGAAAAAGTGACGAACATCGAAAAAGAAATTGTAACGAAAGCATGGGATGCAATTAGGTGAGGAATAGCATATGAGCATATTAGTTACAGGCGGAACGGGAGGACTCGGATTCCATATCCTCTCGGCACTAAGTGGCACGAGCCGCGGACTTTACAGTTTCAGCGATGAACAGCCGCAGCCCTGGCAGAAGGTGGACGGCGTGGAGTACCTCACTGGCGACATGCTGAACTTCAAGGACGTGCTGGAGATGATGCAGAAGGTCGAGCCTACGCACATCTACCACCTCGCAAGCCAATCCTCCGTGGGGCTCAGCTACAAGAAGCCCTACGAGACCCTGAACATAAACCTGCTCGGCACGCAGACGCTCCTGGAAGCCGCAAGGCAGGTGGTTCCGAAGGCGAAAATCATGCTGCTCAGTTCAAGCGAAATTTACGGCCGCACGGAACAGCACCTCACCTACCTCCACAAGGAAACCGACCTGCCGAACCCGCTCACTCCCTACGCGACATCGAAGGCGTGCATGGAAATTCTCGGCAACCAGTTCCGCAACGCAAACGACATGCACATCGTCGCCGTGCGCCCCTTCCATTTCACGGGTCCGCACCACAGCAGGCGTTTCGCAATCCCCTCCATTACCTACCAGCTGGTAAAGATAAAGTATTACCATGCCGAACCCGTTGTCTATTCGGGCAGTCTTGATATCAGCCGCGACGTGGTGGACGTTCGCGACGTTGCCCGCGGGATGATACAGATTCTCAACACGGCCCCCTCCGGCCAAGTCTACAACATCTGCAGCGGAAAGTCCTATACCTTCCGCGAACTTGTCGACATGCTCGTCGAGATTGCTGACGTGAGCGTGGACTTCCGTTTCGACCCCGCCTACGAACGCACGAACGACATTCCGCTTCTTGTGGGAGACCCCACCAAGGTGAACGAAATCGGCTGGAAACCCATGATAAGCATCGAGGACAGCCTCACCGACCTCTTCAACGAGATGGTCGTACGCAGGCGCACAGAACTCAAGCTCGGCATGGGCAAGGACCTGCCTCTGTAACCGAAGACGACCCCTCCCCAAAAGCTCGTTCACTATGCGTCTCACGCATACTGAGCATGAAAATTAAGCATTTTGTGCATGTTCCGAAAAAATTTATATTATATGCGAAACATTTCGGAGTGGCAAAGTGAAACTCAAGTTTTTAACGCTATTTTCAATCCTTGCGCTCGCTGCGAGCGTGTTTGCGGAGAGTGCCATGAGCAACATTACGGTAAACCTGCGCTATACGGGTAAGAACGGGGCGGCAAAGAAGTTCGCCGAAGAGATGGTCTCTAGCGGGACGGTGGCGAAAATCCGTGCCGAGAAGGGCAACATCCGCTACGAATATTTCCAGTCGCTGGACGATCCCGAGACTATCTTGCTGATTGACGCGTGGGAAAGCCAGGCAGCCATCGACGTGCACCACGCTTCGCCCATGATGAAGACGATTGCGAAACTCCGCGACAAGTACGACTTGAAAATGACGGTCGAGCGCTACACGCCCGACAACACCATGCCCAAGACCGACGAAAAGTTCATCAGGAAGTAGCCCTATGAAATCGCCCGCGTTGTTTTCGACCTTGCTCCTGGCTCTGTTTTTGAGCCTCCTTGCTGCGTGTTCCGACGACAGTTCGTCTTCGCCGACAGGTGAGGTCACTCCGGCGAGTAAGTCCCGTGGCAAAACACTCGTGGCCTACTTCTCGAGAACGGGCAACACCAAGCCACTGGCCGAATACGCTGCGGAATACCTAAGCGCAACATTATTCGAAATCACCGCGAAAATCCCCTACACCGACGAAGACATCGCCTATTATACGGACTGCCGCGCCGACCGCGAACAGAAAGACGAATCCGCCCGCCCCGAAATCGCAACCGCTGTCGAGAACATGGACGAATACGATACCGTCATCATCGCGCACCCGATATGGCACGGGATTGCACCCCGCATCATAAGCACGTTCCTCGAAGGCTACGACTTTTCCGGCAAGACCCTGCTCACTTTCTGCACGTCGGCTTCAAGCCCGCTGGGCCAAAGCGCCAAGCTGCTGCAGGAACTTACGCCCAATTCCACATGGCTCGAAAGCAAGCGCTTCGCCATCGGCACCAGCCGCGAGGAAATCGAAGAATGGCTGGAAGACGTTCTGCGCCCGTAACCCATAGTCGACCATCATCGGGATTGCCATGAATTTTAAGAATTACTTAACTGCAAGCATTGTTTTGACCGCATCCCTGGCCGCGGCTGCCTTTGCCGGCGGTGCCATCGACGTCCATTCCCATGTGATTCCTGCGGATTATTTGGCCAATTTGCAAAAGCATAACGCGCAGTTGGACGAAGGTTTTCCGCTCCCCAAATGGGACGTGAGCGCCCACCTGAAATGGATGGACGAAGCTCAGGTGCAAACCTCTGTTTTGACGCTCGCTGCCCCGCAGCCCTATTTCGGCGACGCGAACGAAAGCGCCTCAATCATCCGCAAGGTGAACGAGGTCGGCTCATCCCTGAAAAAGCAACACCCCGGTCGATTCATGTACTGCGCGGCACTCCCGCTGCCCGACGTGAAAAAGTCCATCGCCGAAGCGGCTTACGCCCTCGATACGCTCAAGGCCGACTGCATCAAGCTTGCGACCAACGTAAAGGGGCAGTACCTGGGCGCGCCCGAACTGGACGCCCTGTTTGACTACCTGAATAAAAAGCACGCCGTCGTGATTTTGCACCCTCACAGGCCGGAGCCCGTCAACAAGGACGTAATGAAGCAGACCCCGCTTGCCATGCAGGAGTACCTTTCCGAAACGACCCGAGCTGTCACCAACATGATTTCTAGGAACGTGCTGGCTCGCTACCCAAACGTGAAAGTGGTGGTGCCCCATTGCGGCGCGTATCTCCCGCTCGCGTTGCCCCGCATGAAGTCGCTGATTCCCGTGATGCAGCAGAACAAGCTCATCGGGAATATCGACTGGGAAAAGAACCTGGCCTCGCTCTATTACGACCTTGCCGGAGCACACTCCGCAGAGACCATCCGCATGATGCTTACCATCACCACGCCCGACCACCTGCTTTACGGCTCCGATTACCCCTACGTGGCGCCCAAGGTGCTTACCGCGAGCATCGAACGGCTCAAGGCGTATCTGAAAAAAGAGGCTGACCTTGCGCCCTATTACGATATGATTCTTGATGGCAATGCCCGCGCACTGTTTGGCGATAAGGCGACCAGCGGGAAATAGATTCTACGCCAGCGTCACTTTGAAAAATTCCACGTTCATTTCGCGGTCGGCGAGCGGCACAATCTTGCGGCTCTTGGGAATGTCGTAATCGAACTTCTGGTCCGAAACGAACGTCAACAGCGAAGACTGTTCGATGAGCTTTGAAATGCCCTTTGTGCTGTCGTGCTTGATGAAGGTGGCGTCGGGAATCTTCTTGCGCTTGACCTGCTCCCAGAACCCTACGTTGCTGCGCTGGATGATGGTTTCGCCCTTGAGTTCCCGGAGCCGGATGGACTTGCGCTTGGCAAGCGGGTGCTTTTTCGGGAGCGCAATCGAGAGCCGCTCCTGCATATATTTTTCGGCACGGTACTTCTTTGCACGGGGGGCCTTAAGCGTGATGCCGATATCCGCCGTGCCTTCGTTCAGCGCCTTCAGCACGCCCGCCTCATTGTCGATAATCTCGTAGGTGACCTGCGCGCCGGGGTATTTCTCCTGCAGTTCCTGCACCATCCGCATGGCGGGGAGGATGGCCACCGACGCGATGGAGAACGTGCGCGTGCCCGCTCCCTGCGGGCTCACCTTTTCCATCATCTCGCCTTGCAAATCCATGATGCGCTTCGCATATTCGGCGACCGTGCGTCCCTTCTCGTTCAGCTCGATGCGGTTCTTTTTGCGCTCAAAGAGCGGAGCACCGATTTCGTCTTCCAACTTCTTGAACGCGCGGCTCACCGCCGGCTGCGAAGTGTAGAGTTTGTCCGCAACGGCCGAAAGCGTCCCGTATTCCAGGAACCCGGCCAGCAATCGCAAAATGTAGGTCTCGACAAACATAAAAAGCCCCTTTTGGGGAGAATATAATAAATCCGCTATGCGCCAAGTGAATAGTGGACGTTTAAAACTTACCCACAGGCACAACTTTGATGGTGTAGCCTTTTTTTTCGATAGTCCTTTCCTCGTTCCATGTCACAATAGTCAGGTTGTCGCAGCCTAGTTCTCCCGCACATTCGACGATGCTGTCTACTTCCCGCTTTATAGTCTTTTCTTTGGACATGTCGTAGCAAACCTGGATAAGTTCCTTGACCTTGTTGCCTTCACGAAGTACAAAGTCGGTTTCCTTGTCGTTTCGGGAATGGTAATAGAACAAAGTCTTTTCGGTGTCATACCCGCGATGGAGCAACTCCACAAAGACCTGGTTTTCCAGCAGTTTTCCGAGATTATCGCTCAAATTAAAAGCCTTCGACGCAACAAAACCATTGTCAACCACATACACCTTGCGAGGCGCTTTTTTCATCAACTTTAGTTTGTTGTTATACCTGTCCAGATAATAAAACAGAAACGGCTCGTGCAAATAATCCATGAACTTTTTTGTTGTGCTGACGCTAGAGAGCCCAAGGTCATCTGCCACGTCATTGTAGCTAAATGTTCCCGTGAAATTGGACAAAAGAAACATGGCTACATTGTTCAAGTCAGTTGCGTTTCTGATCTTATGTCTTCTGACAATATCCTTGTACAGAATGGAATCGAAAAGGATCTGTAAATAACTTTGGGTAATAGACCTTTGAGTAAAAGTCTCTGGATAACCGCCGTTTTTCAAGAAGTCGTCTTGTATTTTTTCTGCATTACCCAAGCGGTCTGCAAACTGCGATGCTTCGGCAAGGCTAAATGGCAGCATGTTGATTTCAAGGTAGCGGCCAGTTAGTACGGTTGCCATTTCTCCAGAAAGCATTTTGGCGTTACTGCCGGTTATGACCAAATTTACACCACGTCGATAAAGTTTATTAACCCAGACGTCCCAACCGTCAATGTTCTGCACTTCGTCCAGCAGCAGGTACTCGTAATTCGGATAAATTTCGCCAAGCAACATCTCGGCCTGCTGTTCGTCCCACTTGTTCAATAGTTCGTTGTCGTCAAAATTCAGGTAGGCGAAGTTTTTGCCCCGCAACATCAAAAGGGCCTGGGTGGATTTTCCGACACGCCTCGGCCCCGTCAAAAGCTTGATGTTCGGACTTTTCAGCAATTCGTCAAAGTTGTATATGGTTTGACGGGGGATATACGGCAGACCGAGAAGTCTGTCCCGCTCCTTGCGCTGGTTTTGTATGGCTATCTTCATAGGATGAACCGTCCTTTACCCATAAAAATAGCTTTTTTTATTCAATAAATGCACTGTATTGGATAAAAAATGTACTTTTTTATCCATTTTGACTAAAATTTTGGCTATTTTCACCAGTTCTCGTAGCGGTGTCCCGTATTGAGGGCGGCGATTTGCTTCATTTCGTCGTCTGTCAACTCGAAGTCGAAAATCGATATGTTTTCTGCGATGTGGTCAGGGTTCTTGGAGCCCGGAATGGCAATGTAGCCCGATTGCACATGCCAGCGCAACACCACCTGTGCGGCCGATTTCCCGTGAGCCTTCGCTATCTTTGCGACAACCTTGTTCCCCAAGACGTCTTCGGTGTGGCCGCGCCCGCCCAGCGGGTAATAAGATTCCACCACAGCGCCGAAGCGTTTTGCGTAATCCTTGAAATCCGTGTTCTGGTAGAACACATGGTTCTCGTTTTGCACCACGGCAGGCTTGATTTCGAAATCAGCAAAAAAGCGCTTCGCCGTCTTTTCGGTGTAGTAGTTCGAAATGCCGATGGAACGGATTTTCTTCGCCTTCACAGCACGTTCCATAGCCTTGTAAACCGCCTTGTCCTCGGCGTCGCTCCCGTGCTGGTGCAACAGCATCAAATCAATATATTCGAGCCCCAGCTTTTCGAGTGAGTCGTCGATGTCCTCGTCCAAGGAGTTGCTCCACGGCACCAGTTTCGACGTCACGAACAAATCTTCGCGCTTCACGAGCCCGTCGTCAATCGCCCGACGAATCCCCCTACCCACGGCTTCTTCGTTGTCGTAATATTTTGCCGTATCAATCAATCAATCGATACCCGTTCTTGATGGCGACATAGACCGCATCTTCAGCCACCTTGCCGCGCAAAGTCCAAGTGCCAAGCCCGAGAACCGGCATATCGAAACCCGAATTCAACTTGACCGTTGGGGCCGCCCCTTTGCCATTCTGCACGATTGAACCTCCTTTGTCCGAAACCTTCGGCACCGCCTGCGACGCGGCATCGCTCGAACACGCCATGAACAGGAAAACGAACAAGAAACTGAACCACCTCATGCCCTAAAAATAACCAAATCCCGCAACAAACCCAAATACTTATTTCGCATAAAAGATATGCTTTGAAGGCATAGGTGGGGGAAGCCTCCCCCTGATTGCAGCCTTGGCCTGTTGTCACCCTGGACCCTGGAGCGAAGCGATAGGGGATAGGGTCCAGGCCAAGTCTTCCATCACCCCCTCTCTTCAGCATTATCCGCAAATTCTGAATGCACTCGGAATCTCTGGAATAGAAAGTGCCCCATGCAGTTGGACATATACGGGGAAAGACGGCGCGCAATTCGACCTTCTGATCGACCGCA
>NZ_DFLC01000005.1:80917-82618 GCF_002374005.1 Fibrobacter sp. UBA3629 | reverse complement strand
TCACCACGTCGAGCACGAGCATCGGAATGCTGATGAAGTCCTGTTTGAGGCGCTTCGGCGGAACGGTAAAGAGCACCAGGAGAACGGCTTCCACGATGAACATCGGGATGACGAACTTCGGCATGTCGATACCGAGCACCATCTGGCACGCAAGGAAGAACATCACCCAGCAGCCGATAAGCCAGCCCACCTGCGCCATGAACGTGGAGTCCTTGCGCTTGATGCGCACGCAGACGTTCCACACGTGAGCGATACTCAAGTGGACCACGGCGATGCAGAAGCAGAACAGCTGGATATGCTGCATCTGGGATGCACCCGCCGTCTTCGGCACGAAGCTATCGGGCAGCAGCGTAATCGACTGGGCGAAGGCCTTGTAGGCTTCAAACTTCGCAGGGTCAGTCGGTGCGCTAGTGCGGATCCAGAGCATCGCGTTCTTCAGCGGTTCAGGCAACCAGCCGTAGTTGGTGATGTCCAGGTAATACGTCCACCCCGCAAGCGCCGGAGAAAGACCGAGGAAGCTTGCGTTGATGACACCCCACACGATGGTGGCGATGCTCATGAGGTAGATAAAGTGGAAACCAGCAGGGTTCGCCTTCGGCATTTTCTTGCGGGCAAAGAGAGCCAGACCGAGGAACAACAGGCCGTAAGCCGAGTCGCCCACAATCATCGCAAAGAAGATACTGAAGAAGCAAAGGAACACGGCCGACACGTCCACTTCCTTGTACCCCGGCGAAATGCCGATGATGTCGTACAGGAACTGCATGGGACGGCTGAGCTTGCTATAGGTCAACAGCGTCGGGATATCGTCGTCTTCGGCGGGGTCGTCCACCAGGAGGCCCCAGCCGTGCTCGCGGGCGGCCTTCTCGAGTTCGCCCACGCGAGGTGCGGGGCAGAAGCCCTGCACGGCGGCGACGTTCTTGTCGCCCACCATCGAGGCTTCGGCTTCGACCATGCGGTAGTCGTCACCCACTTCGAGGAGCTTGTCTTCGATAGATTCGCGCGCACCCGAAAGTTCACCCAGGCGTTTCTCGACGCGGGCAAGCGTTTCCTTGGCTTTCGCTTCCATTTCGCGGTATTCGGCAAGGGATTTGGGCGGCATCGAGAGTTCGGTGAAGTTACCCTTCACGGCGACAGGGGCTTCTCCCCTGCTCACGACAGCCACGTACTTGCCGTTTTCATCCTGGCCGAATTCCTCGATAACACCTTCGCCATCGAGTTCGAACGGGATTTTACCGTCATGGAGCTGGTACAGTTTGACATAGATACCCTTCGCCTGCAAGGCTGCAGCCGTTGCGGGGTTCAGGTTCTTGAACATGGAAAGTTTAGTGAGTTCCTCTTCGGCCTGTTCCTTGTCAATTTCCGCCTGCTTGCTTTCGGCAACCAGGTTCTGGATTTCATCGATAAGGCTTGCGGCCGGAGCGGCTTCCTTCACGGGAGTCACACCCTTCGGGGCTTTCTCGGGCACCACTTCCAAGGCCTTCTGCACGCGGTTCATTTCGCCGCGGGCCTTGTTCA
Organism: Fibrobacter sp. UBA3629; assembly: GCF_002374005.1. Lineage (NCBI taxonomy): Bacteria > Pseudomonadati > Fibrobacterota > Fibrobacteria > Fibrobacterales > Fibrobacteraceae > Fibrobacter > Fibrobacter sp. UBA3629. The sequence goes on along the minus strand of NZ_DFLC01000005.1, from coordinate 81,103 downwards.
GCTTAGCGCCTGCAGCCGCCTGCAAAGGCGTGAGGTGCAAAATTTCAAGCGTACGGAGCGCCTGGAGCGTCTCTTCAACCGCACCTGCAACCGTCAGCACCGTCACTTTCTTCATAGGAGTAATCATGCGGCGGCCTCCTTCGCGAGTGCATCCTGGGCAGCGGTACGGGCGGTAGCCTTACCCTT
>NZ_DFLC01000005.1:75012-80852 GCF_002374005.1 Fibrobacter sp. UBA3629 | reverse complement strand
GCAAGCTTGCTGCGGGCAACGCCACTGGTCTGCTGGTCGCCCAGGAAGATGTTGATGACGCGGATATTTTCCTTCGCCTCGGGAATCTTCACCTTTTCGAACAGGTTCACGCGCTGGCTCGTGGTACGCAGTTCCTTGGAGAGGAGCTCGTACTGACGCTCGAGCACGCGACGTTCCAGACGCAGCGAAATCAGGCCCTGAAGGCTTCTGATACCGTCGTCCAGCCACACGGGCGTGGTGAAGAAATCCGGAATGGCGATATTAAAGTCTACCCCGTCGTATGTCGGAATCTTCACGCCGGCGATGTTGCCTTCGCCCTGGCGCACTTCCTTCACCGACAGGTACTTTGACCATTCGATGGGTTCGGCAAACAGCGAAATCCAGGAAGCCATGCTCTTGCGGAGCTTGTCCTCCTCTTCTCGCTTAGCCATCACCCTCTCCTGGAGCGTGCGCATTTCCATCTGCAGCTGCTGCTTTTTCAACAGCAACGTCGGCAGATAGCGCTGGAAGCGCTTCAATGCGTCGCGTTCCGCCTTGAGGGCGTTTTTAGTTAACTTGACCTTCGCCATATTACCCCTTCTTGGGCCAATATTCGTTGATCATCTTGGTCGGAATACCCGTTTCTTCGGGTGCGAAACAGTCGGCAAGGATTTCCCAGCCAAGGTCCAGAGCCTTTTCGAGCGGAATGTTGACGGAAAGGTCCATCATTTCGCTTTCGAAACGCTGGCCATACTTCAACAGTTTCTGGTCCCAGTTACTCATGTTGAAGCCCATGGACTGCTTTTCCAAAGTTTCCTTGTAGCTTGCGTACAGCTGGATCATGGTGTTCATGATGGTACGGTGGTCGCTACGGGTCTTGCCGTTCACCTGCTGTTTCAAACGAGACAGAGAACCGAACGGTTCGATGCGGCCCTTACGCAGGTAGAACTGACCTTCGGTAATGTAACCGGTGTTGTCCGGAACCGGGTGGGTCACGTCGTCACCAGGCATGGTCGTCACAGCCAGAATAGTGATGGAGCCAGAACCTTCGAAGTCCACAGCCTTTTCGTAACGGCTGGCAAGCTGAGAGTAAAGGTCGCCAGGATAACCACGGTTCGACGGAATCTGTTCCATCGTAATGGCGATTTCCTTCATGGCGTCGGCAAAGTTCGTCATGTCGGTAAGGAGCACGAGCACGTTCTTGCCTTCGGTGGCGAACTTTTCAGCCACGGCAAGCGATGCATCCGGCACGAGCAAGCATTCCACGATCGGGTCAGAGGCGGTGTGCATGAACATCACCGTACGGCTAAGGGCACCGTTCTTTTCGAGGAAGTCCTTCAGGTACAGGTAGTCGTCGTGCTTCAGGCCCATGCCGCCGAGAACAATCACGTCCACTTCGGCCTGCAAGGCGATGCGGGCCAAAAGTTCGTTGTAAGGTTCACCGGCAATGGAGAAAATCGGGAGCTTCTGCGAAACCACGAGCGTGTTGAACACGTCGATCATCGGGATACCCGTACGCACCATCGTCTTCGGGATGATACGCTTGGCAGGGTTCACAGAGGGGCCGCCGATAGTAATGCGTTCGCCGTCCACTTCGGGGCCGTTGTCGCGGGGCTTACCGGCACCGTTAAACACGCGGCCAAGCAAAGCTTCGCTGTACGGGACCTTCATCGGTTCGCCGAGGAAGCGCACTTCGGAGTCGGTGGAAATACCGCGGGCACCTGCGAACACCTGCAAGTCCACCATGTCGCCGTCAATACGGATCACGCGGGCAAGGGATGTTCCGAACGAGCTTGTCACCTGGGCAAGTTCCTGGTTTGCTACACCTTCGGCGCGGAGCGTAATCACGGAACCGGCGATGCGTTCAATACGATGGTATGCCACATTATGCATTAGCGGAAACCTCCTTCACGGAAGCGAAAATACTTTGTTCAAGGTCCTTGAATTCCTGGGAATCGAACTTGACGCGGTTCCAGTCCTTCGTCGATTGAGTGAGCTTGAGGAAGAACGTACGGGCGACGTCCTTCTCGCTGAACTTCATCGGGGTCTTGAGGATAGTGTAAACCTTGTCGAACACGTACTTCTGGCGTTCGGCGGAGCAGGCGGCGTCGATTTCGTTATAGGCGTCCTGCTGCAGGTAAACGGAGTCCAGGTATTCGGACTTCAGGTAAATCACGAAGTCATCGATAGAGGTACCTTCTTCGCCCACCACCTTCATCATGTTGTTCACGTCCACGCCGCTTGCGAGGATGTGACGGGCTTCGGCAACCTTCTTGCTGTCGATAATGCCTTCGTACTTGGACCAGGAATCCAGCGGGTGGATTGCCGGGAAGCGGCGCTGGTCGGAACGTTCACGGCTAAGGCCGAGGAATGCGCCCACCACCTTCAGGGTTGCCTGGGTCACCGGTTCTTCGAAGTTACCACCTGCAGGCGACACGGAACCGCAAATCGTCACGGAACCGGTAGAACCGTCCTTCAGGCGAACCACACCACCGCGTTCATAGAAGGCGGCAATCACGGATTCGAGGTAGGCCGGGAAGGCTTCTTCGCCCGGAATTTCTTCCAGACGGCCGCTCATTTCACGCAGAGCCTGTGCCCAACGGGAAGTGGAGTCAGCCAAGAGGAGCACGTTCAGGCCCATCTGGCGGTAGTATTCGGCGAGAGTCACGCCCGTGTACACGGAAGCTTCACGAGCAGCCACCGGCATCGAAGACGTGTTACAAATAATCAGCGTACGTTCCATCAGGGACTTGCCGGTACGCGGGTCAATCAGTTCAGGGAATTCGCGGAGGGTTTCCACCACTTCACCTGCACGTTCACCGCAAGCGGCCAAGATCACGATATCCACGTCGGCGTAACGGCTCATGAGCTGCTGGAGCACCGTCTTGCCGGCACCGAACGGGCCCGGCGTACAGAACGTACCGCCCTGCATCACGGGGAAGAACGTATCGATAATGCGCTGCTGCATGGTCAAAGGCTTGCTCGGGCGCAGGCGTTCTTCGTAGGCCTTGATTGGCATCTTCACCGGCCAGGTCTGCACCATCGTCACGTCCTGGGTTTCGCCGTGAGCGTTCTTGAGCTTTGCAACAACAGTTTCTACAGTGAATTCACCAGCGGCAGAGACCGATTCCACGGTCCACTTGCCCAGCAGGCGGAACGGCACCATGATGCGGTGCGTGAACACGCCTTCGGGCACGGTGCCGAGCGTATCGCCCGCGACCACCACATCGCCCGCCTTCGCGACCGGGGTAAACGCCCACTTCTTGTCGCGCGGGAGCGCCTTCAAATACTTACCGCGCTGCAGGAAGAAGCCGCATTCTTCGGCAAGCTTCGGGAGCGGGTTCTGCAGACCGTCAAAGACCTGGGTCAAGAGGCCGGGGCCAAGTTCTACGGACAAAAGTTCGCCGGTGAATTCCACCTCGTCACCCGTCTTTAAACCCGTGGTGTCTTCGAACACCTGGAGTTCGGCGTAGTCACCGCGGATACGGATGACTTCGCTCTTGAGGGGGATGACTTCGGACTTGCCGTCCTTGTTTTTCTGAGTAAGCTTGGCATACGCCACTTCGTTCTGGGACACGGCGCTTTCGAACTTGACGCGAATCAGGTTACCGTTGACGCCGATGATTTTTCCGATACTAGCCATTGAAAATGGACCTCCGGTCATTCCTGTGCCGCCGCAGAGGCGTATGCAGGATCGTTTGCATTAATAACATTCAACACGGCAGCGTCGCCCGCTTGTTCGGAGAGGCGCGCCCAACGTTCACAAATCTTCAGTTTGATCGCATAAGCGTAAACATGCTTGACGGTACCCTCGCCCACACCTGCAAGCGAGTCCACAAGCCAGAAACGGGCCTTGTCGATATCCTGCTCTTTTTCCATAGGATTCGACTTGGCAAACGCATCTTGAATCATCTTGGCAAAGGCGACATCGTAACCCGGGAAGGACTTTTCCGTAAAACGGATATCGGGCCCCCATGCACTTGCACGGAGCCTGCCCGAAACGTTCTTCATCTGGATTTCGTGGGCCTTGTAGGCGCGCACGAACTCGTCGTCGCACTCTTCGCATTCACCGTCATCTAAAAGCGCGTCCAGAGCCGCAATTTCCGACTCGGACAGCACGCCGATGCAGCGGTGGCGAAAATCTTCCATACTGAGCGGGGCCGGATCGCCGAACTCAATCATCGGAAGAGATGCCATCAAGTAAGAAGGACTGCTCATCAAGTACCCGCGTTACTTCGCCTGTGCGGCAGCGTTTACCACTCTGGCAAGTTGCGGACGGAGCAGGGCCGAAAGAGCGTCGGCCATTGCAGCTTCTGTAAATTCGTGGGTGACCTTGCCGCCATCGAGCTTGATGCGGAAGCCGAACTTGACACCCTTGTCGCTTTCGACCTTCACGCCGGCGGAAAGCTGCTTCTTGAACTCGCCCATCACAAAGGAGCTGAGCTTACGGGCATCGGCGTCGGAGAAATCCACCTCGATGTCGGAGGTATAGGACTTGGCTACCGTGAGAAGCATGCTCTTGACGGTGGATTCGTCCAAGGACTTTTCCACCTCGAGGTTCAACAGGTCCATAATCATCTTTTCGAGATTCTTGCCTACCGAAAGCAAAAGGTCGCGGGCGGACTGTTCAAGGGTGCGTTCGCTACGTTCCGTGAACGCTTCGGCGTCCTTGTCGGCCTTTTCCAGACGGGCGGACGCTTCGGCCTCGGCAGCCTTCACGATATCGGCCGCCTTTTCCTTGGCCTTGGCAATGATAGCCGCCGCCTCGTTTTCTGCTTTATCGACAGCATCTTTCTGGATGCGTTCCATAAGGTATTGCAAGTCTTCTGCCATATATATCTCCAAATTACGCTCCGGATTGGGATTACACGACAAAAAACGGCCCTGCTAGCCCTAATCCAGAAAATTTCGATAGTAATATATATGCTATTTTCGCAAAAAAATACCAAATTCTGCAAATTTTTTGAAAAAAAAGACGAAATGGTGCTTTTTGGCGATAAAAAGCGCTTTTTGATGTAAAATTCAGTTTACAAACATTCTTGCACCCATTCCGCCCTCCTTTTCAATCATCTTTTCTTGACATTGGAAGAAATCGGACGACCACGTTTCATTTTTCTATCTTTCCCCTCCGAAATTATACGGCGGCAGGCCCGCCAAAAAGGACAAAAAATGAAACTCTCGAAGTACTTCTATGTGACGCTCCGCGAAACGCCCAGCGATGCCACCATGCCCTCCCACATCTTCCTCATGCGCGGCGGTTACATCAAGCCCGTCTCTACCGGTATCTACTCCATGATGCCGATGGGTTTCCGCGTAATCCAGAAGATCGTGAACATCATCCGCGAAGAAATGAACAAGATTGGCGGTATCGAAGTGGACCTGCCGGTGGTGCAGACCGCTGAACTCTGGAGCGAATCTGGCCGTTACCAGGCCATCGGCGAAGAACTGCTGCGCTTCAAGGATCGCAACAACCACAACATGGTGCTTGCCATGACTCACGAAGAGGCCATGACCGACCTCGTACGCTACGTGCTCAACAGCTACAAGCAGCTGCCGGTGATGCTCTACCAGTTCAAGACCAAGTACCGCGACGAAGCCCGCGCCCGCGGCGGCCTTATCCGCGTCCGCGAATTCCTGATGAAGGATGCATACAGCTTCCACACCAGTCAGGAAGACCTGGACCGTCACTACCAGGAAGAATACGACGCCTACCTGCGCATCTACCGTCGCGTGGGCATTGAACCGGTGGTGGTGCAGAGCGATACCGGCATCATGGGCGGTAAGGTCGCTCACGAATTCATGCTGGATACTCCGAACGGCGAAGATTACTTGATTCTTTGTAAGAAGTGCGGCTACCAGGC
>NZ_DFLC01000005.1:20083-74924 GCF_002374005.1 Fibrobacter sp. UBA3629 | reverse complement strand
GTGCCGTTCAAGGGCGACGAAAATGCAGCTCTCGAAAAGGTCGAAACTCCGCACTGCGCAAGCATCGAAGATCTCACCAAGTTCCTGAACGTGCCTGCCGAATCAACTGCCAAGTGCGTGTTCTTCGACTTCGAAGGCAAGCTCATCACGGTCGTTGTCCCGGGCAACCTCGACGTTTCCGAAATCAAGCTCCACAACCTACTGAAGGCGAAGGAACTTTACCCTGCCGAAGACAGCCTCATCAAGGCCTGCGGCATGGTTCCGGGCTTTGCTTCCCCGATCAATTCTCACGACACCCGCATCATCGTGGACGAAGCGATTGCAGATTCCTTCGACCTCGTGACCGGCGCCAACGAAGAAGGCTTCCACTTCAAGCATTGCAACCCGAAGCGCGACTTCCCGAAGTTCGAAGTGGCGGACATTGCCGAAGCGAGCGAAGTCTGCAAGTGCCCCTGCTGCGGCGAACTCCTCACCGAAACTCGCGGTATCGAAATGGGCAACATCTTCAAGCTCGGCACCAAGTTCTCCGAATCCATGGGTGCGAAGTTCCTCACGGCCGAAAAGACGACCGCTCCGGCCATCATGGGCTGCTACGGCATTGGCGTGGGCCGCCTGATGGCATCCGTCGTGGAAAACAGCCACGATGACTTCGGACCGATTTGGCCCAAGTCCATCGCTCCGTTCCAGGTGGAAATCGTCCCCATCGGCAAGGAAGCCGAACTCGTGGAACTCGCCGAAAAGTTCGAAAAGGAACTCGAAGCCGCCGGCATCGACGTGCTCGTGGACGACCGCGACGAACGTCCGGGCGTCAAATTCAAGGACGCCGACCTGTGGGGCTCTCCGGTGCGCATCGCCATCGGCAAGAAGGGACTTGCCAACGGTGAAGTCGAATGGAAGTTCCGCAACGAGAAGGAATTCTCCATGGTCAAGGTCGAAGACGTCGTGAAGAAGGCGAAGGAATATTTCGAAAAGTAATTAGATCCTCGCCTGCGCGAGGATGACAAAAACGCGGAATGACAACAAGAATCGCGGGGATGACTTATGAGCAAGATTAAAGTCGCAACTTTGCAAGGCAAGTGGACAGGCGATTTCGACAGCAACAACGCCTGGTACGTGGAACAGGCCCGCGCCCTCAAGGGCAAGGGCTACGACCTGGTGGTTCTGCCGGAACTTTTCCATACGCCCTATTTCCCCTTCGAGGAAAACGCGGACTTCTTTGACCTTGCGATTGAAAAGGACCACCCGCTGGTAGCGCAGTGGCAGGGCATCGCCAAAGAACTGAACGCCGTGGTGGTGTTCCCCTTCTTCGAGAAACGCGCCCGCGGCATCTACCACAATTCCGCCTTCGTGTTCGAGCGCGACGGCAGCATTGCAGGCCTCTACCGCAAGAGCCACATTCCCGACGATCCCGCCTTCTACGAAAAATACTACTTCATCCCGGGTGACACGGGTTTCGAGCCTATCAAGACATCCGCAGGCACCCTCGGCGTGCTCATTTGCTGGGACCAGTGGTTCCCGGAAGCCGCCCGCATCATGAGTCTCAAGGGCGCAGACGTGCTCATCTACCCCACGGCCATTGGCTGGATGGATTCTGAGCCCAAGGAAATCTACCCGCGCCAGCAAGACAGCTGGACAACCGTCATGCGCGGGCACGCCATCGCAAACCGCACGTTCGTGGTGGCGGCTAACCGCATCGGTACCGAAGGACACCTTACCTTCTGGGGCACGAGCTTTGCCGCCGCACCCGACGGCTACATTTTGGAAAAATGCGCGCCCGATTTTCTCGGTGTCTCTACCGTAGAAATCGACCTCGCCGAAACCGAAGAGAATCGCCGCTGGTGGCCGCATTTCCGCGACCGCCGCATCGACCTTTACAAGGACATCCTCAAAATCTGGGGTGAATAATGACAACGAAAATTCGCTATCCCGCCGAATGGGAAAACCAAAAGGCTACATGGCTAGCCTTCCCGCACAACAAGCAGAACTGGCACGGAGAACGCGGAATCAAGATTCGCAAGTTCTACATCGACCTCATCCGTACCATTAGCGAGTTCCAGCCTGTCAACGTGCTGCTCCCGAAACTGGATTTCCTTACAGCCGAAGAAAAATTCGCTGTAGCCGACCGTCCTTTTCCGGCCACGTTCATTCCGCTCAAGACCGATGATATCTGGATTCGTGACTATGGTCCGTTCTTCGTAAAAAAGGGAAACAAGACAGCCGTCTCTGAATCCGTATTCAATGCGTGGGGCGCAAAATTCCCGCCCTGGAAAAACGACAACCAGATTCCCGCCAGAATTGCAAAAGCATTCAAATATGCCAAGGGCAAAAGCATTCCCTATATTTTCGAAGGGGGTGCCATTGAAGTAAACGGGGATGGTCTCGGAATCACGACACTGGACTGCCTTGTAGGCAAGAACCGCAACAAGCCGGAAGACCTGACAAAGATCATCAAGGCGATATGCCAGATGCTCGGCCTCAAGAGTCTGCTCATCCTTCCCCGCGGTCTCAACGGCGACCACACGGACGGACATATCGACAACGTAGCCAGATTCGTCGCCAAGGACCGCATCGTCATGTCATGGGATACAAGCCGCAAGGGACCGAACGCCCCCATCCTTGCTGAGGCTAAATACCTCCTAGAAACCTGGCTCGGCGCCTATTACGGAAAAAAATCGAAGGTGGACACGCTTGCGCTCCCGCCGCAGCGAAAGCTAAGCGACGGACAGATTCTCCCGGCAAGCTACATGAACTTTATTTTTGTGAACGGCGGACTAATTTACCCCAAATACAAATGCAAGAACGATTCCGTCGCCCAGAAATATTTCGAGAGCGTTTATCCTGACCGGTTCGTCATCGGACTCGACTGCCGCACCGTCATCGAGGAAGGTGGAAGCCTGCACTGCATGAGCAAGCACGAAAGCCTCTAAAATTTCTACATTTGGCCTATGTTCCTAGACGAAAAAACCATTGAAGTGCGCTCCGGCAAGGGCGGTGACGGCATCGTGAGCTTCCACCGCGAAAAGTTTGTTCCCCTCGGAGGCCCTGACGGCGGCGACGGCGGTCGCGGCGGTCACGTGATTCTGCAGGTGAACGAGCAGTATTCCACGCTCCTCGACATGGGCAACGCACGCGTGTACAAGGCGCTGGGCGGCCAGCCGGGTGGAGCGAAGCGCTGCACCGGGCGTAGCGCCGAAGACCTCATCGTCGATGTCCCGCGTGGTACCATCGTGAAGGATTCCGAAGGTCGCATCCTCGCAGACCTCACGCAGCCGGGCCAGAAATGGATTGCGGCGCGCGGCGGCAAGGGCGGGATGGGCAACCAGCATTTCGCGACCCCGAAGGTGCAGGCACCCCGCAAGTGCACACCCGGCGAAAAGGGCGAAAAGCGCGAACTTTTCCTGGAACTCAAGCTCATGGCCGACGTGGGCCTGGTCGGGTTCCCGAACGCGGGCAAGTCGAGCCTCGTGAACAAGATTTCGAGCGGACGCCCGAAAGTCGGCGACTATCCGTTTACCACCCTCGAACCGGTGCTCGGCATCGTGCAGACGAACGGCCACAGTTTCGTGGTCGCCGACATTCCCGGCCTGCTGGAAGGCGCCAGCGAGGGCAAGGGCCTCGGGCACCAGTTCCTCAAGCACATCGAACGCACGCACACGCTCCTGTTCGTCATCGACGGTTTTGCCGAGAACGCCTACGAGCAGTTTACCGTGCTCAAGAGCGAACTCAAGGCATTCCACCCGAAGCTCGCCGAAAAGCCCTTCGTGATTGCACTCAACAAGGACGATCTCGGAATCGAGAACGCCATCAAGGAATTCAAGAAACACCGCCAGAAGGTCATCGTGACGTCCGCCATGACGGGCGACGGCTGCAAGGAACTCGTACAGGCTCTCGACGAGGCCATCCCGCACGTACAGAAGAAGAAGGTCGGCTGGGAATCGAAGGCCCTCGAAAGCAGCAAGGCCAGCGGCAAGAAGAGCGGCTGGGGCAAGAAGGCTTAGCGCATGGCAAAGAAGGAGCAACAGAGCACGCCGGTCATCATGAACCGCAAGGCAAGCCACCTCTATTTCGTCGACGAGACGTTCGAGGTGGGCATCATGCTCATCGGCTCCGAGGTCAAGTCCATCCGCGACGGCAAGTGCACCATCGGTGAAGCCTGGGTCGACGTCGACGACAAGAAAGACGAACTCTGGCTCATTGGCGCCCGCATCGACGAATACCTTTTCGCGAACAGGTTCAACCACTTCCCCGCCCGCAAGCGCAAGCTCCTCGCCCACGCGCACGAAATCCAGAAAATGCGCAAGGCGAAGGAACTTAAGGGTTGCACCATCGTCCCGCTGAAACTATACTTTAAGAACCGACGGGCAAAACTCGAAATTGGAATATGCAGAGGCAAGGATCAACGCGACAAGCGACAGGATATAATCAACCGCGAAGCGAAGCTGGAAATGGACCGCGCCGCAAAGGCACACCGCTAGTTTTCGCCCTGTTGCTGATAATCGGCTGGGCAATGTCCTTCGCCGACGTCAGTGCCGTCGATGCTGAAGCTTTCGCCAAACAGAACGGCGCCTCTTTCCACTGGTTCCCCATCCAGAAATCGTTCATCCTCGTCACCGAGGAAGACACAGCCAAGTTTGCAGTCGGCATTCCCTTCGCTTCGGTGAACGGCGGAACCATCGATTTATCCGCAAGCCCCGTCCTCGAAGACGGGCACCTGTGGATTGCAGAAGAGGACGCGAAGCAGATTTTCAAGAAAGTTCCTGCCAGCAGCAGTTCAGCCGCAGCAAAGGATTCGAGCTCTTCGACCGGTTCGGCAAGTTCCGCGAAGGCCGAACCCGCGGCAGCGCCCGCAAAGGCAGACCAGAAGGCGGTTTCTGCAACCAAGCCGAAGAACGAGACCGCGGGCACCCGAGAAGTCAAGACCATCGTAATTGACCCCGGCCACGGCGGCAAGGATTCTGGCGCTCTCGGCAAGAATTCGCAGGAGAAGGACCTCGTTCTCGCCATCGGCAAGCTCCTGAAAAAGGCGCTCGCGAAAGAAGGGTTCAACGTAAAAATGACCCGCGACAAGGACGTGTTTATCGAACTCGGGCAGCGCGCCAACCTCGCGAACCAGTGGGATGGAGACCTGTTCATCAGCCTCCACTGCAACGCCGTCGATGCGACTCCCGAACGCAAGAAGCAAATCAGGGGTTACCATGTGTACGTGCTCCGTGCCCCCGAAAGCGAAGAAGACAAGGCGATAGCCCGCCGCGAAAACAAGGTGGCGACCCTCTACGGCGAAAAGAACGCGAAAGAGGAACTCTCCCCCATCGAATGGTTCAAGCTGGAAGCCCGTCTCGAAAAGTATAAACAGAACAGCTACATGTTCACCGAGGAAATGCTCAAGGCGATGGACGGCGGAAAAATCCGCAGGCAGGCGGGAGGCGTCGGAGGTGCCGGGTTCATGGTGCTCGTGGGTGCGCTCATGCCCGCAGTGCTATTCGAAATCGGATTCATCAGCAACCTCGACGACGAGGCCTACATGATGAGCAAGGCCGGCCAGGAAGATATCGCCGACCGAATAGCGAAGGCCGTGAGCACCTACAAGGCGGCAGTGCACAGCTACCGCGAGACTCTCGGGCGATAAGCCGCATCACTCCTCAAGCACAAAAAAACCGACTGCTCCAGGCAATCGGTTTTTCAATTTTTGGAACGAATAGAGCTTACTCAGCAGCGTCCATATCGGCTTCGTCGATTTCGGCGTTGTGGTAAACATCCTGGACGTCGTCGTGGTCTTCGAACTTGTCGATGAGCTTGAGGAGCTTCACGGCATCGTCGTGACCGAGCTTGACCGGGTCATTCGCGACGTAGGTGATTTCAGCGCTCATCATCTCGATTCCGGCGGCTTCGAGAGCCTTGGAAACGGCGTCGAAAGCTTCCGGAGAGGTGGAGATTTCATGCACGCCGTCTTCGGTGGACATGTCTTCGGCACCTGCTTCGAGCACGAGGTCCATCACCTGGTCTTCAGGATACTTTTCTGCGTCGACAATGATCACGCCCTTGTAGGTGAAGGCCCAGGAAACGGAGCCCGATTCACCCATGGAACCGTTGTTCTTGTTGAAGATGTTGCGGATTTCGGCAACCGTACGAACCTTGTTGTCGGTCAGGCACTGCACCATGATGGCAATGCCGGCCGGGCCGCGTCCTTCGTAGAGCGGTTCCGTCATTTCGGTACCGGAGTTTGCACCCGTACCCTTGGCGATGGCGCTTTCGATGTTCTTGGTCGGCAAGCTCTGGCTCTTGGACTTGAGAATTGCCGCACGCAGGCGCGGGTTTGCGTCAGGGTTTCCGCCGCCGAGCTTAGCAGCAATGGAGATTTCCTTGATAAGCTTGTTCCAAGCCTTCGCACGAGCGACGTCAGTCTTGGCTTTCTTGCGTTTGGTGGTGGCCCATTTGGAGTGACCGGACATAGATTACCTCGAATAATTCAGGTTTTCGATTTAGTGAAACTTTTACTTTTTCTTCATGCGGCAACGCTTCTTTTCTCTCGGAGAAAGGTTCGGGTCGTCGCATTCATCCCTGTTGGACATTTTTTTCTTTTTCTTCTTCGGCTGATCGTCGTCAGCCATATCCTTCATGCGCTGTTTCCTCTTCTCGGCAACAGACATTTCGGAATCCTCCGCTTCCATCTTTTTCTTCTTCATGGACTGAAGCTTGCGCTTGTCAATCGGATCGGCGGAAGCCTTCGTGATAGCCCTTTCGTACTTGCCCTTCCAGATCTGGCCAAGAAGCGAGCCCGAAGCAAGAGCGTCGTTGAGGATTCCCTTCGACCAATCGTCATCGGCCGGAGGCAACAGCCTGAACTTCAGGTTACGGATCGTGGTCGGTTCTTCATCATAGTAGAGCATGATGTCGAAGAGGCCCACGTTATACTGTTCGCCATTGACTTCCACGGGGGAATTGTCAATATAGGCAAGAACCGCATAGACTTCGCCTTCGAAAAGGGCTTCGCGCAGAAGCTCGGGATCGCCGTTGGGAGCTCGAACCTCACCGATGGCCTGGAACGCCCAGGGGGCGACATCCACCTTCAGCGAGAACTTCAAAAAACCCTTCTCCGAATCCTTGAGCTTGAGCAACGCACCGGAGAAGGCCTGGAACTTAGGCCTTATAGAACCTTCCTGTGCATAGCCCACCATGGAAAGCGCCAGCACAAGTAATATCAGTATTTTTTTCATATATGCTTTCCTTTTCCCCAAATAAAACACTTAATTCTTGAAGAACAGCGCCTTCGCCGCCTCGAACATCGGGTCCTTTTCGTCCGGTTCACGGCATTCGGTGTAGATGCGCACCTTCGGTTCGGTACCCGACGGACGCACGAGCATCCAGGAGTCGTCTTCGAAGATGACCTTCACGCCGTCGAGCGTGAGGAGCTGCTTCACGGTCTTTTCGTTCTTGCCGACCAAGACCTTTGCACCCGGCTTCGCGATTTCGGCGATGGCGTCGACCTTGGCCTTCAAGGGAGCACCCACGAGGGACTTGTCGACTTCGAAGCCCGAACGGGTCGGGTAGAAGCGGCCATATTCTTCGTAAAGGGCGTCGAGGTATTCACCGAGGTTCTTGCCGGTAACGGCCATGATTTCAAGAGCGATGAGGAGGCCGAACTGGGCATCCTTCTCGAGCGTGTTGTTGAGGCCGGAGATACCGTCGGATTCTTCGAATGCGACGAGAGCCTTCTGCTTCGCATTTCGGCTGAGCCACGGGCGGAAGTTCTTGAAGCCCACCGGAGTTTCCATCACAGGCACGCCGAGCTTTTCGGCAATGATGTTCACGAAGTTGGAGGTCGCGACGGACTTCGCGACGCAGCCCTGTTCCTTGCGCCAGGTTGCCATGTAGTGGAACGCGATGGCACCGAACTGGTTCATGTCAATTTCGCGCGTGCCGTCGTAGAAGCGGATGCGGTCGCCATCCGGGTCAAAAATTGCACCGAGGCGGAATTCGCTCTTGCTTTCGTCGAGCACCTTGCGGACCTTCTCGAGGTTCTTGCTGGACGGTTCCGGAGCGATGCCGCCGAACAGGGAGTCATCCTCGTTGCGGAGCGTGATGAGGCATTCCGGATTGTCGAGCAGCGCAGCCGGGCGGCGGCGGGTAGAGCCGTGCACGTGGTCGCACACGAGGGTCAGACGGCCCTTCTTGATGAATTCCTTGATGCGGTCGAACTTGATGGTTCCCTGCTTCACGAGGAATTCCTTGTAAATCTTGAGGGAGTCGATAATTTCCCAGTCAACCTTGCCCACCGGTTCAAACTTCCAGGTGGCCATCATTTCGTTGCTAAGCTTGGTAATGACGTTCGTGATTTCCGGACCTGCAGGACCGCCGTCAGCCGGGTTGAACTTGATACCGTTGTAGTGGCTCGGGTTGTGGCTCGGAGTCATGTTGATGGAGCAGGCGGCACCAAGCATCTCAATAGCGGCGCTGAATTCCGGTGTGGGCATTTCGCCACCGTAGTAGACCTTCACGCCGGCCTTCGCAAACTGGTCAGCCACGGCTTCGCAGAATTCGTGACCGAGCAAGCGGTTGTCATGACCCACGACCACGCCACGCTTCTGGAGTTCGGCAAAATCCTTCACGCCGAGAGCTTCGAAAAGTTCAGGAGTCGCTTCCTTATAGAGGCGGACGATTGCCGCACCCACCACCTGCAGATTGCGGAGCGTAAATTCGGAACCGATTTCGCCGCGCCAGCCGGACGTACCGAAGCTCACCTTGGCGGGCTCCTGGGAGGTCAGAGCGACCTGTTTCACCTGTTCGACCAGGCCCATGTCGGTTGCCGGGTTGAATTCGGGGGACTGAATCTTTTTCCAAATCTGGGTAATGTTTTCCATAACGGTTCCTGTATTTGAATTTAACGCCTTTAATTTAGCAAAAAATTTTTCTGCGACAGAGCGGACTAGTCCCGCAGGAATCCCGTGAGCGGGTCGGACGCGGAAGCGCCGCGCGTAAGGACGCGCCCAAGGCCTGCAAGGTAGGCCTTGCGACCCGCCTCGATTGCAAGCTTGAAGCTCTGCGCCATCATGGGCAAATCGCCAGCCGTGGCAAGCGCCGTATTCGCCATGATCGCGGCGGCACCCATCTCCATAGCGGCACAGGCCTCGGAGGGTTTCCCGATTCCCGCATCCACGATAACCGGAAGTTCAATTTCGTCAATCAGAATTTGAATAAACTCACGAGTGGAAAGGCCCTTGTTGCTCCCGATCGGGGCAGCAAGCGGCATCACGGCGGCGGCCCCCGCGTTCACAAGGTCGCGCGCCACGTTCAGATCCGGATACATGTAGGGCATCACCACGAAGCCTTCCTTCGCAAGCGTCTCGGTCGCCTTCACCGTCTCGTAGTTGTCCGGCAAGAGGTACTTCGTGTCGCGCATGATTTCAATCTTCACGAAATCGCCGCAGCCGAGCTCGCGGGAAAGACGCGCGATGCGGACCGCCTCGTCGGCGGTGCGGGCGCCGGAGGTATTGGGGAGCAAGGTCACTCCTTTCGGGATATAGTCCAGAATATTTTCATGGTCCTTCGTGTTCGCCCGGCGTACCGCGAGTGTCACAATCTGTGCACCCGCATCGCGCACCGCAGCCTCAATCAGCTTCAGCGAATACTTGCCAGACCCCAAGATAAACCGCGATGTAAATTCATGCTTTCCAATAACGAGAGTATCTTTTTTTTCTTCCATTTTACTTTACCTTTTTCCGCTTTTTCGGAGTAAAATATAGAATTTCTTAACGTTTTTCTAACGCCTCCACCACCAGCAAATCGGCGGGGAGCCAATCCACAGAATGCAACTCCGCAGGAGAGAGCCACCTTGCAGCTTCGTGTTCCAGCAGTTCGGGAGACTTTCCGCCCGCAACCGTGCAAAGATAGCAGTGCATGGTCAAGTGAAAAGCGGGATAATCGTATTCCACGGTGCATACAAAATCACCGACAAGGACATCGACGGCCAGTTCTTCCCTAAGTTCGCGAACAAGCGCCTGCTCGGGAGTCTCGCCGGGTTCCATCTTTCCGCCGGGGAATTCCCAGTAATCCTTATAGTCGCCATAACCGCGCTGGGTAGCGAGCATCCTAGTCCCCGCCAACCGCGGATCGCCATCACAAACAATACCCGCCACGACTTCTATCGTTTTCATGGCGGGAAATTTAGAAATTTTACGATGTAAAGGCTACTTGACTATAACGCGGAAGATACGTCCGCCCTCTTGCGACTTGACCAGGTAGGATCCGGGACGCTTGACCAGAGAGGCAGTCTTCGCCTGCAGATTTTCGGAGCCCTCGCCCATGAAGCGCGCAATAAATTTTCCCTGCATGTCGAACACGCTGTAGCAGGAAACACCCGACGAACCGAACCGCATGATGCGTGCTGCGACCGAAGTCGTAGTATCAACTGTCGACGAGGTATCGGCTGTTCCGCACTGAGCCGCCGCACAAAAATCAAGCCAGTCAATGTTTACGTAATTGCCAACGATTTCGAGCCTGAGCACATGCTCGCCCGCCGTGAGGTTCACCTTTCCCGCATCTAACGTGGAATAAGTCTCCCAGTCGCTACCCTGCGGGAATATCACGTCGTCCGTAACGGCCTTGTCGTCGAGATAAAGCTTGAAGCCCGCATTTTCCGAAGAAGTCGCATAGCTCGCGGACAGGCCATACTCGCCCGCCTCGGCCACCTTCACGGTGTATTCGAGCCATTCGCCTTCCTGCGTGTAGCCGATGGCGTAACCCGAGCCGCCCTTCACGATATCGACAGCGTCTTCACGATACTCGCCGCCCTTGTTGTCGTCGTCCTTGTCGAGGTAAGCCTTGCCCGAACCGCCGACATCGTAATTTTCGACTTCGACCTTGCCCGGGATTGCAGCGGCGACATCTTTATAAGGAGCCTGCGGGATAATCGGGGTGATGTAGACGCGGTAGCCGTACTTGGTATTCGAGATGTTCACCGGCACCGTAATCTTGCCGTCATTCACGTCGTATTCCTTGTCGGACACCAGGTTCGTCGAAGGAACGGCCTTGTCCTTGTTTTCCCAGACCACGTATTCCACCGTCACATTCACCTTGTTGCCAAATGCAGAGGGAATGCCCGAGATGTTCACATTGATATCGCCCTTGGTGTTTCCGCCAAGCACGATGCTCGCAAAGCCCTTCTTTTTATCGAGGGCGGCAAAGCCGTCCACGCCGTCGCTTTTGTCGTTGGGAGGCGTAACCTTGGCCATGTAGCCGCTCATGTCGCCATACCACTTATAGAGCCACCAGCCACCACCGCGTTCGTTATTGGAGGTAAGGAGACTCCCCAGACGGCCCGGAAGCGGTACGAACCACCAAGAAATCATGGCGCTTTCGACACCGTGACGTTCGAACTTGGCGATAAACGGTACGGACAGGCCAGGGCATCCTTCCTCGGAATGTTCCTCGGAGGAATACTCGTTGATGCTGAGAGGACGCGGCTTGACATTATACTTCTTTTCGAGAGCGCGGTAGGTCTCGACAGCGCCCACAAAGCCGCCACTTCCCCACTGGTGCCAGCTTACAACGTCGGGCATGCAGTTGTTCTGCGAGCAGTACTTCACGAATTCTTCCATCTTGGAAGCATGGTAAAAAGAATACGACGGACCGATAATTTTTGCCCCCGGGTCCATCTGGCGAATCAAATCATAGGTCTGTTTCCAAAGACCGGAATTGAAGTCGATGCCAGAGACCTTCCAGGTGTCATTGGGCTCGTTCCAGATTTCGTAGCCGTCAAAGTTCTTGTTTTTGGAAGCAAGCTTGTCGTTGATGACGGATTTCACCTCGTTTTTCCAGTGGTCCATGTTCTGGAACTTGTAAGGCCAACCGGGCAAGACGTCGGCCAAGCGGATCTGGATCTTGGCACCGATGCTTTCCACACGCGGTGCCACGAGGAAGGCTCCGCCTATACCCTGCTGGCGGCCGCTACCGCTACGCGCAGGCGAAAGGAACACGTTCGGCTTGAGCGGGGCGACATCTTTCTCGATATTGGCGGGAAGCGTCTCGGTAAGCCCGTAAAGCGAGCCCGTGGCCACGTGGGTCACCGGCTTGATGCTGTCCCCCAGGCTCACGTTCAGATTGACGGCCGCGTCCGAAAAGGCGGCCATGGACAAAATAGCAACAAAGCTGTTTATCTTTTTCATAAACATCTCCATAATTCACCAATAAAAAAATACCCCTTTTTAGGGGATATTTTCACTTTTTTATCATTTTTCTATGGATGGATTGTCAACGGGATATTGGGCGGCACCTTTTTTACGCTAGGTCAAGAATAATCCGCACCACCGTCAGGGCCTGGTGGGCAGCGCAAAGCATCACACGGGGAGCAACGAGCCCGATTCCGTCGTTCACATCGCTTTTGCCGTCACCACAAACATAAAAGCGTTTGGTCACCTTGCGGGTCGTAATTGAATTTCCGCTATCGTAGCCCGCCATTCCAGAAGCCGCGACTAGGTACTTTTCAGGCATATTTTCGAGCACCGTATTCACAAGCATCGCCTTCGCCTCGGCATTATCAAAAGCCTCGCAAACCACGTCGGCCTTGGCCAGGAGCGGGACCGCATTTTCGGCAGTCACCTTTTCAAAGTGAGTTTCATATTCCGTATACGGCGCGATCTCTTTCAAGTTCGAAAGCAGAGCATCCGGCTTCGGCATGCCAACCTGGCTCGCCCTGTACTGCTGGCGATGCAAATTCGTCACATCGACGCAATCGAAATCAATCAGGACCAGCTTGCCTATTCCGGCACGCGCCAGGGAAATCGCGATATTTGAACCAAGCCCGCCCAAGCCGCAAACGGCAACCGTGGCAGCCTGCAACTTGCGTACGGCATCTGCACCTTGCCGCTTTTCTAGCGCGGCAAGCATCTCTTCGCGAGTCGGCACGCGGAAATCGCACATCTGCGAAATTTCGGATTGCATCACCCGCCGCCCACAAAGTTCACAACCTCGACGACATCGCCATCGGCAAGCACCGTCTCGGCATACTTTGCCTTCGGAACAATTTCCTCGTTCCGTTCCACAGCGATGCGCACGGTATTGTACCCCGCTTCCGCAAGGTATTCGGCAACGGTCTTGCCAGCCGCATCGACACTCTGTCCATTAATCGTAAGCATGTGAACAAATATAGGAAAAGTTTTCAGGCTATCGGCTTTTCTATAAAACGTTGCAAAGAATCGGCGATTCTTAATACATCATTTAAAGGAAATTTTTCCCGTTCCTTATCAAACAACCCGGCAAAGGCGCCATCATTAATTATCCAATATTTGGAGAAATCCTTATTGATATTATCCACATACGCCCCTATCATAATACCAACTCTATACACAGGATAACGGTTTTTCGTCCACTCATTAATCTTCCCTTCTAGCCATCTCCCCTGCGACTCTATTTTATGCATCAGGTCACTTTGCAAGACACCTGTGCTATCAATGAGTTCACCATCTTTAAATATAAAGTCCGCTTGGTTATAATCCCTATCCGGCAATGCCCAATTCTTTGTATCAATGGTAAATATTCCTTTCGTACTAATTATAACATGGTCTATGTTAAATTTTCCGCATACAACATCATGAAAAAAAATGTACTGTTAGAAGAAAGCCTTTCCAACTTTGTGCCTACATAACGTTCGCCATCAAGACCTTTGCGATGATTTCTTATTTGCCTATTAATTTTTCTTACTTTGACAAACGCCCTTACAGAAAAGACGACCAAAAGGATTGTCATAAACACAGCAGAAAGAAGACTTACTGGCAAAAAACCTAGGTAAATCATCCAAATAAATATAGACGCAACAAACGTCACCATCGGTAGCAGCAACGTTTCAAACGATTCATCACCCAATTGATTGATTTTATTCTCTAGAGATTCACCTTGCACATGGGGTCTGAAATGCTGTTTGCGATTCATAAGAACTATTCCATCTCCCATTTCAATACGGGGTACCCATCATTGAGTTCGGAATCATAAGCGAATTCGTCACCGAGGAGTTCGGCAAAGTCGTTAGATTTCATTTCATCAGCGGTTTTGGGCTTTGCAACGCCGCCACCATTATTGAGACCGAAAGGTTCTTGGTCGCCTTGCTCCAGATAATAGTAGTCCGCCATTGTAGTGTTGTAGTTGTAGCCAATCATCAAGCCGATAAGCGAATCACCATCGACTTTGCCAGTGGAATAAGCGGAACTGGTGACGCCTTCTTGATTATATCCAACAATTCCCCCAACATAGGTTAAACCAGAAATATTCCCAACATTATAGAGCAATTTTGATTTTGTGTAGGACATCGAACTAACAATCCCTCCTGTACCCCCTTCTCCAGTAATATTACCCTTATTCACTAAATTATCAATAGTTCCATAGCACACTTCACCAGCAATGCCTCCAACATAGCGCAAGCCAGTCACATCACCATCATTATACGCCTTTTGAATCACCCCACAGGGATAAAAATCATAACACGAATAACTTGATGTTTTGTTTAAGGCCAAATCATTTAAGGTAACAGAGCCTCCGCAATGTCCGATGATTCCGCCAACAAAATGTTTTCCAACAACATTCCCGCTATTCCTTAAATTTTTCGTTTCATTTTTAGAAGAACTACCAACACCACCAAATACTCCTCCAACATAACCAAACCCCTCAATAGCACCTATATTTTCCGCGTCTTCTACCGTAACATAAGTAGCACACCCAGCAACTCCGCCAACATTTTTTTCACCAGCAATAAAGCCCATATTTACAGCTTTTTTTATCACTGAATTTGTCTTATAATCTTTTTGATAAGAACTACCAATTACACCTCCAATACACTCTTCTTTTCCAGACACGCTGGCCAAATTTTTCGTACTTAATACGGAACCTGTACTACGTCCAACAATACCCGCAGAATATTCTCCTCCATACACCCAAGAATTCTCAACAGTCAAATTCTGTATCGTTCCACTAGAATTTCCAAACAATCCATTGTGTGTACTTGTGGTATTGATGAACATGCCGCTAACGGAGTGTCCATCGCCATCGAAAACGCCATCAAAGACAACGCTCGAATTGCCAATAGGAGTCCACTTGTGGAGCTTGGTTGAATCACCAACCAAGGCGCCCTTTTCGTCGATGACATCGCCTTTGTTCAGCTTGATATCAGCTCCGAGCTTAAAGAACTTGCCCTGGTACGCCTTGTCGCTCGAATTCACAACAAATGAGAGATGAGCCAGCTGTTCCGCAGTCAAAATAATGTACGGGCTCAACTTGGTTCCCGCGCCGCAAGCAAAATCCTTCGCAGTGGTTCCGTCCCAAGGCTCCCCTGCCTCCCCGACACAATCTTCATCTAGGTCCTCTGTACTACTAGAAGATTTCTTGTCACCGTTTTTACTCTCGGAACTTGTACCCTTTTTGCTGGAACTGCTGATTTCAGACGAATCATCGTCATTTTTAGGCGCAGAGACCGTTTGCGAGCAAGCAACAAGCAATGCCGCAATTCCAATAAAACCAAACAAAGAGTAGCGCATAAAAGCCTCAAAATAGTCTATTCATTAAAATATATATTATGCCACAAAAAAGAAATACGCGAGAATTATTCCAATATGGAAATTACAAAAAGACCTTTTTATCTCTTGACAATTTAATTTCTCAAATCTATACTTAGTGCACGAGTGAGTAGGAGTACTTACTAAACAACCAGACGAACCCCCGCCTTTTCTTGCATGCAGGCGGAAGGAGCAAAAGATGAATACTAGCCAAACCAGGCAAGAAAAAGTTATATTGCCATTTAGCAATAGATGTACCCCTTCATGACATTAGACGACAACGCAGAAATTGTCCATTCCGAAATGGGCAACGACGGCCGAGTCAAGGTTTACATCGAAAAACCCGATGCAAAAGACGGTTTTCATCGGGCGACATGCTATTTACCCTCCTACACATGGGAAGATATATTCGGTTTTTCAGATGAGGAACTCGACCGCTACAAGAAGGTGATCGAGTCAACGGCTCATCTGATAATGGAATTCTCTCAGAAAGGTGGGTTTAGCAATGCCGCAAATCTTTAAAATAGGCTCTTTCTGGGTTTACTTTTGGTCCAACGAAAACGATCCGTTGGAACCAGTTCACGTTCACGTATCCTAAGGCTCTCCCACTGCTAACGCCACCAAAATCTGGATTACAAAAGCAGGCAAATGCCTTCTTGCACACAACAATTCTCACATCAATCCGAAAGTTCTTCAAAACATTCTTCGGATTATTGAAGCAAGGAACGAAGATGTCATCAACAAATGGAAAGAATTCTTTGGGACGATTTCGTACTACTGCTAAGCCCCGTTCCTAGAACATCACGCGATAGCGGATTCGTCTGTCGAAATGGCGGCCCTTGAGGTCGCGGTAGCCATTGCGGGGGCGCATTTCTCCAGCACGGAGAACACGATTATCGCGGGTATCGATCCGGCGGATTGCATCCGTCGAATCCTTCACGCCCTCGTCGAACTTGATGTTGCCTACGAGCGTTTCGCCGCCGAGGCCTTCCGCTGTCAGGTAGAAGTCCTGCACGCCCTTGAGTTCCGGCAGGTTGGTGCAGCGCACGTCAATCCACTTGCTCGCGTTACCCGCCGAAGGCAACTCGCACTTCGAAATCACGTCGCCCTTCTTGCTATCCTTGCGGATGTTCAGCGTACCGCCGGCTCCGTTCTTCACCTGCACAAGCACGCCCGGGCCCACGATGGAATCCGTAATCACGTTCTCGAAAATCGCGTAGCCGCCGTCCTTGATGGCGAACTCGTCGTCCGCAGTCAGACGCACGCGGATGCCGTTGTCAAAGCCGTTCGCCGGAATCGTGTCGCGGATAATGCGCAAGAAGTCGAGGCGGTCAAGTTCCGCATAGTGCTTGCCCTTCGTAATCTCGATAAAGTTCGAGCCGCGCTTGAGTTTCGCGGGGATGTACACCACCGACTTCTCGGGGAAAGCGCTCCATGCGCCTGTCAACGGCAGCTCCACTTCCTGATTTTTGCCGTTGACGCTCACAAAATGCGAGCTACCGTTTGCACCGTCTTCGGTCCAGTTGTTGTCGTAGCGGTAACGAATCAGGTAATCGCCCGCCTGCGGGATAATCATCGGCAGGCGAATCTTGCTGTCTTCGTAGTTGATGTAGGCGCAAAATTCTCCGTTCGAAGCATCGGAGCTGCTCGAAATATCCACGTGCGTCAAGGCGCCATGTTCCGCCTCTGCGCTCAGGTAACGCCCGAGGAACGGCTGTCCCAGTTCCGGCCAACCGTCGTCGGTATAGACGATGTCGCGAACTTGTATGTAAGAGTTACCGCCGTCGTTCTTGTCGTAGTAATGGTTCACGAAGCGCTGACGGTTCACGTCCTGGAACGCCTCGCCGCCCGCAGGCCCGTAGTAGCGTCCGTAACGGCTCAACAGAATCGTGCCGCCGCCATCCAGCAACTTCTTGCCGCTGCGGTCCACGTACCCACCGTCAATGCGGTTGGAGCGCCCCACCGTCGTCTTGTAGGAATTGTTCTCGAGGTCCGCGCCCTTCTTGCAGCAGTTATCCCACGCCGTAAACAGGTAGTAGTAGCCGTCGTGCTCGATGAGGCTTGCGCCCTCGATTCCCGAGCCGCCACGGTTCGCGATGTTGATCATCTTCGCACCGTCTTTCACCTTGCCTGTTTCTTCGTTCAGTTCCAAAATGTGGATGCCCGTGCCCCACGAACCGAACGCCATCCAGACCTTGCCATCGTTGTCCTTCAGCACTGCCGCGTCAATCGCGTTGTAGGCGTCGCTCTTGACCGTGTGAATCACTTCGCCCTGGTCCGTCCAGCCGTAGCCGGGCTTTGTCGGGTCGATTTCCTTGCTCGACATGAACCCCATGCCCGACGAGCGGATGCCCATCTCGGAACCGCAATAGTACATGCGGTATTCCCCGCCAATGTAATGAATGTCCGGCGCCCAGATGTCGATCATGTTCGGGGCGTAGTCGTAAAGCCACTTCGAAAATTCCGGCATGGCGGGCTCGCCGTTCTTCCAGTTCAGCGCGTCCTCGGAGAACTGCATGAGCATGTGGTTATCCGTTGTCGCAAGCGCGTAGCCGTCCTCGTAACGGATGATGTCCGGGTCATGCCCCGCCCAGCGCGTCTCCTTCGCGTACCAGTCGGCCGCAAGGGCCTGCCCCGCCAGCAGTGCAGAAAGTGCAAAAACCACGTCGTTTCTTTTCATAACGCCTCGCTTTCCACACATCCAGCTTTAAAAATACACTAAAAAATGTTAACGGTCAGCCTTATCCTGAATATTCTAGGTCGATAATGTCCAATTCGTTGATTGCTTTCGGTATTTTATGGGTCGCTGCAAATTTCATCTGTACCCGAACAAATTTTATTTGCCTCTGCAAGGACTTGAATTGTTTTTCCGTTTGTTTTGAAGCTTCTAGTCCTTGAGGCAACGAACGGAGTACCCATAGCCCTTGCTGTTGCCCCCGTACGCAATGCCGTCGTTGTAGTTCATGTGTATGTCGTACGCGCCGTAGCTATTGTACTCTGTAGAACTCCAGAATTCTGCGCCGCTGCCGCCCCCTTTGATGAAACTCCCATAGTCGGACCTGTTGCCAGCAGGCAACGCCGAGAACGAGAACGCATCCGTGCCGTTGCCATTACGATTCCACCCAGACGTGGATTTGAGAACCTTGCCAGCAGTCGTTTCTCCGCCCACCGCCATGAACAGGGCTCTCCATTCCGTTTGAGTCGGCAGATGCCAATCTTCAGGGCAAACGCCGCGAACAGGGTAGAACGACGAACAAGTCTTATCAGCACCGCAATCCTTGCCATTTGCACTCCACTCGCCCACGCTGTCCATGGCTGCGCTCCACAGATAAAGCCTTCCTATTTTTTCGCAATAACTAGCACTATCATTATAGCAGAAACTGTTATCTGTCTCGTAGTTCAGGTTCTGCGCCATCCACCATTGATCACCGATTTTCACCGTCTTATAAACTTGACCATCACGGTCATCAACCAGCTCGCCATACTCGCAGTTGTCTTCGGTTTTTGTCTTGCACGGTGTCGCCAAAGTCACCGAACTAGATGATAATTCGGCTGAACTGCTACTCGAATTTACACTACTGCTGGACTTAGTACTGCTACTGGACACACTTGTCTCACTATCGTTCGACTTCGGTGTGACGCTGGACGAAGACGACTCAATCGAAGAATCATCGTCCGGGCGCGGGGCAAAACTGCTGTCGTCGTCACCGCAGGCGGTGAGGCACAAGGCACAGGCAAGAATTGTTATGAATTTTTTCATAGGTCCTCGCTTTCCACACATTACACTCTAAATTTATACTCCCTTAAGACATTCGTCAACCACCCAACAATCCAATACCATTGATTTTTTCGCAACAAGAAACAGCGTTTTTCAGCGTCCAACCGCTTGCGAACCCTCATAAAATAAGGCACATTTAGAAAGTAGATCTTATAGGGGCTCTTTATGAGCCGAGGTAAAACTCATTCAAAGTTCAAATTTCATCCCCTCCATTCTTCAAAACCGTTCCATTTTGTCAATATTTATTGACAATTTAATCAAAACAATATATATTTATTGACATCATGGGCAAAAAAAGCGTAACTCTACTGCCGAAAACCGGTAAAATCCTTGAACAGATGGGAGAACAGATCCGTCTGGCTCGCATGCGTCGTAAAATTTCTGTCGCACTTGCTGCCGAAAGGGCGGGCGTCAGCCGAGCATCGGTATGGGCGGTGGAAAAAGGTTCCGCGGCAGTGGCCATCGGCATTTACGCAGCAGTACTCCACGCCATAAGCGGCATGGACACCGACCTTCTCAAGGTCGCCGCAGACGACGAACTCGGACAAAAACTCCACGACATCGAACTCCTGAAGAAATATCACCCGGAGGGCAAGTGAAGCAGATTTTGGTTTACGAGAACTGGCTGCGCGCAGCCCCCACGCGCATCGGCACGCTCTTTGTGGAAGGCGCAAGAGGCAAAGAAGTCTGTTCATTCGAGTACGACAACGAATGGCTAAAGCACTCCGGTAGCTTTATGCTGGACCCGGACCTGTCCCTTTTCAAGGGTCGGCAGTTCGCTCCTGTCGGCAAGGAACTTTTCGGCATATTCGAAGACTCGTGCCCCGACCGGTGGGGACGCACGCTCATGGACCGGCGGGAATCCATAATCGCCCGTTCCGAATCGAGAAAGCCCCGAAAACTCATGGAAAGCGACTACCTGCTCGGCGTCCACGACATGTCACGCATGGGAGCTTTGCGGTTCAAAGCGAACGAGGACGGCCCCTTCCTTTCGGACGATTCCGACATGGCAGCCCCTCCGTGGGTCGCCCTCCGCAAACTAAACGACGCCGTAGCCGCATTCGAAAGCGACACCACGCACTCGGACAAATGGCTACAGATGCTAATTGCGCCGGGTTCCTCGTTAGGGGGCGCACGCCCAAAAGCAAACGTCATTGCACCGGATGGCAGCCTTTGGATAGCAAAGTTTCCTTCCAAGAACGACAAGATAAACTGCGGCGCTTGGGAAAAAACGGTCTATGAACTTGCGGAAATGTGCGGATTGAACGTTTCAGAAAGCCGCCTTGAAAAATTTTCGCGATACGGTTCCACTTTTCTCGTAAAAAGATTTGACCGAGAGTCCGGTCGGAGAATCCACTTCACGTCGGCTATGGCCCTGCTCGGCCACACAGACGGGGACGATGACTGCGGATACACCGAAATCGCCTCCTTCATCAAGTCTGCCGGAGCAGCGCCCAAAAAGGACCTTCTTGAACTCTGGAAACGGATTGTGTTCAACATCCTCGTGTCCAATACCGACGACCACTTGCGCAACCATGGTTTTCTCTTGTCCGAAAAAGGGTGGATGCTTTCGCCCCTGTTCGATGTAAACCCGAATCCGTACGGAGAATTCCTTTCGCTGAATATTTCTGACAACGATTCCACACTATCATTGGAACTCGCCCAGGATGTTTGCGAACTTTACGGATTACCTGCGGCAAAGGCAAAAGCAGCCATTACTGAAATGCAAAAAATCGTCAGCGCAAACTGGCGTAAAATCGCAACAAAGAACGGGATTTCCCGAAACGAGCAGTCCTTTATGGAAAGCGCCTTTGCATCTAGGTAATCACCCTGTTTTACTTTTTTTCAGAGTCCAACCGCTTGCGAACCCGCATAAAATAAGGTATATTCAAAAAAAATCTTTTAGGGGCTCTTTATGAGCCGAGGGAAAACTTAGCTTTTTTGACAAGGGCGAAATCATGAAGAAAATAGTGTCATTTTTAATGCTTTTATCTGTTGTAGCTTTGGGTGCACCAGATAACGAAACTAACAATGGGACAGAAGATTATGTTCCCCCCAAAAAAACAGTAGCACAATCTTTACAAGAACTAAAGGAAACAATAGACAATCAAGTTCAGAATAATCGTTGTTATGACCGTTACAAATTATATTCAACAACAAACATGTACAATTTTATAAAGCTGGATACAAGAACGGGAATCATGCACATGGTTCAGTGGGGTCTTGAAGATGGTAAAGAGGGAACTTATACTTTAAATGAAAAAAGTTTGGTTAATGAATGGAATGACTATGGATGTGGTTCATTTGAACTTTATCCAACTCAAAACATGTATCAGTTTATACTTTTGAACAAAGTTGATGGAAGACAATGGCACGTGCAATGGGGTTTTAAGTCAACAGAAAGATGGATTCGCCGGATTTACTAGACTATTGGAAGATTGTATTATCCCTCAGCATTAAAAGTTGGCGATAGTCTTATAGGGGCTCTTTATGAGCCGAGGTGAAACTTACAACTCGTCCGATTCTCGTGAGGTGGCCGAAGCTTTTGCAAATGAAATTTTGAAAGATATAGAGGAATGAAAATAAATGAAGAAGAAAAAAATCATAATAAGACTTTTGATAGCTTTGTTGTGTGCGATTATTTTTGCGTTGTTGGTTCCTTACGTTTACGGAGAAAGATTTACGCATTGTCGTTGGGGAATGGCTTTTTTATTTTGGATGTTTTGTTCTGCTATTGCAATATCTCCTGAAATCACGATAATTCCCATGAATTTAATAGAGAAAAAGAAACGGGAACTAACATTTGATGAAATTCTTTCTGGCAAAGAGGAGCCTAAAGAGGAGGAAGACTTTGATACACTAATTTCCAAGAAGAAATGAGATTTATTATCTTATAGGGACTCTTTATGAGCCGAGGTAAAACTTAAGTATAGCCTCGAAATGGCGAAAAAATATGCCGAATTGATAAAACCGAAAAAGTGACCTGTATTGGGTCGCTTTTTTTATCCCTGATTGGAATAAGGAAAAGCCGATTTTTGCGTATTTTGTTGAATTTTGACACTTTTTTATATATATTAATGGTGTGAGACGGGGTTTACCATGAAAATGACGATGAACATAATTAAAACGAGCAAAATGCCGTCTAAGTGCAAAATAAATTTTGTTTGCGCTGTTTTGCCGCTTGTTCTTTTTGTGTTCGGAGTTCTTTCGCCTGTTTGGACGGACAGCTTTGTTGTTTATGTCTTTAGCCTGCTTCCGTTTTATGTATATACGTACATTGTCGAAAGCGTGTTTGTTGATGGAGGCTCTTTGTTTGGGACTAAACGCGGCCTTTATGCTTCGAGAATGTGGGTTGCAGGAATAGTTGTTACGACGGTTGTTTCTGTAATTGGTGCGTTTTTTCTTGGCGATACAGGGGCTATTTACTATGGTCCGTGCATGATTTTGGCGATTAATATTCCTGTATCTGTCGTTTATGCGATTGTGTGCATTTTTGCAGATTCTGTGAGATATGCTAGACCTCTTCAGAATTTTGTCGCTTAAAAGATGTTCATCTTATAGGGACTCTTTATGAGCGGAGATAAAACAAAAAGTTCAGCCAGCATTAAGGGAATACAATGGAAACAAAAGACATAATTTTCGGAATAGTGATGTTTGTTGTTGAGATTGCTTACTACATGATGGGTGGCCGAAAACAATTTGTCTTTTTTATTCTTATTATAGTAGGGCTGCTTTTATATGGTGCTTTTATTCGATAACTATTTTGTAGTTTAGTCTAAAAAAGAAAACCTTCTTTAAGGCCGCTCATCGGCGGCCTTTTTCCGTATATTAAGGCTAGCAAGGCGGGAAACATGTATTTCCTATCTTATAGGGGCTCTTTATGAGCCGAGCTAAAACATGACGAACATATCTTCACCGACGAATTCGAATTTGTTTCCGTCTAGTCCGTTTAAATAACCTTTGTGTTTAATTGATATTTGTGTTTTTGTTATATTGTAAAAATGTATTTTTTTAACGAATTGGAATAGTGAAAATATGAAGGATCAAAAAAAATGAGATGGAAGAGGTGTCAAAAATAAAGATTTCGGGGTATGTGATTTTCTTTGCATCGATAGTTGGCGGATGGCTTGGCCTGCATTGTGTTATTGCCCGTCGATACCGCAGGGCGTGTGTGTATTTTCTTATGGGTGGAACGCCCTTTGCATGTCTTAATGGGTTGATGAATAAGTCGGGCCCAGTGTGGTTTTATTTTATTGCGTATTCTCTGATGTTTATTCAGATAATATGTAATTTGATTGATACTTATAAAATCAGTAGAGGAAATTATACGGATAAGACGGGAAATATTATATATACTAAAAGTCAGTGGATGCCAATAGTCTTTATTATATTTGCTTTTTTGTACCTGCGCTCCTTTTATTATGATGTAATTCATCTTGCGGTTCAAGTGGTTAAATTATTGCAATAACTGTTTATTGGGAAAAAGCCCGTAACGGGCTTTTTGCAAGCATATTGCGAGCGGTATTCCGTAAAAAATAAAGCCCCGGTTTAGCCGGAGCAGTTTAAAGCGCGAATATAACGGCGCGGTTGCTGTGAGACAAAAAATCGCCTTTCATGAGACAAAATGAAAGGCGATTTTTTAACCATTTGGAACAATGCTATTTAATTGTTCCCATCCATCTTGATTGCTGTTGATTTTATAGAATGTAATACCATAAGGGCTTATAGTCACTTTACGAGTTTCAGAACCAGTAAGAGTGGCTGATGATGTCTTATAAGGGCTCTTTATGAGCGGAGGTAGAACCTCCGAAGGCTAGATTGCTCTAAATACACCACTTTTCTCTGGATTTCCACAGGCACCTCCATTTCAATAGTGCGCAAAGTATTTTCTGTAAAAAACATCAATAAAGCGCATTGTTTCAGCACAAATGTGACCATCACTGAAACCGCAGCAGAACCGCAGTCGGAATGCAGTGACCGTGCAATTTTGTAAAAAAAAATACGATTTGACTTGACAGAGCCAACGAATTAGTATATATTTGTGCAGTAGCACAAAAGTGCATATTCGGAGTTTTTATGATTGAGCGCATTCGCGGAATCCTTATCGAAAAATCCCCCACCTTCGTCGTCGTTGACGTGAACGGTGTCGGTTACGGAGTAAACATTTCAGCCTACACGGCCGGCAAGTTGCCCGAAGAAGGCTCCGAGGTGACTCTCCACACGAATCTCGTGGTCCGCGAAGACTCCATGACGCTCTTCGGCTTTGCGGACAGAATCGAAAAGGACACGTTCCTGATGCTCATCGACGTGAACGGCGTGGGGCCAAAGCTTGCACAGCGCATCCTGAGCGGAGTCTCGCCAGCCGACCTCCTGAACATGGTGGCAAGCGACAACAAAAGCGCCCTCGGCAAAATCAAGGGTCTCGGCAAAAAGACCTGCGAGCAGATGGTCCTCACCCTCAAGGACAAGGCGGGGGCGATGCTACAGGCGCTCGGCGATGTCGAAGGCTCGGGCATTACCGGCATGGGCGTCCTTACCGGAGCGAAGATGGAGGCGGTCCTCGCCCTTCACACTCTCGGCGTAAAAGACCCTGCGGCAGAGAGAGCCGTTGTCAAGGCGGCCGAAATTCTCGGGGATTCCGCCGATGCGGCGACCCTCATACCCGAAGCTTTGAAGTATCTTTGATCGCAAACCACAAACGAGGAATGTTTTTTCATGGACGACCAGCGGATTATTTCGCCCGAAAAAAGAATCGGTGAAGGCGACGACGTGGATCGTACGCTCAGGCCACCCAGCCTCGCGGAATTCACGGGACAAGGAGACATCAAGGAAAGTCTTTCCATCGCCATCGAAGCGGCGAAACACCGCGGCGATTCGCTCGACCACTGCCTTTTCGCCGGCCCTCCGGGTCTCGGCAAAACGACCCTCGCAGGAATCATCGCGAAGGAAATGGGCGTCAACATCCACATCACGAGCGGCCCCGTCCTCGACAAGGCTAGCGACCTGGCCGGCCTCCTGACAAGCCTGCAGGAGAACGACGTCCTCTTTATCGACGAGATCCACCGGCTGAACCGCGTGGTCGAGGAATACCTCTACCCCGCCATGGAAGACTACAGGCTCGACATCATGCTCGATTCGGGACCGACGGCGCGTAGCGTCAACCTCCCGCTCAAGCACTTCACCCTCGTCGGAGCAACCACTCGCAGCGGCATGCTCACGGGTCCTCTCCGCGACCGATTCGGCCTCCAGTACCGGCTGGAACTCTACAACGAGGACGACATCGTCAAAATCCTTATCCGGAGCGCGCGGATCCTGGGTGTCGGGCTCGAGGAGGACGCCGCAAGGCTGCTCGGCGGACGTTGCCGCGGGACGCCCCGCATCGCGAACAGGGTGCTGCGCCGTTGCCGCGACGTGGCCCAGGTACGCGGGAACGGGACGATCGACCTCGAAGCCGCCCAGCGCACACTGCAGATGCTCGGAATCGACACCGAGGGGCTCGACCCTACCGACCGGAAGATCCTCGGACTCATTATCGACAAGTTCGACGGCGGGCCAGTCGGCATAACAACCATCGGGGCCGCGATGGGCGAAGAGCCCGACACGCTAGAAGAAGTCTACGAGCCGTACCTCATCCAGAAAGGTCTCCTTTCCCGAACCCAGCGAGGGAGAATCGCCACGCGCAACGCCTACGCCATGCTCCACCGCGATATTCCGCAGAAACAAGTACCAAGCGACCAGATTGAACTTTTCTAGGCGACGCGGGGGCCATGCCCCTACTTGAATTCGGGCGCGATGGTCAGCACCAGGTTCACGCCATGGAGCCCGTGAAAACCAAGCTGCACGCGGAACCAGTACATGTCCGGCTTGCGGACGCGGACGCCGAACCCCCAGGAATTGTTGAGACGGTGAACCGACCAGTCCTTGAATGTCGGCGAAAACATCGCATACTCGTTGAACAGGACGCCGTCCACATAATAATCGATAGGCCAGCGGTATTCCATGCTCAGGCTCATGACATGCTGGGCCGCATAGTAATCCTGGAACCCTCGCAGCGGAAACCTCGGCCCGACGAGAGAATACAGCTTGAACGGGGCTCCCCCCTCCTCTATTTCCCAACTGTCTATCATCCTGAACTGAAGCGCTATCACCCTCCTTTCGAACAGGGTTTCACGGACATTGTCGGGCCGCCACATGCGAAGGGCGTCATTCCAGTTGAAGTCCATGTAAAAGCGCCGATTCTGTCGCGCCTCTTTTTTTGTCAGGTGGAACTTTTGCGCTTTGCCAAAATAGAAATAATGCTGGAACACGAATTCCGTCCGCACGAAGTCGTGGTTCATGCCGTTATCATCGAAATCAAACCTTGTCGGCCGATTTCCCGGCTCCTCCGCATTATCGAAGGATATCCCGCTGTATTTTCCAACAAAAAAGTAACGGGCCAGCAGCTGCATGCGGCTCCCCCGCGAAGGCGCGAAGGGAAAATCGAGATTGTCGAACAAGACCGAGAGCCCGACAGGGAACATCAGGAACGACTGGTAAAGGCCGCGGTCGTCGATGGAAAAATCACGGCTGACAAGGATGCTGTCCTGCGAATTTCCCGGAAGGCTACGGTCCACGATATCCACCGTGCCCAGCAGCTCGAGACTCCAACGGCCATCGCTCGTAAGGGGTATGCCCGCCTGCAAGTCGATGGTGAATGAGGAATCCGGCATGACAAAGTCCTCTCGCGTCCCCGGATAGACAAAGAACCCGTCGCGGTCCCAGAACTTACGAAGCCGAATGCCCCCGAACAAGTCGGTCCCGAAAAGTTCGTGCTTCGTGTAGCGCAGGTCGACGAAGAAATCGCCGTTCGCGAAATACTGCGGCGAAAGGACTAGGTAATCCTTGCCAAAGAACAGGCTCCTGTGGCGGTAGGTCAACCCTAGCATCGTGGAATTGCCGGGTTTAAGGTTCATTATGGGATAAAGCAGAATGTTCCGTTTCTCGCCAAACGTAATCAGGTCGACAGCCGTCTCGATGACCCCGTTGTCGAACGCGTAATGCAGGGGTTGCGCTATCGGATAGACCGCCGCGTTCAGCACCGGCTGGATGATATGTTCGAAAGGCCAGGTGAAAAAACGTTTCCACGACGAGGAGGATTCTTCGACTGTAGCCGAAGAATCGGGACCGTGCGCCATCGAGTCGGCAACGGCCACAGAATCCGCCTCGGCAAAGGCGGATGTGGCCAGCGCAAGGGCAAAGGCGATTATGCAAAGCCGCAAGCGAATCATCTCAATCCTAATTTATAATTATATTATAGCCGATGTTTTCCCTAATCAGCAAAATAACCAGAAGACTTACACGATTTCCTGTAGCCGTTTTGCTTTTCGGGACCATTTTCGCCATTCTTTCGGCGTTTCCCATCATGAACCTGCGGTGGGACCTCCAGTTGCAGGACACGCTCTCCTTCAGCGACGAGTCCAACAACGACTACAAGCGTATCGAAAGCGACTTCGGCGGGCTCGGGAGCCTCATTGTCGTCCTGCATTCCAAGGACAGCCTCCAGAACTACACCACCGCGAAAAGTCTAGCGCAGATGTTGCGCAAGGATCCGCTGGTCCACTTCGTGGATTTCGAAACCGACACCGACTACTACACGCGGCACTGCCTTCTCTATATCGACGAGAGCGACCTCGATTCCACCATCAACCGCATCCGCCCCATACGGGACAAGTTCATCAGCAGGAATAACCCGTTCTACGTCGACCTGGACGCCGGCCTCGATTCCTCCACGGAAAAGGAAATCGAATTCCGCGTGAACGACCTCCAGGAAAAATACGCGAGAATCATGAACCGCAGCCACTCGAATCCCGACGGCACCATCCGGGTTGTAGAGATATACCCCACGCACCCGCTAACGGACCTCAAGGCAAGCCGCGAACTCCTGTCGCAGACCAGCACCTACCTCTCCGCAATCATCCAGGGCGGCGACGTGCAATCCTACTTTACCGGAAAGGTTTTCGAGACAATCCGCCGCGGACGGACGCTCCTTCCCGAAGCCCAGCTAGCGGGCGGACTTACCGCCCTCATCATCCTGCTCCTCTTTGTCGTGAATTTTTACAGGCAGCCGCAGCTGATATTTATCTCGTCGGTGGCGACGGCGCTCCCAATCGTCTACACGCTCGCCCTCGCATCGCTCCTCTACGGGAGAATCAACCTATACACCCTGCTCCTCGCCATCATCCTGCCGGGCCAGGCATGCCAGATAGTGAACCACGTCTACAAGCGCTATTTCGAAGAACGCGCCCGCAACCTGAGCCCGCAACTCTGCATCGAGAGCGCTATTCTCGGCATCGGCCCCTCCACATGCGCATCCTCGTGCATCATGGCCTCCCTCTTTGCATGCATGATGTTCGTGCCGCTTCCCGGGCTGCAGGAACTTGCCATCCTAGGGAGCCTCGGGACACTCATCAACTGGATGGTCACCCTCCTTGTCGCCACCGCCCTCCTGCGCGTATTCCAGAAGAGCCGTCCGTTTTCGGTCAACTCATTCAAAATAAATCCGTCCTCGCACAAAGTGACGCTTCTCCCCCATAGGCTCAATGTCGTCCTCATCGCCATCGTGTCTATCATTAGCCTCGTATGCCTTGTCTACGGAGGGTCAAATCTCAAGTTCTTCTACGATTTCAGCAAGACCGAAATCAAGAAGACAACCGGCACGGCCGATTCCCTCCTCGCCCAGACCGGATTCCCGCAATACGACCCCATCATCGTCGAGACAACAAGCGCAGAGGCAAGCACGGAGCTCTACCGCAACTTCGAGCAGCTAAAGAAGAAAGGCGCCATCCCGAACGTCCAGAAGATGTACACGCTCGCCAAGACTGTTCCGCACGCAAGCGTTTCTCGCGAACAGAAACTCGACACGCTGGAGGCTTTCGCGAAAGGAATCGACGTCAAGGATCTCGACGAAAAGCAGAAGAAAGCCTACGACTTTATGGCCGAGGCGCTTTCGAACAGGAAGGTCGACGACGAGGACCTGCCTGACAACGTGAAAGTCAAGTTCAGCGACAAGAACGGGAACCGCGGCGTTTTCTCTTTCATTTTCCACAATATCGATCCAGACGACGGACTCGCGTGCCGCAGGCTGAACGAGAACCTCGACAAGATCAGGGGCCCGGAAAAGGAAGGTATCCTGATGACCGGGGAACCCGTCATCCGCGCAACCGTCCTCGACCTCATCCTCAAAAACCTGGACAAGACCCTCTGGATTGGAAGTTTCCTCGTATGGTTCTTCCTGCTCATGTTCTACAACCGATTCAGCAGGGCCATATTCACCCTCCTCCCCTCGGTATTCGCCATAAGCTGGCTGCTGATCCTCATTAGGCTGCTCGGCATCGAGCTTTCGTTCTACAGTTCGCTCGCATTCCCCCTCATCATCGGGGCTAGCGTCGACGGTTCGCTGCAGCTCTGGAGCGCCTTCTACACGAAACAGGCAGGGACAGCCATCACGGTCCTCCAGACAAAGTTCTTCGGCATCCTCCTGAGCCAGGCGGCATCGTTCATCGCCTCCTTCAGCCTTATCATATCATCCCATCCCGGACTCCGCAGCATCGGCCAGGTCTTGCTACTGGGGCTCGCCTGCATTGCGCTTGCACAGTTCACCACCTTCCCGCTGATTGCCGGAATCCTCGACAACTACCGAATCTGGAAAAAGAAGAAAGAGTCAAAATGACACGTCCCCTTTCGACACGAACAGAAAATATCGCAGCATCGCTCACTGTCGCCATCGATACGCTCGCCAAGCAAATGATCGCCGAAGGCAAAGATGTGGTCAGCCTCGGCGCGGGCGAACCCGACTTTCCGACTCCAAGGCCCATCTGCGATGCCGCCACCAGGGCGATTACCGATGGCAAGACGCGCTATACCGCCCCCGTCGGGATTCTCGAGGTGCGCAAGGAAGTCTGCAACAAGCTCAAGCGCGACAACGGCCTCGACTACGCTCCCGAACAGATCATCATGACTAGCGGTGCGAAGCACGCCGTGTTCAATTCACTCGCGGCCCTCGTAAACCCGGGCGACGAAATCATCATTCCCGCCCCCTACTGGGTCACCTACCCCGAACTCGTGAAGTGGCTCGGCGGCGTTCCCAAGTTCGTGCCGACCACCATCGGGAACAAATTCAAGATGACCGCGGAGCAGTTGCAGAGCGCCATCACCGAAAAGACGAAGGCGATCCTCATCAACAACCCCTGCAACCCGACCGGAAGCGTGTATTCGCACGAAGAACTCGCCGGCCTCGCTAAAGTCATCGTCAAGAACGACATCTACTGCATCTCCGACGAGGTTTATGAATACTTCGTCTATGGCGCACAGTTCGCAAGCATTGCGAGTTTCGACGGGATGGCCGAACGAACCATCGTCGTGAACGGGTTCTCGAAATCGCACTGCATGACGGGCTGGAGAATCGGATACGACGCCGCCCCCGCTCCGATTGCAAAGATAATCGGCAAAATTCAGGGACAGGCAACACACCACCCGAGCAACATCGCGCAATATGCAGCCCTCGAAGCTCTCCGCATGGGCATGGGCGAAGTGGATAAGATGCGCGCGGCATTCCGCAGGAGGCGCTACTTCATGGTATCGCAGGTTTCGAGAATCCTCGGCGAAAGCATCTCCGCGCCCGAAGGCGCATTCTACCTGTTCGCGCCCGTCGCAAAGCTCTACGGCAAAAAGACGCCCGCAGGTGCAGCCGTAAACAGTTCGATTGACTTCTGCAAATACCTGCTCGAGACACAGGGACTCGCCATCGTGCCGGGAGCCGCCTTCGGAGACGACAGCTGCGTGCGGTTCTCGTATGCGGCAAGCGACGAGACGTTGGCAAAAGCCTGCGAAAGATTCGAGAACGGAATCAAAGAGCTCAAGTAATGCGGCGGTAAGCGGCCATGTTCAGAATCATTACGCCAGATACAAGCAAGCCCTTCACCATCGGGCGCAGAGAAGGAAGTGACCTCCGCTTCTCGGAGCGTTTTGTATCCAGGGAACATGCCGTCATTGAACGAGAGCAAGGTCCGAACGGAGCCGTCTGGAAAATCCGCAGCCTTACCGAAAACAGTTTCACCCTCCTGAACGAAGCCCAGATAAACGAAAGCGAACTTCACGACGGCGACATCATCGGAATCGGGGTCAAGAGGCTGAGGGTCGACATCAAGGAAGACAAACTTTCCCTCCTGCTTTACGACATCAACGACGAAGTCCAGGAGCAACCGCTCGAAGACAAATTCTGCATGGTGGATCTAGGCGAGGACGGTTCGACAAAACCCATCCAAGTGCGCAAGGACGGAGACGGCGCCGAAATCCGTTTCCAGCACCCCATCATAGACGAGGAAGGCAAGAGCAGGAAAAAAATAGGGCTCCGCCCCGGCGAAGGAATCCGATTCGACCAGACGGAAATGAGCGTCAGGGATGGGAAGCTCTTCATGCGAAAAGCGGGAGCAGGGTTCGAATTGCACGTCCGGGACCTCGACGTATACGCGGGGAAGAAGCAGCTCTTGTCGGGTATCGACTTCGACCTCCCCGCCGGCGAAATACTCGCCATCATCGGACGCTCGGGACAGGGAAAATCAAGCCTACTGAAACTCTTCGAAGGCACCTACCG
This sequence comes from Fibrobacter sp. UBA3629, assembly GCF_002374005.1. Classification (NCBI taxonomy): domain Bacteria; kingdom Pseudomonadati; phylum Fibrobacterota; class Fibrobacteria; order Fibrobacterales; family Fibrobacteraceae; genus Fibrobacter; species Fibrobacter sp. UBA3629. The sequence goes on along the minus strand of NZ_DFLC01000005.1, from coordinate 42,979 downwards.
CAAGGGCGAAAGAAGCGAAGTCACCATAGGCGGCGTCGACTACCGCCACAGCCAGATTCGCGAACGCATCGCCATTCTCGAACAGGATCCGCCACTCCGCAGCGACCTGACCGTCGACGAAACGCTCCGCCATGGCGCCCGCATTACGCTTGACGCAAAGGACTTTCGCGAAAGCGCGGACGGGCGACTCGAAAAGTTCTGCGAACTTTTCGGGCTGAGCGGCAGGCGGCAGAGCCGCATCAGGACGCTCAGCGGCGGCGAGATACGCCGCGTCGCCCTCGCAGCGGAACTCATGGGAAACCCAGGTCTCATCATCCTCGACGAGCCGCTTTCGGGTCTCGACCCATTCAACTCCCGCATCCTGTGTTCGCACCTGAAGCAGCTCGCCTTTCTCGGGCACACAATTATCCTCACCACGCACAGTTACGAGGCGCTCCGCATTGCGAACAAAGTGCTCGTCATCCATCAAGGCGAACAGTGCTTCTACGGCAGCCCGCAAGGAGCATACCAGTTCTTCAAGACAAGCAATCCTGACGAAATCCTCTCGAACCTCTCTACGGATTCATCTTCGATTTGGCAAAAATCAGGAATCATCAGCAAGGACACGGTTTCGAACAACCTAAGCCACTACTACTTCACCAAGCAACGGCACAAGGGTTCGCTATTCTACAACATGGCGCTCATGCTTCGCCAATGGGTTCGTGACAAGGGGAAGCTAGCCGCACTTCTTTTGCAGCCCTTCATCATCGGCTTTCTCTTTTCGCAAATTTTCTCGCGGACATCCTCGCTCTGGACAGTCGCATTCGCCATCGTGCTCTGCGCGAACTGGTTCTCGCTATCGCTTTCCATCCGCGAAATCGTTCAGGAAAAAAATACAATCAAGGGCGAATTCCGCAAGGGGGCCCGCATACTTCCCTACCTCTCCGCCAAATTCATCCTCCCCACGATTGTATCCATCCTGCAGACCGTCATTGTATACGCCTTTATCGCCTACCGCATTCCCATCCACCACGACATTCCCGAGCTCCTGGCAATCGCCGTTACGGCAACAACTCCCGCCATCGCCATCGGGCTTCTCGTGAGCTCACTATCGCGCAATTCGGGACAAGCGAACGCCTTCTTGCCGCTCCTCATCATCCCGCAAGTGGCGCTCGCCGGGGCCCTGGTTCCCTTCGACCAAATGCAACAGGTGGGCAAATGGCTTTCCTACATCGTCTGGTCACGCTATAGCCAAAGTTCGCTGCTGAACACGCTGCTCGAACATCCCGATGACGTTTGGAACAAAGGAGCGGCCCTACTCCTCGCCGCATTATTTTGTATAATTACCGCAACGATTCTTTACCGGTCCAAGAAAGCAAAATGACAGAACCTGCATCACAGAATTTTCCCAGGCCCTTCAACGAGAACTACGACCTTATCGGCACCCTCGGCAAAGGCGGCATGGGACTTGTCTACAAAGCCCTCGACAAAAAGCTCAAGCGCGAAGTCGCCTTCAAGATTCTCGACGCCTCCGCCGACGAAGAAGCCATCCAGAGGTTCTACCTGGAAGCGCAGGCGATGAAGGAACTGGACCACCAGAACATCGTCCACGTATTCGACTTCGGAAAGCAGAACAACCAGCTGTTCATCGCGATGACCTACGTGCAGGGATTCTCGCTTTCGGACGTATTGCAGAAGCAAAGCAAGCTGCCGTTCGACGCCATCGAGGTCATCATCCGCCAGATTGCGCGCGGGCTCCTCTACGCCCACAGCAAGGGCATCGTCCACCGCGACGTAAAGCCCTCGAACATCATGCTCACGCGCGACAACCGTGTCTACGTGATGGATTTCGGGATTTCGTACATCCAGGAGATGGAAAAGGATAGGCTCACCAAGACGGGCGTTACCATGGGTACGCCGGAATACATGAGCCCCGAGCAATGTCACGGAGACGAAGTGACGCTCCAGTCGGACATCTACAGCATGGGCGTTATCTTGTACGAAATGACCTGCGGAAGACTCCCCTTCAACGGAAGCCGACCCGTAGAAATTGCGCTCAAGCACGTTCAGGAACCTCCCCCGGATCCCAAACAGTTCCGCCCCGACATGCCACCGGGACTCTCCGAGCTCATCCTCAAGTGCCTTAAGAAAAAGCTCAACGAACGCTTCCACGACATGCAGGAATTCCTCGATGAATGCGACCAGGTTTTCCCGCAAAAAGAAACGCACGGAAGCGTAAAGATCGGCAAGAAGGGCTCCCTGCTGCGGCACGGTCCCGCCTCGATTGCCGAAGCGGCCACCCGCCTCCCATCGCACGTACGCGTCATCCGCAGGCGTTTAACCGCGCTTGCCATCTCGCTGTTCCCGCTCATCATCCTGCTCCTCGTTCTCCTGATGCTCACGCACAAGCCCGAGAGGATGCTTACGGAGATTGAATGGGACGATGCGATGGGCAACCACGAGACCGCAGCCATCGAAGCCGACATCTCGGGTGGCTACCCCATCGACAACCTCACCGATGGCGACCTCAAGACGGCCTGGCTCAACGCCATGCCTGCCAAGCCGCAGAACCCGGTACTCACGCTGTTCTTCGACAATATCACGCTCATCACGCACGTCGGATTTGCCGTAGGTTACCAGAAATCGGTCGACGACCCATTCGGCGACCGCTTCCGCATCTTCAAGAAGCCGAAGACGCTCACCTTCGAGACCAAGGAAGGCTTCAAGCAGAAGGTGACGCTTGAAAACATCAAGGGCATGCAGTATCCGAAAATCCAGGCGATGGAAACCAGCGAAATCAAGATTTACCTCGACGAAGCCTACGACGCCGAAAACAAGGACTTCGCCATTTCTGAAATGCGCCTGCTCGGCATGGAGCTCCATTGAACAGCAAATCCAAAGGAAACCTCGTCGAGACACACGCCTCCGCGTACCTCTTGCGAGAAGGGTACCGTGTCCTCGCCCGTAACTACGCCTATCGCGGCGGCGAACTCGACATCGTTGCAAAGCAGGGCGAAACGATTGTTTTCGTAGAGGTAAAATCCGTATGGAAAACCGGCGAAGGGAATCCCGCCGCACGCGTGAACGTGCAGAAGCAACGGAAAATCTGGCAGACGGCGTGCCACTTTTTGCACACACACCGCGAAGAAGCGCCCAGGGGCTTTGACCAGCCATGCCGTTTCGACGTCCTCACCGCGCGCATGTACCAGACGCCCGTGCAATTCGCACACATCAAGAACGCTTTCGAAGGCACCCAAGTGATTCCGCAGTGCTAGCGAGATAAACTATCTGCCCTAAAGATCCTCGCCTTGCTTCGACAAAACTCAGCACAAGTCGCGAGGATGACGATGCAAAATCCAGCCATATTTTTATATTATCGCCATGCGTTTTGAAGTACATCCAGACAACCCGCAGGCGAGAATCGTGAAACTCGCTGCAGCAGCCCTCGAAGACGACGCGCTGGTACTCTACCCCACCGAATCGGGCTATGCCATCGGCTGCAATGCAGAATCCCCGAAGGCAATCCACAAGCTTTACGCCCTCAAAAAGCCTATGAAGAAGTTCTTCATGGCGCTCATCGTCCCCGACATCCGCAGTGCGACCGAGTACGCCCGCATCGACAACTTCGCGTTCAACATCATGAAGCCGCGCGTGCCAGGACCCTACACCTTCATTCTGCCCGCCGACCCGCACATTGCCCGCAGGCTCGACGTGAAGCGCCCCGAAATCGGCATCCGCATGCCCACGCACCCGTTTTTCAAGGAACTCTTCCAGCATTTCGACAAGCCCATCCTCAGCACGGCGGCAAAACTCAGCGAAGAGGACATCTTCGAGCCCGACGTAATCTGGAAGACCTTCGAGCATTCCGTAGAGATGATGGTCGACTGCGGCCCCATTGAGATTAACCCGACGAACATAATAAGCCTCATCGGCGGGAACGTCGAAGTCATCCGCGGCGAGTTGCTCGACCCGTAGGCACCCAGAGCAAAATCAACTAGAAAAACACCCAGACGGCAATCCAGTAAGCCATCAGGGCGAACTCCATGCCCTGCGAGATGCGCGAGAGGAACGTGGAGCCAAACACGGAGACGGCGATTGCCAAGAGGCGTGTCCACGGCATGTCGAAGCCGTGGTAGAAGAGCGACACGGAGCCGAAGAACTCGACCCAGAACCACATGACCTGAGCCATGAGCAGGTAACGGCGGCGCTTGACGGGCAGGGCCGTCGTAGAGAAGCACAGGGCCAGCGCGAACATGCGGAAGGGGTAAGATTCCATCGCAGGGTCGTTCATGTCGCCCGAGAAGTAGGCGTAGACGCAGAACACGACTACGGCGGCAAGCAAGAAGAACGCCTCCTTGAACAGGCGGATGGGGCGGCGCCAGAAGAACTGGGCCATGGCGAGCGCGAGGAGGCAGGCGACAGCGTTCATCAGCGGGATCATTGTAGAACCTCCGCCGAATCGTTTGTTTCGGGCGTCGAATTGTTTATCTCGTGCGTCGAATCGTTTATCTCGGGTGCAGGGATGTCCTCCGGGGCAAGCGAGCGCATGTATCGCACGAGGGCGCGGGCTTCAGCCTCGGTAATGCGGTCACCATACGGGTTCATGTTCGTGCGCCCGTACATAATCACGTGTACCAGAGAATCCTCCCCGAGGGAATCGAGACGAGCCGCAGTCAACTTTTGCGGAACCGGGTAGAACTCGCGGACAAACTTCGCGTTGAACTTGCCGTCCGTCCCGTGACATCCGCTGCATCGCGCGTTCCATACCGCGCGCGTCCGCAGCGTATCAAACGCGCCACTGTCCGCCTCCCCCGGGACCTGCGCATAGCTCGTGAATTTCGAGGGCGCAGACGAACCGCCCGCATAAAACACTCCCGCAAAAAACGCAAACATAAGTACACATATAGCAAAGGCGATTTTCAGGTAACGGGAACCGCATCCATCTGCATTGTGCGCCGAAACCGCCTGCCATACCGGGCGTATGCATAGGGCAATAGCGGCCACCAGCGCCACAATCGGGTAGAATAGCGGGGCAACGTTCGGGATAGCGACCGCCACCGTATCGAACACGGGCTGCGACACCGCCCAGAGCGTGTAGACAAGCGCCACGAGCACGCCCAGCAACAACGGGAAGCGCAACACGATAAACTCGCGGCTCGTGAGCGGTTCCGTATGGGGTTCCACAACCGGCGCAGAAGCCTCTTCCAGTTCGCCGAAAAGAAGTTCCCCGCCCTCGATGGGCTTACGCAACTTTACACGCAAAATCACAAGCAACGTTGTAAACAACCCGATGGAAAAAGCGACAAGGCCCGCATCGACATACCCAAAGCCGCGCGGTTCGGCGGGCATTACCAGGAAGAAGCGTTCCAGCCAGAGCCCGAAAAGTACCGAGATCGAAATCGCAAGCCGCCCGATGGGGCTTTCGCGCACGGCAGACACCCACCAGAGTTGCGGCAACAGCGCCCCGAACGCGAACACCGAGAAGTTCCAGTCCCCCTTCAACGCGAAGTTCCAAGCCCAGAATACGAGCATCACGAAGGAACCGACCATCATGAGCTTTTCGAGCAGGCGCACGCGGCAGCCTTCCGCAACAAGCAGCACGTTCACCATCGCAAGGCCCGAATAGATGGCACCCGCGATAAAGTACAGCGGGAAAAACGCCCCGCGCCACTCGGGCACGAACGTCACCGCAAAATCGAGACTCACAATCGTGTGCACCCAGAGCACCAGCGGGAAGAGTAGCCATGCCATCGGGCGACGCACATCTTCCAGCGCCTGCGACCTATCCGCAAACAGGTGAATCGCGAAAAACACGAGCGAGAGTACCGCATAGATGGCGATGCAGCAGAAGTCCCACACCAGCGGGGAACGCACGTTCGCGAAACTCCCCCGTGCATCCAGAAACGGGATGACCATGTAGAAGTTTTCCACCACACCGAGATGCATGAGCGGGTATATCGCGGCGACCAGGAGCGCGCAGAGAGTCGTGAGTTCGGCAAGCATCGAGGTGCGGCGATCGAGCGGCACGCCGAGCGCAAGGAGAATCGCAGAAATGAGTGTACCCGCATGGGCGATGCCTATCCAGAAAACGAACAGGCTTACGGGAGTTCCCCAGAAGGTATGCGTGTCCAGCGACCACACGGCAGGGCCTTCCCAGAGGGAATACCCTAGCGCGGCAAGGCCGGGCAACAGGAGCGCAAGCCCCGCATATAGGAGGATGCGGAAAATCAACGATGCCCCCTCATGTAGACGATAGACGGGTCAAGCGAGGCGACTGCCTTCGGGGCATAGAGCACGCGGTCCTTCGCCGCCCTTACCAGCGGGGAACCTTCATCGAGCCAGTTGCCGAATATAATCGCGTTCTTGGGGCACGCGGCGGCACAGGCGGTGGTCACGCCGCGCCCGCGAAAACTTTCTCCCGGATGGAGCGCCTTGAAGTCGTGACGCGCATCCTGCAGGCGCTGCAGGCACAGCGAGCATTTTTCCATCACGCCCTTCTCGCGCACGGGAACGCCAGCGTTAAACTTGAGCGAACGGCCCGAAGCCACAGGGTCATCGAAATTGAACTTGCGGGCATGCACGGGGCAGTTCGCACCGCAAAAACGGCTCCCGGTACAGCGCTTGTACATCATCGCAGAGACGCCATCGGGAGTGTGGTTCGCGGCCCCCGTCGGGCAGACTTTCTCGCAGGGGGCATCCCCGCAGTGGAAGCACATCGCGGGCGCACCGCCGCACATCTCTATCCAGTGCATGAACTGCCCGCGGTTCGCACGCTCGGGAGCACTAAGCGGGATGTTGTTCTCCTGGATGCAGGCAAGCACGCACTTGCCGCAGGCATCGCAGGCATCCAGGTCGATAGCCATGCCAAAACGGTTCTCCTGCGAGGCACCGGGAGTCTTGAGCGCTGCGGGCATCGGCACGCGCACGAGTTCCATACCGGGCTTCATCTTCGAGAGGGCGAATTTCACCTCGTTCTCGAAGTCAGCGAGCTTGAGGCGCGCGCCCTTGACCGGCATATCGCCGAGCAGGCCGTCGCGGCACCCGAACAGCGCAAAACCCGCCACCGTCGCCGAAAGGATTTTCAAGAACTCGCGCCTGTCCATAAACTACCTGTGGCACGCGGCGCAGTACGTGGCCGCCCGCCTGAAATTCTTCTGTTTGAACGTTTCGCCCCTGTGGCAGGCGAGACACATCTGCATGCTGAAATTCTCGCCGCCGTACACGTCGGCCTTCGCGCCGGGCTGAGCTCCGGCAAAACCGCGGTGACAGTCCGCGCACTCCACCCCGGCGGCCGCGTGTACCCCGTGGTGGAACACCACGTGCTCCGGCAACGCGGACTCGTGCTTCCAGGGGTATGCCGGAGCGGCGGCCAGCGCCGAATCCAGCTTCTCGATTCCGGGATTTTCGGTGAGCGGCAGGCGGTGGCAATCCATGCAGTCCGCCTTTGCGGGCATATATGCGCGCGCCCCGGACGCAGCACCCGTATGGCAGTGGCTGCAATCGAGCCCGATGTTTTCGCCGTGAAGCTCGTGCAAAAAGGCAATCGAATTCGGGCCGCCCGCATCGGCACCCACTCGCACAGGAGTGGCCTTCTGGCAAAAGAGGAAATCCGCCAGAAAGAACGCGCACACGACCGCAAAAATGCCACCCATCCAATACTTCAAGCACAGCTCCTGTTACTTAGGCCTTCCGAGGTCGTCCGGGTGCTCCAGAATATACAGCAGCCACGACGCCATCATCTTCGCGTCGGCTTCGCTCATGGGCGAAATTTCCATCGGGTCCCACTGGTCAGGGTGCTTGGGTTCGGGCTTCATCAGGTACTGCACCAGAGCCTCGGGATTCTCTACATACTGCGCGACGTTATCCTTCATGGGCGGCGCCGCAAACTTGCGCGCCCAGCGATGGCAACCCTTGCATTCGTTGTTGTAGTACTCCCCCGCTTTCGCCTTGAGTTCGGGCGTCACGGCAGGTAGCACAAACACGTCCGCCGCAAAAAGCGCACAGACAAGGAGCACAACGGGTATAACGACACGAGAAATCATCAAAAAACAATATAGAAGTTTTTTGGCGAAAGAGTCCCATGCTAGTCCTTGACGCAACGGACTGAGAGCGCCATCTCCTTTTCACTGCCCGCCATGCCCACCAAGTCGTCTTCGTAAACAAAGTTCACCTCATACGCAGCATCACTATTATCCTCGGTAGAGCTCCAGAAAGCAGCGCTGATGCCCTCATTGTGGTATTCGCCATCGTAGTTGTAGCCGGCAGGAAGCACCGAGAATCCATAAGTATCAACGCCATTTCCTCCATCTTTCCAGCCAACCTTAGATTTTAAACTTTTACCAAACTGATCACTACCGATCAAATTAGGCAATATATCGAATTCCTCCTTGCTCGGCAAATGCCAACCGCTCGGGCACGCAGTTCTTGCTGCGTTCCATTTGTAAAGACGGCCATACTTTTTGCAGTTTACAAACTTACCGCCATAGCAATAGCTATCCTGCGTCTTGTAATTCAGGTTCTCCGCCATCCACGTCTGGTTGCCTATTTGTACCGTCTTGTACGATTTCCCATCGCGCGTATCTACCAAAGTTCCAGCAGAACTATTCGGTTCACCCAATTCGCCAGCGTCCTGGAGGCAACGCACCGAGAACCCAACGAGTTTATCGTTGAAAGACCGGCTCGCATTGTCCATGCCGTAGTTCAAATATATGTAGAACGCGTCGTAACTACTGGCTTTCGTAGAACTCCAGAAGTGCGAGAAGTTGCCCTCTTCGAGGTAATTTCCATCGTAGCTCCTAACACCAGCAGGAATCGCCGAAAAACCGAAGACATCCGTGCCGTTACCGTCGCTATTCCAATCAGACTTGGCCTTTAATTTTACTCCAGCAACCTGTTTTCCACCAACAGATTCGAACAATGTTTCAAATTCTGCATTGTTCGGCAAGTGCCAGCCTTCGGGACAGGCCGAAGTTGCCGCATTCCATGTGTAAAGGCGACCATACTTGGAACAGTTGCTAGAGTTATCATCATAACAGTAACTATCCTGCGTCTTATAATTCAGGTTCTCTGCCATCCAGGTCTGCGAGCCGATTTGCACAGTCTTGTACTTTTTCCCGTCACGTTTGTCAATTAAGGATCCTGCAGAACTATTTTCATCAACAACCACTGATGCGGCCAGAACCGGGCCTTCAGAAGAGTCGAATAATATAACTTCTTCTATATAATCTTGAATACAACGCACAGATAACCTACGATCTGAGGCTGTATGACCGGTTTCCAAACCCGCGTTGAGGTAGCGATAGTCCAAAACCATATAGTACGCGGATCCAGCATTTGCCTCAGAAGAACTCCAAAAATCAGCACCGATGCCCTCATAGTTGTACCCCTTACTGTCGTAGCCATAGCTGCAGCCGGAAGCGAGCGCCGAAAAGCCAAAGGAGTCCGTTCCATTACCACCATCTTTCCAGCCATTCTTTGATTTCAATTTTTTACCAGCGATGCTTTCGCCACCAACGGACTTAAACAATCTCTCAAATTCCTCTTTGTCCGGCAAATGCCAGCCTTCAGGACAGGCCGATCTTGCCGCATCCCAAGCGTAAAGGCGACCATATTTGGAGCAATTTGCAGCCTTGTCTTTGTAGCAGTAGCTATCATTGGTCTTGTAATTCAAGTTCTCTGCCATCCAGGTCCGATCGCCGATGGTAACGGTCTTATATGTTTTGCCGTCGCGTTCGTCTATCATGGAACCTGCCGTAACATTTACAACCGACCTTGTTGATTCATCGCCATTCCTGAGACAACGGACTGAGAACCCATAGTCCCTAGGCCCATCCTCCAAACCCACACTGTTGTAATCATACAAGTACATGTAGTATGCAAGATCTCTGCTACGCTCTGAAGAACTCCAGAAGTACGCAAACTCGCCTTTGGCTCCATAGCCCCCATTGATGCTTCTGTAGCTAGTGGGGAATCCCGAGAATCCGAAGGAGTCATTACCATTGCTATTGCCGTTCCAGCCAGCTTTCGATTTGAGAGCTTTACTAGCAGAGCTTTGACCGCCAACAGCCTCGAACAAAGTTTTAAATTCCTCTTTATCCGGCAAATGCCAACCAACAGGACAGGCCTTTTGAGCGGCATTCCACGCGTAAAGGCGACCGTATTTTTTACAATTTGCCGACTTGTTTTCGAGACAGTAGCTGTCCTTCGATTCGTAGTTCAGATTTTCCGCCATCCACGTCTGGTTGCCGATGGAAACCGTCCTATACGTTTTACCGTCACGTTCATCTATCAAGGAAGCACTGGATTTTTCGTCATTGTATACATTCCATGCCGCGTTTACTGGCTGCACCTCCGATTCGTCATCGTCCAAGAGGCAACGGACGGATACCTTGTAGTGCTTAAAGGGGTCGATACTTAATAATACATCGTCGAAGTTACCACTCAAATTCATGTAGCAGACACCATTGCTATCATTCTCTGTAGAACACCAAAACGTTGCGTTGTAATTTTCGCGGTTGAAACCACCATTGGAATCCCAGCTGCCGGCTGGGAGCACAGAGAAGCCGAAAGCGTCAGAACCATTGCCAATCTTTCCATTCCATCCGCCTTTCGATTTAAGAGCCTTGCCTGCAACATTTACCCCGCCAGTTGCAGCAATCAGAACCTCGAACTCCTCTTTGCTTGGCAAATGCCAGCCAGCGGGGCATACATTTAACGCAGTTTCCCATGTGTAAAGGCGACCATATTTTTTACAATTTGCAGCCTTTTCTTCATAGCAGAAACTGTTCTCCGTCTCATAGTTCAAGTTCTCCGCCATCCAAGTCTGATCGCCTATTGTAACGGTCTTGTACTTTTTCCCATCTCGATTGTCAACGAATTCTTTTTCATCGTCCTTGAGGCAGCGGACAGACAATCTTAAATCAGCTGATTCTGCTCCCAAGTAGACATCGTCTGAATTCCAAAGAAAATCTATGTAGAACGCATTGCCGACATGGGCCCCAGAAGAACTCCAGAAATTCGCGATATCATCCATGCCGATGTATCCATAATAATCTCCAGAATAAGTCCAGCTACCAACAGGACGCACGGAGAAACCAAATGCATCGATTCCATTCTCCTCAGACCAACCAGTTTTTGACTTCAATTTTTTTGCAATTCCCTTGCCGGCAGCATCTCCACCAATTGAAGCAAACAATGCTTCAAACTCCTCTTTATTTGGCAAATGCCAGCCAGCAGGGCATGCTTGTAGTGCTGCATCCCATTTATAAAGGCGTCCATTTTTTTTGCAGTTTGCAGACTTGTCTTCGTAGCAATAGCTTTCCTTAGTCTTATAATTCAAGTTCTCAGCCATCCAGGTCTGCGAGCCAATTTGCACCGTCTTGTACTTTTTCCCATCGCGCTTGTCGACCAAGGTTCCCTGCGCTGCAGCCATGGCCGAAGAGACCACAAGCAAAAGAGCCAATATTAAAGTTGAATACTTCATACCTTTAAGATAACACATTTTTACACAAACCGTACGCATAGCCAACGCATTTTTTCTTTTGGCGAGCTATTTTCCCCTCTTTTCCGCAAGTCCGCGAAAAAAACGGCCCAAAGGTAACGTTTTCGCGTTTCAATCGTTTTTATAGGTAGGCACACCCCAATTCCGGGGTATCGCCAACCCAAAGGGAGATTAAATGAACCGCATTGAATACATCGCCATGGCAAAGGACGTGCACGAGCACCCCGAGCGTCTGGCATACTACCGCAAGAAATACAAGAACGTCTATCCGTTTAGCGACGGCATCTTCAAGATGCTCCTGGCGAACGAGGCCAAGCCTGAACGCACCGTGAAGTTTCTAAACGCAATGCTTGGCCTCACCGGTGAAAAAGCGATAAAATCCTATACACTCGGAGTACCCGAAAATCCCGGTGTTTTGAACGACAAGACTGCAATTTTCGACATTTACGGAACTACGCAGGCGGGAGAACCCGTGCTGATTGAGGTCCAGCAGAACTTCAACACGCTTTTTGTGGACCGGCTTCTCTACTATACCGCCCGTGTTGTCTCGCGCACGGTCAAGAAGTCGCAGGATTACAACCTGCCGCACATCTACGTGCTCTCCATCCTGACCGAGAACCAGTTTCCGAAAGAACGGAATACGTACCTACACCACGCTCAACTGGTACGGAACCATCGTCTCTACTATGACAAGATGGACATCTACCTGGTCGAAATCGAGAAGTTCTTTGCCATCGACGATCGCACCCCGCCCGAAAAGCGCGACACGTCCGACAGGGCCGAAATGCTGCGCTTGTTTCGCGATGTACTTGAAGAAAATGAAATCCCCGAAGAAAAGCTGAAGCGCCTCCTTGACAAAGAGTTCGCAAAAGATGTATCTTTAGAAGGGTATACGGACGAAACTCTATTGAACGAGGTTGACGGAATGACGGACATGCTTTATGAGAAACAGGGCTCGTATTTGCAGGGAAAAGAAGACGACCGTAAAGAAGTCGCCCAAATCTTAATAAAAGCCGGCAAGCTATCTCCCGATGAAGCGGTCAGCCTCCTTCATGTTTCCAAAAGTGACATTCTGTCAAACGTGAAATAATCTTTCCATCAATCTTTTCTACACAAAAACGGCTCCCGGATGGGAGCCGTCGGCGTTTTTTAATATGTATCTACCTCAGTGGATTCTTGTCGCTCTTGTACCACTTCATGAACTCAGCGATGCCGTCGTGCAGGCTCCAGTGCGGCTTGTATCCGCATTCGGCCTCGAGCTTCGTGGTGTCGGCGTTCGTCTGGTAAACGTCGCCCGGCTGCATCGGCAAGAATTCCTTCTTCGCGGGCTCACCGTAAGCGTTCTCGATTTCGGCGATAAAGTCCATCAGCTTTACCGGGTGGCTGCAGCCGATGTTGTACACCTTGTAGGGCACGCCGTTTTCGCATTCCGCAGCGACAGGCATGTGGTCGAGCGCATGAACGCTGCCTTCCGCGATATCGTCGATATAGGTGAAGTCGCGAATCATGTCGCCATTGTTGAAGACCTTGATGGGCTCGCCCTTCGAGATGGCGCGGGCAAAGAGCATCGGGCTCATATCGGGGCGGCCCCACGGGCCATAAACCGTAAAGTAGCGCAGTCCCGTCATCGGGATGCCGTAAAGTTTCGCGTAGGAATGCGCCATCAGTTCGTTGCTTTTCTTGCTTACCGCATACAAACTAATAGGCCTGTCGACATTGTCTTCTTCGCTGTAGGGCACCTTCGCGTTCAAGCCATAAACAGAACTGGAAGAAGCATAGAGCAGGTGCTTTACCTGGTTGTTGCGGCATGCCTCGAGAATGTTGAGGAAGCCGACCATGTTGCTCTGCATGTAGGCATACGGGTTCGTGATGGAGTAGCGCACGCCGGCCTGTGCCGCGAGGTTCACCACCTTGTCGAACTTCTCGGCCGCAAAAAGTTTGTCGATAGATTCCTTGTCGGCGAGGTCCATGCGCACGAAGCGTGCACCCGCGAGCGTCGAACTTTCAAGCATTTGCCCGAAGGGGATTTCGGCAAGCACACCACCATTCACCGAACGGAAGCCGTTTTCCCACAGGCGCCCGTACTTGAGGCGTACATCGTAATAGTCGTTGATGTTATCGAGTCCCACCACCTCGTCACCACGGGCCGAAAGCATCGCCATGATCTTCGAGGCGATAAAACCCGCCGCACCTGTCACCAGAATCTTCATTCCTACAATCCTATTTTGTAACGAAAAGTAGAAAAATTCTATAATTCAAAACATGAAGAAGATTTTATTTACCATATTAGCCGTGTATTTCGCACAGACCTTCGCCGATACCCCCGAAGAATGGATTACGAGGGCGAACAGCGTCATCAAAAAAGAAATCCGCGCCTCGAGCAACACCATACGCTCCGCCTATTCCCTCGGGAGCCTACAGGAGGCATCGGCAATACTAGATTCTGCGCTCGAGCGCTTCCCGTACCGAATCGACATCTGGCTCGGGCAGGTCCAACTGAACGGCGAAATGGAAAACTGCAAGGAGCAAGTCAAATACTTCGAAAAAATCCACGACCTGTTAAAGACGAAAAAGGACAAGTGCGAACTCGCAGGTGGGCGAAAAATCGACAACGCAGACAAACTACTGGAGGGCGAATTCACCATCGCCGCAAGGAAGCACTTCGAAGTAGAAAACGACCCGTGCTACGAGATGCTCGCGCGCCAGATGTTCAAGTTCCTCCCCAACAGCGTCGAATCGCTGAACGCCATGAGCGTCGTGCACATGCTCCAAAAGAGCGACAGCGCGATAGTTTATCTGGAACGCGCCCACAAACTATACCCTTCCGACTGCATCGTGATTCACAACATCGTGGAATTCTACAAGCGCAAGGGCAACAAGAAAAAACACGAAGAATACACCATGAAAGAAGCGCTCATGTGCAAGCAGAAATAGAGCAACTCATATAAAAACAAAAAAGACCGAAGCGTCATGCTACGGTCTAAATTTTTTGCGGGGCGCAATCTTAGAAGTGGATCACGCGGACCTTGATGACCTTGTCGAGCTTGGAGAGTTTCTCGATGATGGAGTCGTCCACCTTGCTTTCCACGTCAACGAGGTTGTAACCGATTTTGCCGTTGCTCTTGTTGCTGAAGCTGGCGATGTTGATGCCTTCGGCGCCGAACACCTTCGTGATTTCGGAAATCATGTTCGGAACATCCTGGTTGATGACCACGACGCGGCTCTTGACGCCAGCGTGCGGGTGATCAACGAGGGCCGGGAAGTTCACGGAATTGCGGACGCAACCGAATTCGATGTAGTCCTTCAGTTCTTCGACGGCCATGACGGCGCAGTTTTCTTCGGCTTCTTCGGTAGAGGCGCCGAGATGCGGGAAGCAAGTCACCTTGTCGTTCTTGATGAGGTCTGCATCCGGGAAGTCGCAGAGGTAGCCCTGCAGAGAACCAGAGGCGAGCATCTCGTTGACCGGGGCCATTTCCACGATGCCACCGCGGGCGAAGTTCATGATGTAGCTGCCCTTGAAACCGGCGAGGTTCTTGCGGTTGAGCAGGTTCTCGGTCACGCCCTTGATGAACGGGACGTGCACGGTGAGGAAGTCAGACTTCGCAATCACGGTGTCGAGGTCGGCGATTTCCACCTTGTTGGAGAGTTCATGCATGTTGGCGGCGTTCGGATACGGTTCGTAAGCGATGACGCGCATGTTCTTCCAACGGGCATAGTTGGCGACGAGCACGCCGATCTTGCCGAGGCCAATCACGCCGAGAGTCTTGCCAGCGAGTTCCATGCCGGCGAATTTCTTCTTGCCGCTTTCGACGGTCTTCGCGAGGTCCGGGTCGGTGGTGTCGAGGTTCTTGACCCATGCGGCGGCCTTGTCCACGTTACGGACGGCCATGCCGAGCACGGTCATCACGAGCTCGGCAACGGCGTTGGCGTTTGCACCCGGAGTATTGAACACGCAGATGCCCTTTGCAGAAGCCTTGTCGATGGTGATGTTGTTCACGCCAGCGCCGGCGCGGGCGACAGCCAGCAGGCCGTCAAAGTTGTCGGTATCAACCTGGGCGGAACGCACCAAGATAGCATCCGGATTTTCGACGGAGTCGGAAACCTGGTAGAACGAGCCAAACAGGCTCAAGCCTTTCTTGGAAATGTTGTTCATCGTCTTAATAGTTGCCATTTTTATGTCCTTTGTTAATGTTTAAAATCTTTTCTTCAATGTCATCCTCGCGAAGGCGAGGATCTTTTAAGGTTCCTGCCAGCGACCGCGCTCCTTAATCAAATTCACGAGTTCCTCGATGGCGTCCTCTTCGGGGATATTCTTCTTCACAGCCGTCTTGCCTTCGAACAGCGTAATGCGGCCGGGGCCACCGCCCACATAGCCGAAGTCGGCGTCAGCCATTTCACCCGGGCCGTTCACGATGCAGCCCATGATGCCGATGGAAATGTCGGAGAGGTGTCCGAAGCGGGCCTTGATCTTGCCCATGACCTGCTGAATATCGTAGAGGGTGCGGCCGCAGCTCGGGCAGCTGATAAAGTTCGTCTTGCTGCGGCGGCAGTAGGCGGCCTGCAGAATATCGAATGCAAGGAGCACGCATTCCTTAGCGCCCTTGTAGCCGTCGATAACGACGGCGTCGCCAAGACCGTCGGTTACCAAGCTACCGATATCGGCGGACACGCGGAGTGTTTCCTTTTCGGAGTCACCAATTTTGGCGTAAAGCAAAATCGGGTCTTGGCGACCTGCCGCATCCAATGCGGCAGCAAGGGCGCGCACGCCAGCGACCATCTCGGCGCCGGTATAGCAGAACACGGAACCTGCGGGCACGCTCGCCGGATTCGCGGCGAACCCCGCGATGTCTATCGCGTCCTTGAACTGTACCACGGGGGCGGCATCCAAACTCGGCAGCGCAAATTCCGCGTTGCGGCGTTCGCCGGTAAGTGCAATCGCATCGGCCTTCACGCCGACCTTCACCGGACTATTGCCACCAATTTCCACGCCGGAAACATTCACGACAGAAGTCGCGCGGCGCTCGTAATGGTACGGGTCCTTCTCGAGAACCGGCACGTTGTATGCCGTCGGCGCAGCAGGCAAAGCGCAGGCCTTGATAAGCTCCTGCGCCACCGGGACTTCGGCCACAGGATCTTCGGTGAGTGATACGCGAATGGTGTCGGCGAGACCGTCAAGCAGCAAGGCGCCGATGCCGGCCGCAGACTTCAAGCGTCCGTCGGCACCCGCGCCCGCTTCCGTGACACCCACGTGGAACGGGTACGGCTTGAAGCCTTCCTGCTTGATGCGGGCAGCGAGCATGCGGTAGGCGGCAATCGCCACGCGCGGGTTGCTGCTCTTCAAACTTAAAACAACTTGGTCAAAATGCTCGGCTTCGCACACGGCCAGGTATTCCATGGCGCTTTCCACCATGCCTTCCACCGTATCGCCGTAGCGGTAAATCATGCGGGCAGAGAGCGAGCCGTGGTTAACACCGATGCGGATGGCGCGTCCCAAGCGCTTGGCCTCCTGCACAAACGGAGTGAAAGCCTCGGCAACCTTTTCCTTGCCCTCGTCAAACGACTTGTCCGTCTGCTGGTCGAGCGTCAAAATGCCCGTATCCACGAAGTTACCCGGATTGATGCGGACCTTCTCGACCCACTTGAGCGCCTCGAACGCGGCCTTCGGCTGGAAGTGGATGTCGGCGGAAACCGGCACCGTGCAACCGGCGGCACGCACCTGCTTCATCACTTCTTCAAGAGCGGCTGCATCTGCAAATGTCGGAGCGGTAATGCGAACCAGGCCACAGCCCACCTTGGCGAGCGCTAAAGTTTCGGCCACCGTCTTCTCGACGTCCTTCGGCTTGGTGGTGGTCATGGACTGAACTAAAATGGGGGCGTTGCCCCCGATAAGTGCGTCGCCAACGCGAACTTGTACAGTTTCCCTGCGGACGGCATTGAAGCGGTCGGCAACATACGGGAATTCGCTAAACTTTGTCATGGTGCCAAAGATAGAAAATTAAAAGCCAAAGCGGGTTATTTTTACTTTTCGTTGGACTCCCAGCCGGGGCTATTCCTGTAATAGTTCTCGAGTTTTTCGCGGCACGCGACAAAACTTGCCTTGAGCCTCGGGTCAAAATGCGTCCCCATCGAATCTATAATCAAATTGTAAGCATCCTCAAAGGACATCTGCTCCTTGTAGCAGCGCTTGCTCACCAACGCATCGTAGACGTCCGCAATCGCCATGACGCGCGCCTCGAACGGGATATTCGCGCCAAAGAGCCCGTACGGATAACCGCTCCCGTCAAAACGCTCGTGATGGAAGCAAGCGATATTCTTCGCAATCTCCACAAAGAAGGGTTCCTCGATTTCAGAAAGCAAGTTCTCCACGATGGCGGCCCCCTTCTCGGCATGCGTCTTCATCACCTCGAATTCTTCGGGCGTAAAGCTGCCGGGCTTGCGCAGGATCTTGTCGTCAATCGCAATCTTCCCGAGGTCGTGCATCGGCGCCGCCGCAATCAGCGCGTCGTAATATTCCTTCGTGCGCCCAAAGCCATCATCCTTCCGAAGTTCTTCGGCAAGGATTCCCGCGACCGCACTCGAGCGCATGATGTGGCCGCCCGTATTGCTGTCGCGACTTTCGACCATCTTCGCCATGCCCACAATCATCTGCTCCTGGATGGCGTGGATATGCCTGTCGTTATCCTTGATAACGTCCTTGAGTTTCGTGTTGTGCGTATCGAGTTTCTTGATATAGCGCTGCAGCTTGGTCTCATCCTCGATGCGAAACAGCACGATATGCGAAATCTTGTTGCGGGCAACCTTCCGCACGCACACCCTGAAGTTGCGCCGTCCATACGCGAAATAGCTGTCGCTCGGGGAATCCTTCCTCACGAACGATTCCATCAGCGAGCCAAAATGCTTCGAGATTTCGAGCCCCTCGGGCATCGTCTCATCCACACGGAATTCGTTGAGTTCCGGGAAAAACTTGAAGGCGATGTCGTTACACCCGAGGTAGATTCCCTTGTCCGAAAACGCCACATAGGCATTCTGGTTCTCCGCCTCGAGCGATTCAAGGACGGAATCCGAAATATCGCTCATCCTTACGCGCAGGCACACGAAAAAGAGAATAAATTCGTCAATGACAAACACCGTCGGCACCACCATCGTATCGCTCCCGACCTTTCTCGAAACAAGGAACGATATAATGGAAATCAGAGTCATGCACGCAATGGCAATCAGGTTCTTGTAGCTCACGTTGATCCGCGTACGCGCCGCATAGCTAATGGTCACGATATTAGCAAGCGTGTAGCACACCAGCACTATGTTCCACAGGATATGCGTCGGCCCATATTCGCAAGAGCAATAGCCCACCCCGTACATGTGCGTGTAGGTGACCGTCTTGTAATAGATATCGCTATATCCGATAGTGCAAGCGAGCACGAGTATCGCTACAGAACAAAGCCCCAGCAAAAGCTTTCCCCAGTCCGGGAACCTGAAGCGGCAGATGCGGAGGATAATGAAATACTCGAACATCGGCACGAAAACGGACCCCAGGTAGCAAAGCTTGGTCGCGATGATGACCGTCTCCCTCGTCTCGGAAAGGGCCCCAGCCAAGTAGCCGATGTTCGCAACAAGTACCGAGACAAAGATAGACGCGAAATAGAAATTCAGCTGTTTGCGATACAACAGCACAAGCGCGAACAGGTTCAGGAACGAGACCACGCACATCAGCACCAAGTAAGAAATCACCATGTTTTCCATACGCTAGTGCTCCACGGTCCTGTAGTAATCGCGAAGTTTTGGTTCGCAGTCAATAAAATATTTCTGAAGGACAGGGTCGAACTGTGTCCCCATCCCGGAGAGGATAATATCCCCCGCCTTGTCATACGACATGCTTTCCTTGTAGCAGCGGCTACTCACCAGCGCGTCGTAGACATCCGCGACCGCCATAATGCGTGCTTCCACGGGAATCTCCTCGCCCCGCAAGCCATGCGGGTAGCCCGTACCGTCAAAACGCTCGTGGTGGTAATGCGCCACGTTTTTCGACAGCTGCACAAAGAAGGGGGTCTCGATTCCGGTCAGCAGGTTTTCGACTATCACCGCACCCTTCTCGGCATGGGTCTTCATCTGCTCATATTCGTCATCGGTAAATCGTCCGGGCTTGCGCAAGATTTCGTCATCGATAGCTATTTTACCAAGGTCATGCATCGGAGCGGCAGAAATCAACGCATCGTAGAAAGAATCCATCCTCCCGTAGGCCATGTCCTTGCGCATCTCGGATGCCAGTATGCGAATCACCTGGCTCGTGCGCTTGATGTGACCCCCCGTATTGCCGTCACGGCTTTCGACCATATTCGCCATGCCGACAATCATCTGTTCCTGGATAGCGCTCACCGCCTGCGCATTCTGCTCGACCACCTTCACCAGCTGGTTATGACTCTTGCCAAGCGTGTCCACGTACATTTGAACGCTCGTATCATCCTCGACGCGGAAAAGGCAAATCTGCATCACGTTCCAGAGAGGAATCGTTCGTGCCGAGCACCTGAAATGACGATTGCCGAACCAGAACTTGAACGCATTCCGCGATTTTCCGCTCTCGACCTGCTTGAGCAGCGGATTGAACACCGCCCCCATCTCGCTTTCGTCGGGAATCGCCACATCCACGCGGCACTCCGCAAGCTTCGGGAAAAAGGCAAGCGCAATCTCATTGCAGCCAAGGTATTCGCCATCAGGCGTGAAAGAGACAAACGCGTTCGTGTTGTCCTTTTCAAGCGACTGCATCACGCTCCTAGCAATGTCGTACCACTTTACGTTCAAGCTGATGTAAAGCAAGAAGAACTGGTCGGCGAGATACACGAAGGGCATGCAGAGCATGTCGTTTTCCATGTACCTCGAAACAAAGAACGACGAAACCGTCACGAGCTGTAGAGCAAACATCGCAAAGATATTCTTGAGCGAGACCAGCCTCCGCATAAGGCAGGCATGGACAATCACCCCGATATCGAGCACCCCATATAACAGGATCATCGCATTGAAGACATCGTGACCCCAGCCGTAGGTCGCCACGTAGTTGCCCGCCCCGCTCTGCACCACGAACTCGACGGTCTTGTAGTAGATGTCGCTATAGCCCACCGTGAACGAGAGAAAAAGGACAAAGCAACTAAAGGCAATCAGAAGGACCCGCACCACCGGATGAATCCTCAGCCGGCAAACCTCCGCGAGCGTAAAGAACATGAGCATCGGCAAGAACGCCGAGCCCAGGTAATTTATCTTATTTGCAAGGATGGCCCCGTCGACCGATTCCGAGAACCCCAGGAGCCAGTGACCGAAACAGCTGACGACGATGGCGACAAACGTAAAGAACATGTAATTGTTCTGCTGCTTCCGAAATAAAAGCAGAAAGACAGCGAAATTCACTATCGAAAGAGCAAACGCCAATGTCAATAAGAACGGTCCCATCACAATCCTTGTTACAAAAATATAACAAAAAAGACGTTCTTTCCGCCTTTATGCCTAATTATTCATATAAAATCGCAAAAAAAGCATTCCATTTGACGAAAAAAATGTTAAAATAAGGGTGTAGACGGAGAATTTTTATGATCCCGAAGATATTTCATTATTGCTGGCTTTCGAACGAACCTTTTCCGGAAAAGGTTCAACGTTGTATGGAATCCTGGGAAAAGTTCCTGGGCGACTACAACTGCATTTTTTGGGATTACCAGAAGGCCAAGGCGACAGGCATTCCCTGGATTCTTGAAGCCATGGAACAGGGCAACTGGGCGTTTGCCGCCGACGCGGTGCGCCTGTACGCGCTCTACACCGAAGGCGGAATCTACCTGGATTCCGACGTACAGCTTCTGATGTCGCCGAACCACCTCCTCGACCGCAAGTACATTCTCGGATACGAGAACGGTTCCAAGCGAATTGAGCCTTCGTTCCTGGGGGCGGAGAAGGGCTCGCCCATCATCGGCGAGGCGCTCAAGTACTACACCGAAAGGCATTACGAATACAGCGAAGAGAAGGTGGAACAGCTGGTACTCCCGCAGATTCTCGCGAACGCCTGTGACAAGTTCAACGGGCTGGATATCCTGCCCGAATGGTACTTCTCGCCCAAGCGCTTTTTGGACGGTGCTATCAATACCGCCGACGAGACGGTGAGTATCCACCACTTCGGGAGCAACTGGCGCCCCGAGAACATCCGCATCGGCATGAAGCGCAGGCAGTACATCTTCAAGAAGTTCCCGCGCCCCATCGCAGAACTGCTAGCCGTCCCGACCACCTTCTGGTCCGACATGAAGGCCCAGGGAATCGGGGCTGCGTTTAAGCACCTCTTCTCTAAATAGCGACAAGGGCGGGCTTGGCCCTCCAACCACCATTGTCATCCCCGCGTAGGCGGGGATCTTTCTTTATATACGAAAACGCCCGGCGGTTAAGCCGGGCGCTTTCAATTTCGTATAAACGAATTATGCTTCAGCCGGAGCTTCTGCAGCAGGTGCTTCAGCGGCCGGAGCATCAGCCGGAGCAGCCTTCGGAGGGAGGAGCGCCTTCATAGAAAGCTTCACCTTGCCCTTCGGGTCCACACCGAGGCAGAGCACTTCGACTTCGTCACCGACGTGAACGACGTCTTCGACCTTATCGACGCGGTGGTCGGCAAGTTCGGAGATGTGCACGAGGCCGTCGCGACCAGGCAGGATTTCGACGAATGCGCCAAACGGCTGGATCGTCTTGACCTTGCCCTTGTACTTGCGGCCCGGTTCGGGTTCGGCAGTGAGTTCTTCGATCATGCGGCGGCAGACTGCAGCGGCCTTGCCACTGGGAGCGGCAATGTCGATGTTGCCATCGTCGTCGATGTTGATGGTGCAACCCGTCTGAGACTGCATGCCCTTGATCACGGAGCCACCGGAACCGATGACGTCGCGAATCTTGTTCGTCGGGATGCGCATCTTGATCATGGTCGGAGCCTTCTCGGAAACCTTCGGACGCGGAGCGGCGAGGCCGAGTTCAGCCATCTTGCCCAAGATGTGGAGACGGCCCTGACGAGCCTGTTCCAGAGCTTCGCGCATGAGTTCCGGCGTAATGCCGCGGATCTTGATATCCATCTGGAAGGCCGTGATGCCTTCGGCAGTACCCGTCACCTTGAAGTCCATATCGCCGAGGTGGTCTTCCGTACCGGTGATGTCGGTCAAGATCTTGATCTTGCCGCCTTCCTTGACGGAACCCTTTTCGGAGATGAGGCCCATGGCGACACCTGCGACCGGAGCCTTGATAGGAACGCCAGCGTCCATCAAGCTGAGGCAGCCACCGCAAACAGAGGCCATGGAAGAAGAACCGTTGGATTCCTGAATTTCGGAAACCACGCGGATGGTGTACGGGAAGTCTTCCGGCAGCGGAAGAACGGCAGCGAGAGAACGTTCGGCGAGGTGGCCGTGACCGATTTC
>NZ_DFLC01000005.1:0-19961 GCF_002374005.1 Fibrobacter sp. UBA3629 | reverse complement strand
TTGTAATGCAGCATGTAGCTCTTGGAGCCTTCGCCCTGCAGGCTTTCGTAGCGCTGTTCGTCGGCCTTGGAGCCGAGCGTGCAGACCACGAGACCCTGGGTTTCGCCACGCTGGAAGATTGCAGAACCGTGAGCGCTCGGGAGAACGCCGAGTTCGATTTCGATCGGGCGGACTTCGGTCGTCGTACGGCCGTCGAGGCGCACGTCTTCGTTCAAGATCATTTCGCGCATGGCAGTGCGTTCGTAGTCGCTGAAGATTGCCTTAGCGTCGGCGACGAGAGCAGGATCCTGTTCTTCGTCCTTGCCGATGATGGCGAGAATGCGTTCGTCTTCGAGCATCTTCGCACAGAGGTCTGCCATAGCCGGATAGAAGTCGGTCTTCACCATGTTGGAGTGGACGTCCTTGTTCAGTTCGTCCCACACGACTTCCTTCACCGTGGCGAGAAGCTTTTCGTGGGCTTCGCCAACGTGCTGCGGCTTGAGTTCCATCTTCGGCTTAGCGCAGCGGTCCACCAGTTCCTGTTGGGCCTTGCACATGAGCTTGATGGCTTCGTGACCGGCGAGAATTGCGTTGATCATCGTGTCTTCGGACACTTCGTAGGCACCGCCTTCCACCATGCAGACGGAATCTTCGGTACCGGCGACCACCAGGTCCAGATCGGCGCAGGCCATCTGTTCGTAGGTGGGCATCACGATGTTCTGACCATCGACAACGGCCACGCGCACGGCGGCAACCTGCTGTTCGAAGGGCAGTTCAGAAAGACCGATGGAGAGGGATGCTGCAGACACGCCGAGCACATCCGGTGCAAACTTGCGGTCAGCAGAAAGAACCTGCACAATCACCTGGACTTCGCGCGTGAAGTTCTCGGGGAACATCGGGCGAATCGGGCGGTCGATGATACGGGCAGAGAGAGTTTCCTCGTCGGAGGGGCGACCGGCTTCGCGCTTGTTGTAGCCGCCCGGGAGGCGACCGGCAGCGTAGGCCTTTTCGCGGTATTCGACGGTCAGCGGGAAGAAATCGCCTTCCTTCTCTTCGCCGTAGCAGACAGTAGAGAGCACGAACGCGTCGCCCATCTTGGCGACTGCGGCACCGCGTGCCTGCTTGGCAATACGGCCCGTTTCGAACGTGATGACGCGGCCGTCAGGGAGCGTAACCGACACTTCCTTCGGGTCGAGCATCTTGCCGTATTTTTGATGGTATGCGTCAATAGACATAGATTATCTCCAGTCCGCAGATTAGCCGCGGAGACCGAGTTCCTTGATGAGAGCACGCTGAGCGAGAATGTCCTGCTCACCGTAGTACTTGAGGAGGTTGCGGCGCTTGGCAACCATGGCAGACAGACCACGGAGGGAGTGGAAGTCCTTCTTGTGGCTCTTGATGTGTTCCGTCAGATTCTTGATCTTTTCCGTGAGGATTGCGATCTGGACGCGGACGTTACCGGTGTCCTTTTCGTTTGCACCAAACTTGGCGGTGAGTTCTGCAGCTTTTTCCTTAGTGATAGTAGCCATTATAGCCATTCCTTTTTTTGATTGTTGTTTCATTACATGTTTTTGTCCGAGTTTCCCTGCTCTTGCACCAGTGGAATTGGCGAATCTGGTCACAGGACCCAGTCAAAAATGCAATTTGCGGGTAATTATAGTAATTTGGCTGGCTGGCAATGGGGTTTTAGAAGCGAGAACCGTGCTAAAAGGAGGGAATTTTGGGGCATTATTCGTGAAATTTTCGAAAAAAAGGCACCTACGGGTTCGCGCACGAAAGCGCCTAGCGCTTTTTATTATATTCCCCGCAAAAAAGGATTGAACATGACGATTGACGAATTCCTGGGCGAAGCGAAGACGGTGGCGATTTTCGGGCACGTGAGGCCCGACGGCGACTGCGTGGGCAGCACCACGGCAATCTACAACTACATCCGCGACAACTTCCCGGGAATCCGCGCGGACCTGTTCCTCGAGAAGTTCCCCGAGAGCTACCGGATTCTGCGCGGGGCAAGCGATGCGCGCGAGGCCTACACCGCGGATTGCAACGGCGGGCGACCCTACGACCTCGCCTTCCTCATGGATACCCCGAGCTTTGAACGCGTGGGGGCGAACGGCGCGGAATGCATCCGTGCCGCGAAAAAAACGATAAACATCGACCACCACATTTCTAACCCGCTGAACCTGTGCACCCTGAACCTCGTGGAACCCGAGGCGAGTTCCGCATGCGAGGTGGTGTACGTGAACATCGACAAGGCGAAGGTCGGGCGCGAGACCGCGAACAGCCTGTACCTGGGCATAGTGCACGACACGGGAGCGTTCAAGTTCAGCAGCACGGGCAAGCGCACCATGCAGGTGGTCGGCGATTTGATCGAGAAGGGAATCGACTTCGCGAAAATCGTGAACGAGACGTACTACACGCGCACCTACAAGCAGACGCTCGTGACCGGGTTCGTGATGCAGAACTGCAAGCTCGGGCTCGGGGGTAAAGTGGTCTACGCCCACATCACCCCCGAAGACATGGAACGCTTCGATGTTTCGCCCGTAGAACTCAGCAACGTCATCGACACCGTGCGTGAAGTCGGCGGCACCGAAGTGGCCCTGTTCCTGTACCCCGTAAACGGCAAGTACAAGATTAGCCTGCGCAGCAACTACATCGTGGACGTGAACGCGATTGCCCGCGAGTTTGGCGGTGGCGGCCACACCCGTGCCGCCGGCGGCGACACCAGCGACGCGCCCGAAGTTGCGATTGAAAAGATTCTTGAATTGGTGCAGAAGCAACTCACCTAAATGGAGATCCCCGCCTTCTCCCCAAAGAGGATAACTCTACTATGGCAACAAGTTGCCAAGTATCGTATAGCGGGGATGACCGTTAGAGCGCGAACAGCGCAATGGCGAGGGCGACAAACACGCAGCCGCTGAACCAGTTCAGGTTGCGATTCGCCTTCGGGCTGTTGAGCATGAATTTCTTCACGGCGCCCGCAAGTAGCGCGATGGAGCCGAACACGATGAAGGTCGCCGTCACGAATTCCGCCCCGAGAACTACCATCTGGAGCGACGGACTCATGTCGCGGCTCATGTCGACTGCCGGCGGAATAAACGAAAGCGCAAAAAGAACCGCCTTCGGGTTCGTGATGTTCATGATGATGCCGCGAAGGTAGAGCCTGCGGAACGAAAGGCCCGCGCCTTCCATGCCCACGCGCATCTCGCCAGCATCACCCGCGTCCAGTTTCACCACTCCGGCGCGGACCTGGAAACTCTTGTACGCGAGGTAAAGCAGGTACGCCGCCCCGCAGCACTGCAACACAAAAAATGCAATCGGGCTAGCCGCAATCAGCGCGGACACCCCCACAATCAGGAGCACCGTCTGCACGCAGATTCCCGTGCACAGCCCGCAAATCACGCTAAATCCAGCACGCGCTCCGTGGGTTGCGCTCTGGGCAAGCACAAACAGGTTGTCGGGGCCGGGGGCAAGCGCCACCACGAGGGCTGCTATGAAAAAGTTTAACATGAATTACAATTTTTCCAGGAAGCTGTCCACATCCATCTCGTCGAGGCCCTTCTGCAGTTCCGCTAGCGCCTCGTCGGATATCGCGACAGCGGGTTCGGACTCGCGCTCCTCGGCACGGGCGTTCGACTCGTCCACGAGCTTCTTGAGGGACGCAGCGACCTCGCTTACCTCGCCCTCGCGCTTCATGACGGCGCTCAGCACGCGGTTCAGGCGTTCGCGGAGGCGCGCAAACTCCTCCCGGTCCAGTTCCGAAGTCACTCCGGCCATGTGCATCAGCGGGGTCTTGCACTTGGCACAGGCAAAGACCATCATGGACGAGGGCTCCCCGTCCAGCATGACGTTGAAAGTGGACCCGCAGTGGGGGCAATCGATACGCAATTCACTCATGCCCCATAATGTAGAAATTTCGGGCAGTCCAAAGCCAACGCAGGCACAATATTTTATCTTTGCAAAGAAAAAACACAAGTTTAAACACCAGATCCTTCGACTACGGGCTGCGCCCTCCGCTCAGGATGACACGACCCCTCGCCGGGAAAATCTAAGATTTTATAACTATGCTCTGTCATTGGCTTTATCACGTTACCAGTATCGATCTTTTCGACGGGCGTCTCTTCCGTGCAGGCGTCGCCGCCATGCTCTCCATCATCCTCGTGCTGTTCTTCATGCCCAAGTACATCCGCCTTTTGCAGGGGCTCGATGCCACCAGCGACTTTGACAAGGACGGCAAGACCAAGTCTCCCCCGATCATGGGCGGGCTACTCCTGGTGGTGGTGGTCGAGGTGGTCTCGCTCCTCGTCTGCAAGATGAACGGCTACACCATATCGACCCTCGTGATTCTCGCGGCATTCTCTGCCGTGGGTGCCATCGACGACATTGCGAAGGTCCGCGCCAAGCGCCTCATCAAACTTGGCAAACTCAAGGCCGCCGACTACATGGACAAGGCTGACGGTATTTCCAGCAGCCTGCGCCTGTTCCTCTACTTCCTTTTCAGCTTTATCGTCGCGATTTTCTGCTACAAGTTCATCCCCGAGCTCAAGGGCGACCTCACCATTCCCTTCTGCCCCATCGACGTTTACCAGTTCCACCTCCCCAACTGGATCTTTGTTGCATTCATGACGTTTGTCATCGCGGCTAGCGCTAACGGAACGAACTTTACCGACGGCCTCGACAGCCTTGTCTCGGTGCCGATCCTTACCAGCATGATTTTCGTGGGCCTCGTCGCCTACGTGAGTGGCAACTTCATCTTCAGTACGTACCTGCACGTGCCGTACCTGCCCGGCTGCGACGAGCTATTCCCCATCGCCATGGCCATCGCGGGCGCACTGCTCGCCTACCTTTGGTTCAACAGCCCTCCCGCCGAAATCTACATGGGCGACGCGGGTTCCGTGGGCTTCGGCGCCACCATCGGCATCATGTTCATCCTGGTGCAGGCGGGGCTGTTCCTCCCCATCGTATGCGTGATTATCATCGCGGAAGCCTGCTCGGTGCTGCTCCAAATTCTCTGGTTCAAGTTCACCAAAAAAACAACCGGCACGGGCAAGCGCATTTTCCTTTGTGCGCCGCTCCACCACCACTACCAGAAAAAGTGGGAAGGCAAGTTCCCGAGCAAGCCCCTGATGAACTCGAAAATCGTGTGGCGCATGCACCTCGTGAGCATCTTCGCGCTCATCGTGAGCATGGTGATATTCTTCGGTTTGAGATAATATGGAAAAAGACATTATCGAAACGTTAAATGCGGCCGGCCAGCAGGAACTGGCGGCGCACCTTGAAACACTCTCCGGGGATGCACGCAAGCTCCTCGAACGCGACATTCTAAGCCAAGACTGGGAAGAACTGAAGGCACTCTACGCCGAAAAGTCAAGCGCGAGCAAGGCGGACAACGTATCTGCCGACCTGAAGCCCATGCCTTTCCGGATTGCGGAAGACAACCTGAAATACGACTACTGGAAAGAAATCGGAGAGATGCTGCTCGGAAAGGGCAAGGTGGCGGCGTTCCTCGTCGCGGGCGGCCAGGGTTCGCGCCTCGGGTTCGACGGCCCGAAGGGAATGTTCGATATCGGGCTCCCGAGCCACAAGAGTTTATTCCAACTGCAGGCGGAACGCTTGCAGAACCTCGCGGCTCGCGTAGGCCACCCGATTCCGTGGTGCATCATGACGAGCCCGCTGAACCACGAGGCGACCGTCAACTTCTTTACCGAACACAACTTCTTCGGGATGGACCGCGACAACATCCGCTTTTTTGAGCAGGGAACCATCTGCGCGCTTACGCCCGATGGCAAGGCCGTGCTCGACGGCGACAGGCTTGCACTTGTTCCCGATGGCAACGGCGGGTGCTTCCGCGCGCTCGCCCAGAGCGGTTCGCTCGCATGGCTCGTCGAGAAGGGTATAGAATACGTGTTCCTCTACAGCGTCGACAACGCGCTCTGCCGCATCTGCGACCCCGCATTCATCGGGGCTCTCGCCGACAACGGGATGATGGCCAGCGCATCGAAGGTCGTTCACAAGGCGAACGCGCAGGAACGCGTGGGCATTTTCGCCTTCCAGAACAACAAGCCCGGCGTGGTCGAATACAGCGACTTGCCCGAAGAATACCGCGACATGACAAACCCGGATGGAAGCCTGGTATTTGACGGCGGGAACCTCGCCATTCATTTGTTCAAAGTCTCGGCGCTGCGCAAGTTGCAGACTGGCAAACTCCCGTGGCACACGGCCCGCAAGACGGTTTGCGGCATCGAGAACTGCTTCAAGTTCGAGCAGTTTTTGTTCGATGCTTTCCCGCAGCTCGGCACCATGCTCCCCTTCGGCGTCATCCGCGAGGAGGAATTTAGCCCGGTCAAGAACGCGGAAGGCACGGACAGCCCGAAAACGGCCCGCACGATGATCGGCAAGCTCCACCGCGAATGGCTCGTGAAGGCACATGTCGAGGTGAAGCCCGGCAAGCTCTACGAGGTCTCGCCCACAATCAGCTATGCAGGCGAAGGCCTTTCGCGACGCGTGTTCGAGCGCGAACTCGGAAGGAATATTCTAGAATTCGAGGAAGCGTAATTTCCTGATCGGCAGGCGCCGCGACCCCATGTACAAGTTCAAGGTAATTACATATAAATTACTGTTCAACATCCTGCTGCGGCTGCCGGACTTTTTCTACTCGTTCCTTTTCGCCATCGCATTCCCTGTCTACAAGGCGATACACACCGAGCGCGCTTACGGGAGGGTGGAAAAACATTTGGACGCGGCAAGGGGATATTTGGCGGCGCAGGATGAAGGCTGTGCGCCGGGGTTAAACAGTACAGCGTCGGAATTAAACTGTGCGCGGGTGTTAAACAGCGCTCCTTCTATTTTAAACTGCGCCGGCCCCTTGCAAGAAGTGACCGCTCGCGACATGTTCCGCGGCATCTTCTGGAACGCGCTGGATTCTTACCGCGGCCTCGCCCGCTTCAAGAGCGTGGAACGCCGCATCGTGTTCGAGAACGAGGGCATCATCAAGGACGCCGTCGCCGAATGCTCGAAAAACGGCATGCCCATCGCAGGCATCAGCATCCACCAGGGTTCCTTCGAACTGATGCACCGCATCCTCTGCCGCTACAGCGAGCACGTCCACCTCATCACCGATTCCGTCGGGGACACCGCCTTCCGCGAAGTTCTCAGGGAACTCCGCAGCGACCCGCACCTCACAGAATACCACCCCGAAGAAACTGGCCGGCTCATCCGCGAACTCTTCCGCACCAAGGGAATCCTCGCGATGGTCTATGACCAGGGCAAGAACACGAAGGGAAACACTGTCGAGCTGTTCGGCCGGCAAACCACGCTCTACCTGCGCCTCATCCAGAAAATCAACCGGATGGGAGCAGGCATCGTCACCTTCCGCACCTGGACAGAAATGCGCGGCTCGCCCTCCCGCGACAGCAATCGACCCGAAGGGAGCATCGTCATCCGATTCGAAAGCTACTACCCGCCGAAATATGACGAGATCGTCGCCGGCAAGGCCGCAAGCCAGGCCGGAGAAAGCCCCCTCGTGAAAGACATTGCCCGCGAGACGGAGCGCTGGATAGCGGAGCACCCCGACCAGTGGAGCTGGAACTACCACCAGAACTTCGTCGTCTAGGGCGCAAACCACGGAGCCGCTTTCTATATTTGTGTCCGAGGATTTGAGATGCCCCTGAACGCAGAAGAAGAATTCCAGATGCAGTGGATTATGAACCACCGCATGGAAGACAAAGACGAGCAGATGCGCGTCGATGCGGAGAATGCCGCCGTGATGCGCCCCGCCCGCCTTGCGCGCGGGCGCAAGATGCGCCGCAACCCTGCCGCCTGGGACCTCCCCATGCCCGAAGACGAAATCGACCTGCACGGCATGACCGCCGATGAAGCCGCAGAGGCCGTCGAGCGGCGCATCGATGACCTGAACATCGCGGGCCTCAAGGTCCTGAGGGTCATCCACGGCGGCGGAAACCCGAGCTACGGGAACGTCAAGCGCATCATCGACCGCAAGGTCCGGTCCGAATGGAACAACCGCATCCGCCTGTACAAGGTCGAACCCGACAACGCAGGTTCGAGCATCATGGTCCTCGGGAAACCCGCCCAAAGCGACGCCCCCGCACGCCCCGACCCCAAAAAGGCCAAGAAAAACGCCCGAAAGAAGTAAATTTTGGGTATTTTTACAAATTTTTCGCGCCCGACCCCTTTGAAAACCTGCACTTTTTATCTATAATTGTGCCCACAAAACCGGAATATAGCTCAGCCTGGTAGAGCGCTTGCTTCGGGAGCAAGAGGTCGTGAGTTCGAATCTCGCTATTCCGATACGAAAAGCACCCCTTGCGGGTGCTTTTTTCGTATCGGAATTATACGCGAGATGAGAACTCACGAAGTGAGTTCGACTAAATCGCCATTTGAACGCAGTGAATTTAGGCGATTTAGAGATTACGCCGCCAGGCGTAACCCGGAGGGCAAAAGTTGAACACCGTGAAACTTTTGTCAATCTCGCTATTCCGATAAAAAGAAAAACCACCCTCCTGGGTGGTTTTCTTTTTATATCCGGAATAGCGAGAGATTCCGGACGAGCGACGTAGTCGTGAGTTCGACTACCGCGGAGCGGAACGAAGTGAACGTTTTGGCAATCTCGCTATTAAGCCACTCCTTTCAAAAAGATTTGTATATTTATATAAACGTTTTTTAGAGGTGTTTTTTATGAACAAAAACGTCATCGCATTATGCATTACAGCATTAATGCTTGTTGGATGCACAAAGGTGATCCATCATCCAATTGTGGTGCAAGAAGGAATTTTCACACCTTCTGATTATGCATCGTACCAAGAAATATCGTATTCGAGCAAGCCAGAAAACGAAAATTGTGGCATTATGGAATTTATTGATTATAGAGGCGGAGCCTTTGATGAAGTTATCGGAATCCGCGCGGAAGAAACAACAACATCGCTAATTTTAGGTCCATTAGTCTTGAAAACAGAAACTGTTTGCAAGTACCGCGGATACGGAGTTGTTTTCAAAAAATAAAAACTTTACACAAAACAGTTCCCGTCCTGGGAGCTGCATGGTTTTTCCGAGCCAATTTGCCTAGTCCTTCACACAGCGCACCGAGAACCCGTGGGTCTTATAGAAGCTGTTCAGGAACGCATCGTCTTTGCTGAAGTCCAAGCCCATGTAGTACGCGCTGCCGCTAACGCTCTCTGTAGAACTCCAGAAGTACGCACGGTTGCCCTCGTTGTTGAAATCCCCATTGCCATTCCTGTAGCCAGCAGGGAGCGCCGAGAACCCGAAAGCATCATTACCATTGCCATCTTTTCCTTCATATTCATTCCATCCGTTGGTGGACTTCAGCATTTTCCCCGCATTTTCCCATTTCCAAGCATCTTCCTGAGCCCCGCCCACGAACTTAAACAAAATTTCGAACTCCTCTTTGCTGGGCAAGTGCCAGCCTACGGGGCAGGCAACTTTTGCCGCGTCCCAGTTATAGAGCCAACCGTATTTCTGACAGTCCGATTCCTTATCCTCGTAGCACCAGCTACCCTCGGTTTTCACCTTCAGATTCTCTGCCATCCAAATCTGTTTACCAATCCTTACAGTCTGGTACGACTCGCCGTCGCGAGCGTCTGTCATGGTTCCCTTTTTCGGGGCTGCGAAGGCTCCCTCCGCACAGAACACCACCACGAGAGCCAGGGTCAAAGCCAGTCGTTTCATAAAAGATCCTCAAATATCAATACTCATAATATACATCCGTATTCGCCCAATGGGATTTTTTCACAAAAAAAAGGCACGCCGCCAGGCGTAACCCTGAGGGCAAAATGCTAACGAAGTGTACGTTTTGGCAAAAGCGTGCAAGGCGAGTGTCGCGACGGCAAGCTTGCTTGCCGACATGACCGAGCCGAAGCCGCG
The DNA here is from genome assembly GCF_002374005.1 of Fibrobacter sp. UBA3629. Classification (NCBI taxonomy): domain Bacteria; kingdom Pseudomonadati; phylum Fibrobacterota; class Fibrobacteria; order Fibrobacterales; family Fibrobacteraceae; genus Fibrobacter; species Fibrobacter sp. UBA3629. The sequence goes on along the minus strand of NZ_DFLC01000005.1, from coordinate 10,088 downwards.
GACGCCGTAGGCGTCCATCTCGCTATTCCGATGCGAGACGCAATCTCGCCATACTGATAGCGCCCCCCAACACATTCAACTTACCCTACCAGCATTGACATGCCCTAACTAAAAAGAAAACCCCGACAATATAAAATAACCCCACTACAGACCAGAACTTTTTTGGATGTTCTTTTTTTGTCAGGATTACCGCCCATCCTATTAGGTATATCTTAATCTTTCCATCGATTAAATTGCATAATCCTACAATTAAACACCCAAGACCGCTGAGAAAAAGAGATATTGGATTCGAACTGATTTCTGCAAGATGGGGATTTCGCGTGCACACACCTCCTATTAAAATTAGGACAACTCCAAAAATTTCAAGCCCGACTGCCAAAGGATTTGTCTTCTCGATATATTCCTGTTCCACTTTTTTATTAAACTCTTCACGAGACAAAATAGAATCTTTGTCGCCAGTAAGTTCAATAATGCGCTTTTCAACAATCTGGACTCTTTCAGGAGAATCGTCTGCTTTTAAAGGATGATCACGAATTGTGTCATGTATTTCATAAAGTTCATCGACAGGGAGCTTCCGAATTTTATTTTCGTAATCTTTGAGGTATTCTTCTGAAAACGGCATGAATAGAATATAAAAAAAAGGGAGTCAAAACAAGTGAACGCCCCGCTTTTATTACTTTTACGACATGCACTACACTCCCTACCGCGATTTACTGCTCAAGATTTTCCCGAACTACCTCAAGGTGCGCAAGCTCCCGCTCAACGGCGGCATGAGTTGCCCCAACCTCGACGGCACCAAGGGATTCTCGGGCTGCAGCTACTGCAACAACCGCAGCTTCAGCCCAGTGTTCGACCAGGCGAAGGTTTCCATCCAGGAACAGCTCGACAAGTTCGTACCGAGGCTCCGCGAAAAATACCCGAACGCGGGCATCCTCGCCTACCTGCAGCCATATACAAACACGCATGCGCCGCTCGAACACCTGAAGGGGATTATCGACCCGATTATCAAGCACAAGGAGATTGCGGGGCTTGCGATAGGGACGCGCCCGGACTGCCTCGAAGACGAGAAAATCGAGTACCTCGCGGAACTGAACCGCAAGAAGCCGATTATCGTGGAAATCGGCCTGCAGACGGCAAACGACCTCACGCTTGCGGCCATCAACCGCAGGCATACACTCGCCGATTTCGAAGACGCGGTAAAGCGCTGCCAGGCGGCGGGTCTCACCGTCACCACGCACGTCATCGTTGGACTCCCCGGCGAGACCCTGATAGACTTCAAGCGTACCGCCGAAGTCGTGCGCGACCTGAAACTCGCCGCCGTGAAAATCCACCCGCTGCACATCGTCGCGGGCACTGTGATGGCACAAGATTTTTCCGCAGGCGAAATCAAGCTGCTGGAATTCGAGGAATACTGCGCAGCCGTCGCCGAGATGATAAAGATTATCGGGCCGGATACCGCCATCGAGCGGTTCAGCGGCGAAAGCCCGAGCGACATGCTTATCGCCCCCGACTGGTGCGGGGAACGCGACCGCATTATTGCGGAAGTGGAAAAACTGTTAAGCTAGCTTACTTCTGCTCTTCGCTGGTGCTCAGCAGGTAAGCATCGATAAACGGCCTGATCTTGCCATCGAGCACGCCTGCGGTATCGGAGGTCTCGACCCCCGTACGCAGGTCCTTCACCATCTGGTAGGGCTGCAGCACGTAGCTACGGATCTGGCTTCCCCACTCGACCTTCTTCTTCTCGGCCATGCGGGCATCGCGCTTCGCCTCTTCTTCCAGGCGGTAGTGCTCGGCCACCATAGTCTTGAGCATCTTGTAGCAGGTTTCGCGGTTCTGAATCTGGCTACGTTCCGTCTGGCAGCTCGCCATGATACCCGTGGGCAAGTGCGTCATGCGCACCGCGGAATCCGTCTTGTTGATGTACTGTCCGCCGGCACCGCTACTGCGATAGGTATCCACGCGCACATCCGCCATGTCCAGGTCGAATTCCACGTCTTCGTGTTCGGGGTACAGGTACACGGCGGTAAAGCTCGTGTGGCGTCGGGCATTCGCATCAAACGGGCTAATGCGCACCAGGCGATGCACGCCTATTTCCGAACGCAGCAGGCCGTAGGCATTCTCGCAAGTGATCTCGATGGTCGCGCTCTTGAGGCCCGCGTCTTCCGCTTCCTGGAAATCCACCACCTTGAAGTCCATGTTCTCGCGCTCAAAAAAGTGCGTGTACATGCGGAACAGCATCAGTGCCCAGTCCTGCGACTCGGTGCCGCCCGCGCCCGGGTGAATCGACATCAGGCATGCGCAGGCGTCGTCGGGCCCGTTCAGCATCTTCTTGAACTCCATCTTCTCGACACGCGCACGGAGATCCGCGACATCCGATTCGATGGTCTTGGTCAGGTCGGCAGACTCCTCGTCCTTGCTCATCTCGTAGAGCTCGGCAAGGTCATCGCAGGTCTGGGAGACCTCCTTCCAGGAATCGAGGAGGCCGCGCAGGTTGCCGATTTTCTTCATCATGGACTGCGCCTTCTCCTGGTCGTTCCACAGGTTCGGGTCGGCAGAGTCCTTTTCGAGGACGTAGAGTTCTTCGGTCTTCGCCTCTAAGTCAAAGATACCCCCAGAGCTTGTCGATGCGGCTACGCAGCTCGATAAGCCCGGTATGAGTCGTCTGGAAGGCCATTACTTGCCCCCGATGGCCTGCGGCGGGGTGTACTTCTTGTCGAGGTACTGGACCTTGTAGACCTTCGCGAGTTCATCCAGGTAGGCCTTGAGCTTCATCTGGCGTTCCTGTTCGGCCTGCATGCGAAGTCCGGTATCGATCTGGTTACGGTAGCTTTCGAACTTTCCATCGTTCTTGCCCGTGAGCATGAAGATGGCGACACCGTCCTTGTCGTTATAGACATCCGAGATGTCACCCACGTTCAACTTTGCCACGGCCTTTTCGAACGCAGCCCCGTTACCCTTGAGCGTGGTCAGCACGGCACCGCCCGTCTTCTTCGCATTGGGATCGTCGCTGTTCTGGACAGCCTGCTGTGCGAAAAGCTGCACCGCATAAGTAAAAGGAACCTTCTTGGCACGGATCTGGCTCCTGAGCTGGGCGGCCATACCCTTCAGCATGTCCTTCGTATCCGACACGTCCTGGGCGCTCTTGCCCTTCGTCTTGATGTAGATGCGGACACCGCTGATAGAATCGTTTACAGGGACCTTGCTCTTGTTGAGCGTCCAGTAGGCCTTCATTTCTTCTTCGGTCGGGTCCTTCGGATAGGGCACCTTCTTCTTGAGGAGTTCCTCGCTCTTGAGCTGGTCTTCGAGCTTTTCACGGAACTGAGCCATCGTCTGGCCGCTCTGCTTCAGCTGTTTCTGGAACACATCCTCGCTCGGGAACTGCTTCTTGAAGAGGGTCGCAAGGCTATCCACGCGGGCCGCCGGGACCTTGATTCCCTGCTTCTTGCATTCGAGCCGTACCAGTTCCTGCCCGACAAGGTTGTCAATCACAGCAAAACGAACCTGGGCCATGGTCTCATCGCTCACCTTCTTGCCCTGGAACTGCTGTAGTGCAAGCGCCTGGGTCAAGCTATCGATGCGCCCGGCAGAGAAACCGACCTTTTCGACACGCACGACATCCATGCTCTTGCTGTTGAGGAGCTGCGCAGAGGCAATACCCGCAGCAAGCGCCACGGTAAGAACACCACGAGTAATAAGTTTAAGAGACATTGTCTATCCTTTTTAAAAATTTCCGCGAATAATATAGCAATTTTCAATATTAGGGATTCCTTCAAACCCTCCAAAGGAGCTCAATTGTTATATTGGGGAATATGTTCCATCTGAATAAACAGGACTCCACCAACGACTTGGAAAAGACGAAGGCCGACTTCAAGCACTACTTTGAGCTGAAGTCCGAACTTGAGGACGCGACCCGCCAATTCAAGGAGACGGGCACCTCCCCCCTGAACGCCGAGCAATTCGAATCCAAGCTCAAGGAAATGGAGGCGCTCAAGGCCGAGTATCCCATACTTGACACGGGCTATGGCCCCGATGCCAAGAGACAGATTTTCCAGGACTTGTTCACCCGCATCTTTGCGGTTATCCTGATATTCATAACGTTCCTCTTTGCGGGCAACTGGTTCGTCGCCCCGTCCGCCATAAGCAAGATTGTCATGTTCTGGGACACCAGCAAAGGCACGTACAGTACCGCAGACAAGATAGCGCTCACCGCAAAATACCCCATCATGTGCTGGCTGGTCCTCCCCGCAGACCGAGAAGAAATCGACCTCAAGCTGGATTCCAGCATCCAGAATTACGTCAACCGCAAGCTTGCCATCGATTCCAACTACTTTACATGGAACTCGGATATCTACCTTTTCAACCCTTCCCTCAAGGAAGCGCATTTCATCTATGACAACAACTACATCGGCGCCAAGTTCGACTATATCCTAAAGAAATTCGTGAAAAGTTGCAACAACCTGCGCAACCAGGACACCTCATACATAGATTACGACCTCAAGGCAAGCGTCTGCAACCATGAAATGACAAAGTTCGCAATCTTCACAAGGCTCCATTCCCAAAAGACCCTCGACCAATTCTTCAAGGGGAACCTTTTCTACGAGATCCGGAAGGAACTAGAATCCTACAAGCCCCTACCGACATGGCGCGATTCGGTCTATGTCATCAAGCCGGACGAGTTCTAGACCGGGGAATCAGGGCTTTATCTCACCGGTTCGGAAGTCATAAATCCCGTAGGTGTAGAACGGTTTCCCTTCCTCGAACTTCTGCCCTTCGCGTCGTTTCTTTTCGTACGAAGTCTTCAAGCGCTTTGCTATTTCCGCAATGATTTCCTGCGATACAATCCCGTCTATGCTGTTCTGGTATTTCGCCGATTTGGCATCCTGGTACTTGAACTCAAACTTGCCCTTCTTGAACACCCCCTCGAAAAAGACGCCGACAATCCCAGAATCAAAAGCCTCGATGGCCTTCCCCACATAATTGCCTTCCTCGTTGCCCAAGGAATCCACGACGACCCAGTTCCTTATCTGGTCCTGCGTGAACGAGACTTCATCGCCCTTCTTGTATTCCTTAAGGAGCTGAATATCGTTAGTAACAATTCCCTGGAACCGATTTCCCAGGCATTGGGTGACAAAAACGAAAACCATCTCCTTCGTCCCGTCCTTGTCGACAAGATTAATCTGTACATCCAGCACACGCTTTTCGCGCACATAGTCGCCCGCGATGTATTTCTTCTTGACCGCAGGGAACGTCGCCTTGGCCTTTTCGATATACGGGGCTATGAGTTTTTCCATATCAGTGTTCATGTTGAACAACTTGTCCTCGGCTGCGTGAATGCATACGCAAAGCACTGCAAGCAGGGAAATCACGCGAAATAGTCTAGAAAACATATTCATACTTCACTAAAAATAATACAAAAAACAAAAAATGGGTACCAAACGACTTATTTTGACGCACTTTAGTACCCATTTTCACACACAAACTAACACAAAATGATACATTCACAGCGTTCAAACACTGATATTGCACAAAAATTGGGGATTAAACCGGCGTTTTTTGTGTATTTCATCCCCACTAAAAGCAAAATTTGACTTTTTTAGTACAAACAAGCTAACAAATTGGGTACCAAACAGGCGTTTTTTCAGCAGTTTAATCCCCAATTTCCACAAAAAAAGCAAAAATCCGGCTCGTTAGGTATCGCCCTTAATCGCCTATTTTTGCCGGTTCTCTTTCATAAAATTGTACCGGGAAAGTCGCAACTACATCCGTATTTAATTTGGCTACTACACCCGAATTCATGATCTGGAAATTCCAGCGACCTACCGCATTCTGGACTTTTTCGTCAAAATCCGTATTGCCGGTAGTCGTTGAGTCTATTTGGACTTTTTGAACGGAGCCATCAGCATTGATATTCAACCGAAAAACAATCGTCCCGCTAAAACTGGGATTCCTCTTTAAATGTTTATTATAAATATGACGCAATCCAGGAGTCCGCAGGCGAATGTTCTTTAAAATCAGAGCTTTATCAGCATCAACGCCACCTGCCACACTCAATTCCTCATAAGTAGGGGCTTTTGCGACGCCTCGTGCACGGCCTTGCAAGTACTTTTCATCTATTACAGGAATCCCATATTCATCTCTTTTAACGGAACAGCCATTTTCTGGACGACATCCATAAAGCGTAGTCGTCCCATGCGTTGAAAGATGCCCCACCGACTTTAAAACACTGTCTATGGATGCTTTAAATACACTATCCCTGCGCAGTTTTTCGGCATCTTCCTTTTTCACGTCCAAGGACTGTTCCGTTTTACCCTTTTCCTGCTCTAGGGATTTATCCGCATTTTTATCGCTATCGGAGCAACCCGCCCACAGCACCGCCGCAGCCAAGAGCACAAAATTATTCCAGCATTTTCCAAATAAACTCGCCATACACTTATATATAGAAAAAGTCTGCTTCGTTTGAAGCAGACCTTTAAATTCGAATTTGGATTAGAACCGAGTGAGACCAGGCGCGATCCCCCGTAGCGTACTAAGCGTACGTGAGGGGGCGAGCTATACGACACTTGGGTTTTACCCCTTAGTGGAGTTATCCTCTTTGGGGAAACGCCGTATCACGACGGTTATAATTCAAATTAGCCCATGGTGACTTCGACTTTATGGACACCCTTCGTAAAGATCGGGGCAATATTCGAGTCGATTTCCTTGCCGTCCACCACCATCTTGGCGACACCCTTGCACACGTGCTTCGGGTTCTTCACCGTAATCTGGTAGGTTGCACCACGGAACTTACGGGTTGCTTCGAAGCCATCCCACTTGGAGGGGATGCAAGGATCAACCACGAGGCCCTTGTAGTTGGCACGGATACCGATGATGAACTGCGTGGCAGCCTGGTACGTCCAGGTGGAAGTACCGGAGAGCCATGCGTTACGGCCCATGCCGAACTGCTTGTGTTCGTCACCGAGGATGTTCTGCGGATAGCAGTACGGTTCGGACTCGAACACGTCGAGGATGTCGTTCTTGGAAGCCGGGTTAATTTGGTTGTAGTACTGGAAGGCATTGTCGCCACGGCCGAGGATGGTTTCGGCAATCATCACCCACGGGTTGGTGTGGAGGAAGATACCGCCGTTTTCCTTGGCTCCGGGAGGATAGGTGGAGATGCCACCCACGGCCGGTTCAAAGCCGCGGTAACCCGGAGTGGAGCTCTTCACGCCGTACTTGGTGTTGAGGAGCTTGTTCAGGCTGTCCATGCCCTGCTTGGCGCGGTCGCCGTAAGCGATGCCGGCGATAACCGGCCAGGACTGGCCGTTGCAGTAGATCTTGCCGTACTTGGCCTTGGCGACACCGTAGCCGTTGCCGTCCTTGTCGAACCAGCGGGTCCACCACTTGCCGTCCCAGGCGCTCTTGTTGAAGGCGGCCTTGACGTCTTCGTACCAGCCCTTGTACATTTCGACGGCCTTCTTGTCGCCGAGGGCTTCTTCGATGTCCATCATTTCGAGCAGGGCCTTGGCATACAAGGCGGTGTTGAACGTGGATTCTGCACCGAGGGGCAAGTTCATGCAGTCGTTCCAGTCAGCAAAGCCGAGGAGCGGGAGGTTGTGCTTGCCGAGGTGTTCACGGGTGAACTTCAGGGCGCGCTTCAAGTGTTCGAGGACAGTGCCCTTCGGACGGTCCTTGCGCTTCTTGCCGGCGACGTAGAACGGAATCTCTTCCTTGAGGAAATCCATCTTGCCGGTTTCCTTGAGGTAAGAAGCCACAGTGAGGATGATCCAGAGGTGGTCGTCGCCGTACCAGTCGGCATACATCGGATTGCCCTTGGCATCCTTGACGCCGGCCTTTTCGCGGGAGTCACCGGCGTTCGCTTCGTTGCCGTTGTCTTCGGCGAGGGCGAGCGGGGCGTACTGGTGCATGGCGTTACCTTCGGGGCGCTGCACGGAGATGAGGTTCTTGGTGAGGACCAAGGCTTCTTCCGGCATGTGGCTCATCACGCCCATCAAGTCCTGCGTGGAGTCACGGTAACCGATACCGCGGCTGGTGCCGTAGCCCAGCTGGTACAGAGAGAGGTAGCGGCTCCAGTTCTTGGTGGTGTGGCACTGGCGCGGGTTGTGGACGTTCACCATCGTGTTGAACGATGCGTCCGGAGTCTTCACCTGGATCGTGGAGAGGTAGTTTTCCCAGAACTTGGCGAGTTCGTCGAAAGCCTTGTCGACGTTCTTCAGGTCGCGGTACTTGGCGATGGCCTTGGCAGCAACCTTGAGGCTCTGTTCCTGACCGAGCTGGGTGCAGCAACGGAAAGTCTTCTTGGCGGCAATCTTGCCACCGTGAATCATGAGGGCGGCGATGTTGTCGCCACGGTCGCATTCGCTGTTGGAAAGTTCCTTGTTGCCCAAGGAAAGCGGAGCGGCCCAGGAGCCCATTTCGTTGGCGCCGAGGAACACGCGGCGGTCACCGTCGAAGCTACCGACCTTGCAGTTAGCGGTCACGTAGTTCACGGCGTAGTCGCGCTTCATGTAGGCATACTGTTCGAGAACGACGTGGCCGTCCTTTTCCCAGTGGCCCTTGAGGGTCATGGTCTGCGGGACCCAGTCGGCGTTCGTGAGCTGCTTTTCAGCTTCGAAGTGGCTGAATTCATAGACCGGGATAATGTCCACTTCCTTGGCGGCACCACCGAGGTTCGTCACCTGGATGTCCTGGAGGAGAGTGTTGGAGCCCGTCGGCACGAAAATCGTGACCTGGGTGCGGAGTCCGCAGCATTCGGCGATCCAGCGCATGTAAGAAAGGCCCACGTGGCATTCCCACTTGTCCATCTTGGTGAGGGTGGGAACGACAAACGGAGAGAACACCTTGTAGCCCTTGGCTTCCTTGATACGGATATAGATGGTGCTGGCCTTGAAGTCAGAGCACGGCATCTGGGCGATGTACTTGGTGATACGGTTCAGGGCCGGGTCGCCCTTGCAAACCAGGGTACCGCCGGTGGTATCCACGATACCGCCGAAGTTCAAAGTACCGACGTAGTTGCACCACTTGATCGGGGTTGCCGGCGTGGTGAGCACGTATTCTTTTGCAGCGTCGTCGAAGTAGCCGTACTGGGCGGCCGGAGCCTTCTTGGAGGCGACCTTCTTGACACTCTTCTTCTGTTTTGTAGCCATTGTATCTCCGTAAGAGGGGGTTGTTAAATTTAACGCGGTAAATATAGAAAAAACTAGTCTTTCTTCTGATTGAAGTTCTCGAAGTCGCGGTTACCGAAGTTGATATAGAAGTAGCCGTCGAGCTTCTTGTTGCGGATGGGGTCGCGCAAGATGCCGATGGCGGCACGCACGTACTTGAGTTCCACGAGGATGTGGTCGCGGCTCATGCAGTTGAGGAACGGGCCTTCCGGGTAGAGCGTGGGGCGCGGTTCTTCGGCAATCATCTTTTCCAGATTCTCGATTTCGAGCACGAGGTGGCGTTCATGGGCCTCCAGGGTGCGAATCAGCTCCTTGTTCTCGGCTCCATAGAGGAATGCAAAACCGAGCGTGCGCGGGTCGTCGTTGAACCCCGTCAAGTGCTTGAGGACTTCCTTGCGGAGCGTGTCCTTTCCCTTGTCTGTAATATTGAATACAACACGTTCGGGGCGGTTGCCATCGCGTTCGGAACGGCCGACGATGCAGCCATGCTTTTCGAGGGTCGCCAGGCGGTTGTAGACGGTCGATGTGCTCAAATTGGCCCAACGGTCCAGTTCGCGGTCGCGGATTTCTGTAATGATATCGTAGCCGCTGCTTTCGTGTTCGAGAATAAGCCCCAGAAGGACCAAGTCATATCGGTTCATTCAATACCTCTTTCTATTCCAACTTGGAATATACTCAAAAAAAATGGGAAAGAGCGATTTTTTTCAAAAAAAATGTAAAAAAAGCATTCTAAAACCGTTCGAACCGCCATATCCGCTATAAATAGGAAAGCCCCCGCGACCTTGCGGCCACGGGGACTTGTTTGTTAGGAGGAGAACTTAACAAACTAGGCTGTTATGCCTATTAAGCCTTATTGAGACGATCCTGGATCATGTCAATGATGTCGGAGAGTTCCTTCGGGAGGTGCTTGCCGAACTTCGGATAGTG
>NZ_DFLC01000039.1:0-35770 GCF_002374005.1 Fibrobacter sp. UBA3629 | reverse complement strand
GACGTGGTGAACAGCTTTACCGACGTGATCAGTTACATCCGTCTGTTTGCCGTGGGCATGTCCGGTGCGGCCATCGCCGAGGCGTTCAACGACATGCTCTCGCCGCTGTTCGGCTCCGCTGTCGGTATCGCCGGTGCGGCCTTCCTGCTGCTCTTTGTGCATGGCCTGAACATCGCGCTTGCGGTCATGGGCGTCGCCGTCCACGCCGTACGTCTGAATACACTCGAATTTTCAAATGGACTTGGCCTGGAATGGAGCGGATTCGCGTTCGCGCCCTTCGCCAAGCAGAAAAATTAAACCAAGGGATGATTCCCGCTACTTAATGAGGAAAAAACAATGGAACCGAATACAATGGTTACTCTCGCTAAAATGGGTGCTGCTGCCGCTCTCGGCATTTCGGCAATGGGCTCCGCCCTTGGTTGCGGAACGGCTGGTATGTCCGCCATCACCATGTGGAAGAAGGCTTATGCCCAGGGCAAGTCCGCCCTCTTCACACTCCTGGTGTTCGTGGGTGCCCCGATTTCCCAGACGATTTATGGCATGTTGCTCATGAACTTCATCCTGAGCAAGGCTGCTGAATCCGGCTTTACCAACTGGGGCGGCTGCCTCGGCGCCGGTATCTTCGGCGGTCTCGGCATGATGGCTTCTGCCTGGTACCAGGGCAAGTCCGCGGCCGTGGCTTGCGACGCCCTCGGTGAAACCGGCAAGGGCATGGTGAACTACCTGATGGTGCTCGGTATCGTGGAAACCGTGGCCCTGTTCGTTCTCGTGTTCTCCATGATGGTGCTTTAATCCAGCGAGGTAACACGTATGGATCAAGCTCAACTTTTAACGCTCGCGAAACTCGGCGCGGTGGCGGCCCTGGGCCTTGCCGCGGTGGGTTCTGCGCTGGGCTGCGGGACTGCCGGCATGGCGGCCATCGGGGCCTGGAAGAAGGCGTATCTCAAGGGTAAGAACGCGCTGTTTACGCTGCTCATCTTTGTGGGCGCACCCATTGCGCAGACAATCTACGGAATGCTCCTGATGATGTACATCCTGAACAAGTCCCAGGCGGCTCCGGCCAACTGGGCTGCATACCTGGGTGTCGGCATCTTCGGTGGCATCGGCATGATGGCCTCTGCCTGGTACGTAGGCAAGTCCGCTGCGGACGCCTGCAACGCCCTCGGCGAAACCGGCAAGGGCCTCGTGAACTACCTGATGGTGCTCGGCGTCGGTGAAACCGTCGCGCTGTTCGTCATGGTGTTCTCCATGATGCTCGTGTCGTAGGAATGGTGGCGGGGTAGTACCCCGCGTATGGTGTCATCCCCGCTATACGATACTTGGCAACTAGAATTGCGATGCAATTCGTTGCCATAGTAGAGTTATCCTCTTTGGGGAGAAGGCGGGGATCTCCTAAGAAAAGACGAGTGATGTCCAATCACCCGTCTTTTTTTGTACTTACCGAATTTTCCTATGATGTTGAAAACAACTTGAAAACAATGATCGTCCATGTTTCTGCACAAGGTGTTGAAACGACGATTGTCACAGAAATCTTAAAATTACGACATTCGAGAGACTTTCCTGACAAGTTGTTTGAATTTTAGTTTAATGTGAACCAAAAACACCCCGCCACTTTTTGAGTGACGGGGTGTTTTGTTTGTAAAGGGGAGTTCTTAATCAATCTTGGAGACAAGAATTTGAATTTTTTTCTATGATTAGAGGCGTATGAAGGCTAAAATTTTTCAAATTGTTGGGGCCTTGGCCGTAGTTCTTTTCCCTTTGGGACTCGCATTGCTTGGTATTGCGTCTAATGGCATATCGAAAGGGTATGTCTTTCAGGATAAATATGAAAAATTGTGGATTCCCTATAATCTGCATGTCGAAATGCAAGAAAACAGGTTGTCCCGTTTTGCCTTGATTAAGGATGTTGGCGGCAGGGTAATCCTTTATTACAAGAATGACTATCTAACCCCGCATTCGCATCTTTTTTCGGAGAAGGAATCCTTGTCGTCTGATTACAAGTTGGTAGGGAAGTTAGATACGCTAGATAAACGTGGAGTAAAGAAAATAAAGGTCTTGGCCGCAAGAAACTACTCAAGGGATTTTGGACGTGCTACGACTCGGTTTGCTGAATTCCATTACTATCCGGATTCCATTGACGAAGAAATTTGCAACAAGATAATTTTCTCGATAAAGAATGCCCCATAAACAAATAGTGTGATTTGAAAAACAAAACACCCCGTCACTCATCGTGACGGGGCGTTTTCACATTCGTCATTCTGACACCGAAGGTGGTATAGAATTGTTGCCAATTCATTGGCTTACAATTCTTAAGCTCTATGAGCTAAGAAACCAGGACTGGATCCTTCACCCCTGCGGGGGTTCAGGATGACTCCCAAAAAAAGGAAAGACGAAATCTTGTCTTGCGACAATCTTTCGTCTTTCGTCTATAGCCGCGACGCGGCGTTCTTTCGCCTAACCTTACAGGCTAATCAGACCTTCGGTATCCTTGGACATAGCGTCATAGAATGCGTAGCGGGCGTCGACTTCCTTCTGGAGGTCGTCGGCGAGCTTCTTGGCCACTTCCGGATTGCTACGGGTGAGCTGCTTGTAGCGGTTTTCGGTGTAGATGTATTCTGCGACCGGGATCGTCGGCTTCTTGGAGTCGAGGATAAGCGGGGCCTTTCCTTCGGCGGCGAGAGCCGGGTTGTAACGGAGCAGAGTCCAGTAACCGGAATCCACAGCCATCTTCTGGTGTTGAAGCTGGCTGTTGAGATCGAAACCGTGGTTGATGCAGGGGCAGTAGCAGATGATCAGAGACGGACCATTGTGAGCTTCTGCTTCCTGAAGGACCTTCAGGGCCTGAGCGTCGTTTGCACCGAGGGCGATACGGCCGACGTAAACGTTCTTGTAGCTCATGGCGATAAGGCCCAGGTCCTTCTTGCCGGCGCGCTTACCAGCGGCAGCGAAGAGGGCGACTGCGCCACGGTTCGTGGCCTTGGAAGCCTGTCCACCGGTGTTGGAGTACACTTCGGTATCGAGGACGCAGATGTTCACGTTTTCACCCGTGGCCCTATGATGACCGTTCGGCTTACGCCTCACTCTCGCCTCCGACGACTCGTTATGACGAGTCGCCTACGGCTCACAGCGTGGTCGAGACCACCGTAACCGATATCTCTTGGGCGTTCCCGCACATATATGTGCGGTCGGGCTATATTTTAGGGGCGGCCGCCATCGCTTCGCTTGCCACCCGCCGCCTAAAACCAAGCCCCGCTACGCGGGTCTTGTCCCCAAGGGGTCACTATCCCTAACGCGAATGCTTGTTAGTGCTTTTTTGTTCATTTGCCTATTGACTTTCAAATGAATTATTTGTATATTATAACAGAACTGGTCGAGAGACCCTGGTTCAACCTAACTCGGCGGGCAAACTGTTCGCCATTTTTTATAGACCGAAAATTTCCAGCCTAGTTGAGGGTTCTCAGTCTATACAAAGAAACCGACCCAATCGGATTGGTTAATCAGAGACTAATAGTCACAATTTCATTTTATTCGAAATCTTTTACACACCGAACGGAATTTCCTGCTTCCATTATATCATCGTAGCCAAATAAAGCACGATCTGTCGTTAACACCCATGAATAGGCTTTACCATACGCTGTATTATAATCGCACTCGTTAGCACTCCAGAAATGAGTCTCAGACCCTTGTTCTTCTAGACGGTTGCTATAGAATTGGAACCCAACAGGAATAACCGAAAAACCTGTAGCATCCGTTGATTTAGTCCACTTACCAAGAGCCTTCGCTTGTATAGAATAAACCGAGGAATTTACCGCAGCAAAGAAAGTCTTCCATTCGGTCGTATCAGGTATGTGCCATCCTTCGGGGCATATTCCGCGGACAGGATTTTTTTTCTTATCATCAGCTACTGCATCATGCCATGAATAATGGCGACCAAACGTTTTACAATCATTTGGATAATAACACCAATTTCTTTTTAACAAACTGTCTACATAGTTTAAATTTTCAGCCATCCAAATCTGATCACCTATTTTTACGGCTCGATATATTTGACCATCTCTAAAATCCTTAAAGTACATATAATCAGGATTTACCTCACCTTTAACCAAAACATTTACGTCAAATTGCAAATTTTTCGTGTTGACTTCCTTCGTGTCTTCCCATTTTTCATTTAGGCAAGTGAACCAAACATACTCATTTTTTTCAGACTCCTTGGTACATAGTCCTGCAACGAATTCTGGGTAAACAGATTCTCTAAATCTGCCTAATTTTTTATCACATACAAGTGTAGTAGCCTTACTTCCACTTCCGTATGTCTTGGCCCAACTAGATTCTGGATTTTCACAAATTTCCCGACTAATGGATTCGTATTTGTCTGGAAGCCGATACCGGCCTGTTTTTTTATCACAAACAATAATTGCATCCGACGAATCTTTGCTATTTAAAGTATAACCTGATTTTAGCATCCAGCTTGCATTAGGAGCATCACATTGTGCACCCAGTGGCTGGTATTTGGCAATAATGTGACTGCAAGAAAATAATTCAACACCAAGGATTTTTTTTATTTTTTTGTCTATAGATGGATACACTTTACAACTTCTTACCAAATAAGAAATTCCTAAATCACCTTGCAAAGAGTACTCTTTCTTTATTTCATCTATAATTTCTTTTTCATCTTCTTTTCCCACGTGTTTTGCAAGAAAAAGAAAGTCCTCCACCCATTTTTCATCCATCTGATACCACTGTTTTTTCAGCATTTCAGCTTTTGTATCTTCCATAACATTTTTCAACGGGAAAATTTTCTCCTTTCTTTTGATTTTCTTTTTTTCATCTCTCGTTGCAAGCCCTCTTTTACACTCATCTTCGGCTTTCTTTACAGCCTTTCTTAATTTGTCAATACAGACATCAATATTTTTCATTGTTCTGTCAAAGTAGCATGCGTCAAAAGGAAAACTATACCAACCCGTCGCATTCTTTTTCGCACCAATTATGACTTTCTGACTCTTTTCATATTCTTTAAGATTATTCAAACATTCTCCCTTAGGAATAGGTTTATGGACCATTGTGTCTCTTTCAATCATCCTATCATAACTAATCAATTTCTTTTTTTCAACTTGTCTAAAGATTTCCATACGTTTATCCAATTTTGATTCCCAAGCAAACCACTCACATTGCTCCATTGTTTCCGCATTCAAACATAAGCCCTTTTCTTCTTCAAACCATTTGCTGAACAATTCATAGGACGTGTCGTAAGATCTTTTTCGCCATTGTGTGCAAATTTCATTATCTATAGCTAGTTTCCCATTACACTTTGCTTCAGCATATTTAACATTAAATTCTGGTTCATAGAATACGTTTTCTCCATCCCCATTTACTATTGCGAGTGGGTTCTTTTGCAAGATTGAGGAATAAATGTTTTCTGCCTCTTTTACACTTAATGATGCCGGACAGTAAATATCTTTTACACCAACTTTTGCTACAAGATTTTTCGCCATCTTGTAATCGCCGTTGTCAATAGCGTTTTTTAGACCTGGGTGAATTTCACCAGCTACGGCAAACGATATCGCCAAAAGCATCATTAACAACGAAATCAAGCCTACATTCATTATTTTAGCCACAACAGCCTCCATCGGTTAAATTCCTTGGAGTTTCGCCTTGTTCAGCAAAGAACATCGCCAAAATTTGTATGGATACAAAAAAAGGCGTGAGTCGTTGCATTTACCACCTTGAGGCTCTAGACTAGCCTTTGTACGATAAACGCAAACGACCCACGCCCCAAACGGGCTGTTGTCAAAAATCAGCTTTCTAAGCCGACGCGACAAACCGAGATACACCGTAAAACGGCATACCTGCGTGAGCGTTCGCCTCGTCCTCGTACATTTTGAAACTGTCTAGATTTCAAGGTGAGAACAAGAGCTAAACTCTTTTTACTCTTTAAAAATAACATAAAAAACTTTAAATAGCTCCGTTACCACCGGAAATTTCTTCAAAAAAGAACTTTTTCTTCAAAAAAGAGCAATTTCTTAAATGTTTCAGTACCGCAATACCGATTGAACAGAGCCGTTGCTTGCATCTGCGACACGAAAAAAGTACATTTAGAGAAGAAAAGTCCTTGAAAGGAGTAGTTTATGTCCTTGGAACTTCTAGAACAAAAATTGCGAACGCTGCTTGAAGACAGTTTTGATGAAGTCGATGAATTCTTCGATTTCATTTTGTTCCGTTTTGAGAAAGAAAGTTCTCAAGACGATTTGAATGAAGAAACCAAGGCCGCCCTTCGCGAAGTGGAAGAGATGAAGGCTGCCCCGTCTAAGGGCAAATCCTATACGGATGTCGATACGATGATGCAGGAGCTGCTCGCGTAATACGGAACGCATTCGGACTTGTTCAAGAAGTAAAATCGCCAATAAATTAATAATAAAAAAGACGGGTGAAGAAAATCTTCACTCGTCTTTAATTTTGAAAGGAGATCCCCGGTCAAGCCGGGGATGACATCCTCAAAGGCCGTAAGGCCTCACTCATGCCTCAGAGCGAGCATCGCGAACGAGCTCATACCCCAAAGGCACGGAGTGCCGACCTCATACCTCTTACAGGCTGATCAACCCTTCGGTATCCTTGGACATGGCGTCGTAGAATGCGTAGCGGGCGTCAACTTCCTTCTGGAGGTCGTCGGCGAGCTTCTTGGCCACTTCCGGATTGCTACGGGTGAGCTGCTTGAATCGGTTTTCGGTGTAGATGTATTCTGCAACCGGGATCGTCGGCTTCTTGGAGTCGAGGATAAGCGGAGCCTTTCCTTCGGCGGCGAGAGCCGGGTTGTAGCGGAGCAGAGTCCAGTAACCGGAATCCACGGCCATCTTCTGGTGCTGAAGCTGGCTGTTGAGATCGAAACCGTGGTTGATGCAGGGGCAGTAGCAGATGATCAGAGACGGACCATTGTGTGCTTCTGCTTCCTGGAGAACCTTCAGGGCCTGGGCGTCGTTTGCGCCGAGGGCGATACGGCCCACGTAAACGTTCTTGTAGCTCATGGCGATAAGGCCGAGGTCCTTCTTGCCAGCGCGCTTACCAGCAGCGGCGAAGAGGGCGACTGCACCACGGTTCGTGGCCTTGGAAGCCTGTCCACCGGTGTTGGAGTACACTTCGGTATCGAGGACGCAGATGTTCACGTTTTCGCCAGTTGCCATCACGTGGTCGAGACCACCATAACCGATGTCGTATGCCCAACCGTCACCACCGAAGATCCACACGGACTTCTTCACGAGGTAGTCGGCGAATTCGTCGCGGAGGCTGACGGATGCTTCGTCGGTAGCACCGGCGAGGGCTGCCTTCAGGGCGGCGACGTTTTCACGCTGGGCCTTGATGCCGGCTTCGTCGTCCTGCTTCTGGGTCGTGAGCTTTTCCTTGAGTTCGGCAGGAACGTTCACGGCTTCGAGGAGGGAGAGAGCCTGCTTGGCATGCTTCGTGATAGCGAGGCGCATACCGAGACCGAATTCAGCGTTGTCTTCGAAGAGGGAGTTCGCCCAAGCGGGACCGCGACCTTCCTTGTTCTTTGCCCACGGAGTGGTCGGGAGGTTACCGCCGTAAATGGAGGAGCAACCCGTAGCGTTCGCGACAACCATGCGGTCGCCGAAGAGCTGAGAAACGAGACGCACGTAAGCGGTTTCGCCGCAGCCTGCGCAGCTTCCGGAGAATTCGAACAGCGGTTCCAGGAGCATGGCCTGCTTGACGAGGCTCTTGTTGACCTTGGTGCGGTCGAATTCCGGGAGATCGACGAAGAAGTCCCAGCACTTGCCTTCCTGAACCTTGATGGGTTCCTGCGGCACCATGTTGATGGCCTTCTTGGTCTCGTCGGTCTTGTCCTTACCGATACAGGCCTGCGTACAGACGCCGCAACCCGTACAGTCGTAGCTGGACACGGAAATGGCGAACACCGGCTTGTCGGAACCTTCGAGCTTGAAGCCCTTGGCCGGAGTGTACTTGAAGCCTTCCGGAGCGTTCTTCACGGCGGATTCGTCCACAACCTTCACGCGGATGGCTGCATGCGGGCAGACCATGGCGCACTTGCCGCACTGCACGCAAGCGTCCGGATTCCAACTCGGGATGTTGAGGGCGAGGTCGCGCTTTTCGTACTTGGTGGTACCGGTCGGGAACACGCCGTCGCAAGGCATCTTGGAAACGGGGAGGAGTTCGCCGTTGCCCTTGATGATTTCTGCGGTGACTTCGTTCACGAACTTCGGAGCGTTGCCGTGGATCGGAGCGCGGAATTCCTTGGTGCTGGTGACAGCAGACGGAACCTTGACTTCGAACAGGTTAGCAAGAGAGGCGTCGATAGCGTCCCAGTTCTTCTGGACCACTTCCTGACCCTTCTTGGCGTAAGTCTTTTCGGCGTACTTCTTGATGTACTTGATGGCGGTTTCGGCATCGAGCACGTTACCGAGCTTAGAGAAGAAGCAGGTCTGCATCACGGTGTTGATGCGGCGGCCCATGCCGGTCTTCGCGGCAACGGCGTAGGCGTCAATCACATAGACCTTGAGGTGCTTCTTAATGATTTCTTCCTGCACCGGACGCGGGAAGGTATCCCACACGGTGTCGGCGGAGTGCGGGGTATTCACGAGGAAGGTAGCGCCATCCTTCGCGTACTTCAGCATGTTCACGGATTCCAGGTGCGGAGTGTGGTGGCATGCCACGAAGTCGGCTTCGTTTTCGCCAATCAGGTACGGGGCGTCGATGATGCTCTTACCGAAGCGGAGGTGAGAGGTAGTCATGGAACCGGACTTCTTGGAGTCGTAAACGAAGTAGCCCTGGGCGTAGTTGTCGGTTTCGTTACCGATAATCTTGATGGAGTTCTTGTTGGCACCCACGGTACCGTCGGAACCCAGACCGAAGAACATAGCCTGGAAGAAGTCGCTTTCGAGCTTGAAGTTCGGGTCGATGGTGAGGCTCGTGTGGCAGACGTCGTCGTTGATACCGACGGTGAAGCGTGCCTTCGGGTCGGCCTTGGCGAGTTCGTCGTAGATGGCCTTGACCATGGCCGGGGTGAATTCCTTGGAAGAGAGACCGTAGCGGCCGCCGATCATCTTCGGCATGGCCATCTTGCCAGCCATCACGGCTTCGGAGATAGCGGTCAGGGCGTCCTGGAAGAGCGGTTCGCCAGCGGAACCCGGTTCCTTGCAGCGGTCGAGGACGGCAATCTTCTTGACGGTCTTCGGGAGGGCTGCAACCACGGCTTCCATCGGGAACGGGCGGTACAGGCGGATGTTCACGAGACCGACCTTTTCGCCCTTGGAATTGAGGTACTTGACGGTGTCACCGATGGTGCAGGTCGAAGAACCCATGGAAATGATCACGCGTTCGGCGTCGGGTGCACCGACGTAGTCCACGATGTGGTACTGACGGCCAGTGTAGCTAGCGACCTTGTCCATGTACTTCTGGACAATTTCCGGAACCTTGGCGTAGAACGGGTTCACCGTTTCGCGGCCCTGGAAGTAAACGTCCGGGTTCTGGGCGGTACCGCGCATGGTCGGGCGGTCCGGGGTGAGGCAGCGCTGCCGGCATGCCTTCACATACTTTTCGTCGATGACGTTACGGATAACGCCGTCTTCGAGAGCTTCGATCTTCATCACTTCGTGGGAGGTACGGAAACCGTCGAAGAAGTGCATAAACGGAACGCGGCTTTCGAGAGTGGATGCGTGGGCCACGAGAGCGAGGTCCTGGCATTCCTGCACGCAGCTGGAGGCGAGCATGGCAAAGCCGGTCTGGCGGCAGGCCATCACGTCGGAATGGTCACCGAAAATAGAAAGGCCCTGCATGGCAAGGGCACGGGCAGTCACATGGAAGACCGTGGGGGTCAGTTCGCCCGCAATCTTGTACATGTTCGGGATCATCAAGAGAAGACCCTGGGAAGCGGTGAAGGTCGTGGTCAAAGCACCGGCCTGGAGCGCTCCGTGAACGGTACCGGCAGCGCCACCTTCGGACTGCATTTCAAACACGCGGGGAACCTGTCCCCAAATATTCTTCTTGCCTGCAGCACTCCAGTTGTCGGCGTGCTCAGCCATAGGACTAGACGGTGTAATCGGGTAAATAGCCGCAACTTCGCTAACAGCAAATGCTACGCTAGCGGTGGCTTCGTTACCATCACACGCAATCATCTTTTTTGCCATGTGTGTCTCCAATTTTTAGGTTTTTTCGAAAAAATCTGATCATATACACCCCGGGCATGTGGTATCACACCCGTGGCGCAAAAATCCAGTGGAAAAAATATAAAGATTGGAGGGTAAAAAGGAAATTTTTTTTGAAAAAATTCCTAAATCGGAGTGTATTTTCGCTTTTACGTGTATTTGGCTAGCCTATGATGACGACCTTTTGCCCGGGCCTTACGGCATCCTTGTGGACTTCGATGCTCGCGCTCCCGTATTCCAGGTCATAGGAGACTCCGACAGTCTCGCGCGGGAGCTTCAGGCCGTCGGTATCGTTCAGGATGCCCGTGATGTCATGGAACAGGATTCCCGGTTTCGGAAAGTCCGGAACGGAAATGATATAGTCCTCGACTTTTTTTCGCGGCTTCTTTTACTTCTTGCGCCATATGCCGATAAGACTCTTGTTCTTGCGGGTGGCAAGCCAGAACGTGGGCCAGATGAGGATGAGGTCGCGGATGAGGCTAGTCCAGGCTTCGGCCTTGTCCTGGGCGCCTTCGAGTTCGAAGCAGCCGCAGGTGATGCCGAGGTCGTTCCACAGAGCCCAAGCGAGCGCGATGATGAAGCTCACGAACATCCAGAAGATGGCGAACGCTGATTCGCGGACGAACGGGGATAAGATCATCGCGAGCCCGAACCAGAGCTCGAATTGTGGATAAACTAGCGCAAAGAAGTTGTTGACGAAATCGAGGTGAAGGGCGGAGAAGAACTGGTATTGCGCGACGAGGGTCGCGAACTGGTGCGGATCCTGGATCTTGAAAATGGATGCGAAGATGAACATCCCGCCGATGCCTATGCGGCAAAGCGTTTCGAGCATGCGGATGGCGAAATCCTTCTGGAGCCTGTAGGCGGGAATCAGGAGCAGGCCGCATACGGCGCAGGCCCCGATTCCGAAGTGCATGTTGTAGCGGTAAGCCTTGGGCCAGATTTCGAGAAGCCATTCGTGGTCGGTGAAGGTGAGGAAGCTCTCGGGGAAACTGATTTCGGCGATGCCGAAAGCGATAAAGAATGTCGCGATGGCGAAGAGGACTGCGGATGCGATCGTACGTTTCATTACAGGACCTCCGCGGGCTTTTCCATCACGTCCTGGGAGCCAATCCAATCGATGGACTTGCCTTCGCCCACGCGGATGTTGTTCACGATGGCGAGGACGATGCAGAAGACGGCGATGCCGATGAGGACGACCCAGTTGAGTTTTTTCGCGTAGGCCTTGGCGGCACTGAAGGCAAGCGCAAACGGAATGCAGATTGCCGACACGCAGAGCATTAGGACGGAGGTGATGAATTCGAAAAACTTCATAGCGCTAATATACAAAAAAGGTGGATGTTAATTTCCGAAACTCCAGACAATGCCGTAGGCGAACCGCAACCCCTCGGGCGTGTAGCCGGAAGCGGGCATGTAGATGCTGTGGTTGAAGTTCTCGATGCGGCTGTAGAGCTCAAACGAAAGAATCTGCATGCGGGCTTCGAAATCGAGCGCGAGGTATTTTTCCATCGTTTCGAGTTCCGGGAGACCTTCCTCGTTGATGGTGCAGTCGTAATGCTTGCCGAACCACTGCCAGTCCACGCGGACGCTCACGCCGAGCCTGTCGCGGACGAACCGGTTTTGCCAGTGGATGGAACCCTTGTAGTAGAGCTCCTGGACGTCGAGAACGCGCTTGTCGCGGTCGAGGATTTGCCCTCGTTCCAGGTAAAATTTCCAGTTCCCGAGCCTGAACCCGACTTTGAACAGCCAGTCCAGCGTGGAAGCTTCGTCGAGGTTGGTCCACTGGAATGCGCTATTGACGCTTTCCATGCCTTCGCCAAGCACCCAGCGCTGCTTCATCAGGTTCTCTGCGCTTTCGTGGCGTAGACCGATGCCATAGAATACTTCGCGGGAATACCATCCGAGGGTAGCGGCCTGCCGGTTCCTCTTCTCGAATTTCAGGTCCTCGTTCGGGAACGAGAATCGTCCTGTTTCGTGAAGCTTGAGTTCCTTCATGTCGGGAAACTTGTTGTCGTGCCGCAACATCGCGTTGAGCTTCAGGTGGAAGGGCAGGTTGAAGGTGGCGTCGGCGGAGTAGGCGGGTGCGAAATCGACGTGGTCCATGAGCGAACTGTTGCGCTGCATGCCCGCCTGCACACGGAAGAATGCAAAACGGAGCGTGTCGGAGATTTCCCCGTATCCGATTTCTCGGTCCTGGTAGTAGGTCTTGGAAATCTCGAGGTCATCGCGCTTTTCGTCGGTATTCACGAATTCGTACTGGAAGCGGATGGCCGGATTGAGGAATGTCGCGTAGCGGATGGCCGCGTCGCCGAGCACGGTGTTGTAGGTGTAGCCGTGCCGGGTGTCGTAGTAGAGGCTGTCTTCGCTTTCGTTGCCGAGCGTATCCCTGACGGTCTTGGTTCCGAACGAAACCTGGGGGAGCGAATCTTCCTTGATTTCGTGCGACCCGTAATGGAAACTTGTTGAAAGCGTCAGTTTCTTGATGGGGGAAATCTCGATTCCTCCGCCGTAGGTGACGGCCCTCTCCTCGATGGTGTAGTAGGGCTTTTGGAAGGTGCGCTTGGTTAGGTCGAGCGAATCGAGCAGCACCTTGTAGCTTGTGTTGTCGGCGTTCTTGAGCGAGAGAAAATTCATCTTGAAGAATGCCTTGCCGAGCCCGAATTTCCATGTGAGGATGGGCTGGATATGCATCGTGTTGACGGCGATGTTGCGCCCGGTGAAGGGGATGCTCGAAGAGTCGCGTCCGAGAGCGAAATAGGGCGAACTCGTGACGTTCTGGTAGTCGTATTCCTTGGAATCCTTGTTCGAACGGCTTTGCAGGCCGAAGTCGAGCGTGATGGAATCGGTGACGAGCCTCCTGAAATCGAGATGCAGCGCGTTTCCGCCGAAGGCCCCGCGTTCCCAGGCGAGGTCGGTGACGGGGGTGTCGACGGGAATGCCGTGGCGTTCTTCGAAGAGGATTCCGTTTTCGCCGTTGAGCGAGAGCCGCGACGGGTCGAACCCGAGGCGTGTGGTGTAGATTCCCGAGAGCATGGCCGGGTAGCGTTTGCTCGTGCTTGCCATTCCCAGGGCGGTCGGGTCCAGTTCCGGAGCGCCGAGGATGGAGGTCCCGAGCAGCCATTCGGATTTCTGCCCCGAGACGTCGTAGAGCCGTTCCATGACTTCGGAATGGACGATGCCGAAGCGTCCGGCGTCGTTTTCGCGGACTTGTGCGTCGATGCGGTCGGGGACCGTTTTTATGGAATCCTGCCTTGAGGGGTGGGAATATTGCGTAGGCTGCAAGACCTGTGCGCTTGCAGTTGCGGCGAACATGGCAAGAAAGGAGAATACTATTGCGAGTGCGCGACAGGACTTCATTCTAGAACCATTCTGCGCGCGATTTTTCGCGACATTCCTTGAGCGCCTGCACGACAGTGTAGGGCATTTTCATGCAGCCGGGAGGGTAGGCGCCGCCTTCGGTATGGAAGTCGGAACCGCCGGTGCCCACGAGGCCGTAGCGGACCGCCATTTCTTTGTACTTGCGGCCGACGGCGCCCTTTTGCGCGGGACTGTAGACCTCGATTCCCTTGATTCCCCATTCCACCATGTTCTCGATGAATTCGTCGGAGAGTCCGGACTTGTAGGGGTGGGCAAGCACGGCGATGCCTCCCGCGTTTTCGATGAGGCGGATGGTCTGCTGCGGGTTGAGCCCCTTCTTTTCGACGAAGGCGACACATCCGTCTCCGAGGTACTTGGTGAAGGCTTCGGCGAAGTTGCCGATGTATTCTTCGTCCACCATCGACATGGCGATATGCGGGCGCCCGATGACTTTTCCCTTGCAGTAGGAATGGACCTTTTCGTAGGTGATGTCGATGCCGAGCGCGTTGAGTTTCTTGATAATCGCCTTTACGCGCGCAATGCGCTGTTTTGCGAAATCCTCGAGTTCCATGTTCAGGGCGAGGTTCGTCGGATCGCAGAAGTAGCCGAGGATGTGGATGTCCTTGCCCTGCCAAACGGCCGAAATCTCGATTCCCGGGATGATTTCGAGCCCGATGTCGTGGGCGGGCCCATCGGCTATCTTGTAGGAATCCAGGTTGTCGTGGTCCGTGATGGAGATGCAGCGAAGCCCCTTGCGCTTGCACAGGGCCAGGAGCTCCTCGACAGAGAGGGTCCCGTCGGAAAGGCGCGTGTGCAGATGCAGGTCTGCGTATCCGCCTTTTTCGGTGATGATCGTTCCCCGAATCACTTGGTGACTCCGTAGTACCGTGCGATAAGCTCGGCCTCGCTGGATTGTTCCGGGTGGAGGCTCAGGTTGAGGAACGGGTATAGGGATTCGCAGTTGAACCCGATGCGGCATGCGGCCCCGCTTGTCTTTGCGAGGTAGAGCCTGGGAAGGAATTCCTGCCCGAGGTAAATGCAGACCGTGGGGGCAAATTCGTGAATTTTCTGGAAAATCTCGTCGAAAACGCGTTCGCCGTAGCGGCATTCCGTGTCGCTGTAGTAGATGGCGTGAGAACGTTTGGCCGATATGAGCGCATGGAGCGATTCATGGGCAACGAACAGAACGTTTTCGAACCATGCCTGCGGCATCTTGTGCAGGAATGCAGCGGAACTTTCCATATCGCGTGGCAGGAACACGAGCGTCTTGGGGTGATCCTTGAGCGCATCGGGAAAGTTGAACGCCTGAGAGTCGTCGCCCGCTTTTTTCAGGAACCACTTGAACAGCGAATCCCTGCTCGAGAACCGTTTGAAGAAAAAGCGAAACTGGTCTACAAAATATGGCGATGGCTTCAAGTTAACTCCAATTTTTCGTCAAAATATATAAATTTGTGCCCATGCCGAAACAGAAATTCTATGCAATCAAGCGCCCAGACGGGGGACAAATCGTCGATACGTGGGATGCGTGCGAAAAAATAGTCCGTGGAGAGAAGGGGCTCAAGTACAAGTCTTTCTCTTCGCGTCCCGAAGCTCAGGCCTGGATAGATGGCGTCGAAGCGGAGGAACCCATGGGCCTCAGAATCTATGTCGACGGCTCCTTTATGCCGGGCTGTGACAAGGCGGGCTGGGCCTTTGTTGTTGTAGAAGACGGGAACGAAATTGCCCGCGGCTCGGGGCATACGGCCTTTGCGGCCGAAAGCCGGAATATCGATGGCGAATGTATGGCGTCTTACCAGGCGATGCGCTGGCTGGACTTGAACGACAAGTATGCAACATTGTGCCATGACTACGAGGGAATCGCCCGATGGGCGAGGGGGGAGTGGAAGGCGAAAAGCAGTATCGCCCAGCAATACGTGAAAGCCGTGCAACCCTTCCTTTTCCGCGTGAAGTTCGAGAAAGTGGCTGCGCATACGGGCGTCAAGTGGAATGAACTTGTAGATAAACTAGCGAAAGAAGCAGTCGAAAAGTTGAAAAAGCAGGGCTAGGGCCAGCGCAGTATGACTTTCCAGGAATTTATTCAAGATTCTCGAATCCCGTCGCTTTCGCTTTTTGCGGATGCGGGTAAAGAGGCGCTCCATGTTTGTGGCGCGACGGTGCCGATCGCTTCCATGATGGTGGCGAAGCGCTTTTTCGATAATCCGGGACCGGTTCTGGTTGTCGCGCGCGATTTCAAGAGCGCCGAATCGTGGATGGAAAACCTCCGCACGCTTGTAGGCGATGAATTTGTACGTTTTTTCCCGTCCATCGGCCTCAAGCCTTACGAGCAGAAGGAACCCTTCGAGGGGGTTCTCGAAGAACGCCTCCGCTTTTTCAGGGATGCTGGCAATCCACAGAAGCCCATAGTCGCCGTGTGCCCGCTCGATGCGCTCTTGGCGAAGCTTCCGGCTCCCGGAGGCCTTGCGCACGGCATGCGCACGCTCAAGACGGGCGATGTCCTTGAACCTTCGTCGCTGCGCCCGTGGTTCTTGGACCATGGGTTTACGGAGCAGCCGGTCGTGAGTTCGGTTGGGGAATTCTCCATCCGCGGCTGCATCGTGGACGTGAACTGCTTCTTGTACCCGCATCCGATTCGAATTGAGTTTTTTGGCGATGAAATTGAATCCATTCGCAGTTTCGACATCTTTACCCAGCGTTCTGTGGAGAATATGGACCGTGTGTCGCTCTACCCGATGGGAGAATGGACCCTGGGAGAATCGGAATTGCTCAAGCTCGGCAACGAGCGTGCGGGGCTCTGGTGGAAACGTTCCCTTTACGAGAAGCTTGATTCCAGCCTGCTCGACTATCTTCCGGGCGCATCCCTTGTTTTCGAGAATCTTTCGGCGCTTTCGGAGTCGGCTTCGCGCCTTGTCCAGAACTATGGGGACGCGTTCGAGGATTTGCGCACTTCGGTTGTCGACACGGTTCCTCCGAATGCGATATGGTGGAAGTTCGGTGAACTTTCCATGCGCTTTCCGGGACATGCCTCGCTCGATATAACTCAAGCCGAAACGGATGCTTCGAACTGGTTCAAGGTCGAATCCCGCCCGCAGGATTTTGCAAGTGCAGGGACGGAAGAAGTTGCAAGGAAGATTGAGGATTTTTGCGCGGGCGGCGGCGAAGTATATGTGATTGCCCCGACACCAGGTGCGCTTTCCCGGTTGAAGCATGTTTTTGAAGGCTTGCCGATAGAAGATTATTTTGTCGGTAACCTGACGGAGGGATTCTGGCTCGATACGGACAAGGTGGCCTTCCTGACGGAAACCCGCATTTTCAACCGCCATGCAACAAAGTCGCGCAAGCGCCAGATTTCGGGCTCCGTGACGGCTGCCCTGATGGTCGAATCTTTGAACCGCGGGGACTTGGTTGCCCACGAGGACCACGGTGTCGGCCGCTACCTCGGACTTGTGCGCGTAGAAGTGAACGGGGGCCTTGTCGACTGCGCCCTCCTGGAATACGACGGCGGGGACCGTCTCAAGTTCCCTGTTTCGGACTTGCAGAAAATCGAGCGGCTGGACCCGCGCGAGGGCGAAATCCCTAAGCTCGACCGTCTGGGAAGCAAACACTGGGAAACGCTCAAGAAGCGTGTGAAGGAGAAGGTCGTCAAGATAGCGCGCGACCTCGTGGAACTCTATGCAAAGCGTGAACTCGTGCCCGGGTTCCATTTTCCGCAGGACGGCCAGCTGCAGCGCGAATTCGAGGACGCGTTTGAATATGACCCGACGCCGGACCAGGTGAAGGCTACGGCCGAAATCAAGCGCGACATGGAAGACGGGAAGCCCATGGACCGCCTTGTGTGTGGTGATGTGGGCTTCGGAAAGACCGAAGTTGCCATGCGTGCTGTTTTCAAGTGCATCTCGGCAAAGAAACAGGCGGCGATTCTTGTCCCGACGACAATCCTTGCCGCCCAGCACTACGAGAATTTCAAGGACCGTTTTGCCGCGTTCCCGGTGAACATCGCCCTTGTGAATCGATACAAGACCGCGAAGGAGAAAAAGGAAATCTTCAAGCAGATTTCCGAAGGGAAAATCGACATTGTCGTGGGGACGCATGCGCTCCTGAGCGATAAGAACCAGTTCAAGGACCTTGGCCTGCTCGTGATAGACGAGGAACAGAAGTTCGGCGTGAAGCAGAAGGAAAAGCTGCGTGAAATGCGCATGTCGGTGGATACGCTCAGCATGAGTGCGACCCCGATTCCGCGGTCGTTACATTTGAGCATGACGGGCGTGCGCGACATTTCGCTTATCAACACGCCGCCGATGAACCGTTTGCCCGTAGAGACCAAGCTCATGAAGCGCGACGATGTGGTGCTTGCCGCCGCCGTACGTGACGAGCTTGCGCGGGGCGGCCAGGTATTCGTTGTCAATGACCGCGTGCAGAATATCAATGCCCTTGCCGAGGAAGTGGAATCCTGGGTGCCGGAAGCCCGCGTGGCGGTGGCCCACGGGCAGATGAACGACCGCGACCTGGAACGCGTGATGGAGAGCTTCCTTTCGCGCGAGTTCGATATCCTCGTGAGTACGAGTATCATCGAGTCCGGGCTCGATGTGCCGAACGCCAATACGATTATCATCATGAACGCGCACCATTTCGGCATCAGCCAGCTTTACCAGATGCGTGGCCGCGTCGGCCGAAGCGACGTGCTTGCGAAGGCATTCCTTGTGACGCCCGTGCGCGGGGAAGTCTCGCCCGAATCCATGCGCCGCCTCAAGGCCCTGGAACAGTTCAGCGACCTCGGAAGCGGATACCAGCTTGCGATGCGCGACCTCGAAATCCGTGGCGCAGGGAACTTGCTTGGCGAGGAACAGCATGGATTTATTGCCGAAGTCGGTTTCGAAACTTACGTGCGCTTGGTGCGCGAGGCGGTGCAGCAACTCCGGGGCGGAACGACGGAAAAGCCCGTGCAGCCGCGTGTGGAAATCGGTGTGGATGCCTACCTTCCCGAGGACTACATCCAGGACGGTCTTACGCGAATCGGAATGTACCAGCGTATTGCGCGCATTTCGAGTTCCCAGGAAGTCGAGAACATCCGGCAGGAACTGGCGGACCGCTTCGGCGAGTTGCCGGTGCCAGCGAAGATGCTTTTGCTTGTCACCAAGATCGGGCTCCTTGCCGGTCGCCTCCGCATTCAGGGATTGCAGCAGCGCAAGGGAATCCTGGTGGCGACATTCGTGGAGTTCCCGCCCATCGAGACGCGTGTGCTTGGCGAAATTGCCGGGAAGAGCACGTGTCCCATGCGCTACGTGGGAACTTCGCCCTTGCAGGCGGTATTTGAACTTGGAGCTGCGCCCGCGGAGAAAATGGCCGATAAAATCGCGGAGCTCTTCCGTAATTTTTCTGACATCACGCTGACGCCCGCGAAGGCGGAACCCGTTAATCCGCTGTTTAGGGACACGAATATCCTGAACTAAGCGTTTCCTCGAGCATTACGGCGACTTCTTGCGGCGTGACATCGTCTTTTGGCCCGCGCGTGGCGACAAGCGTTTCGATAAACGTTTCGTCGGCGTCCGTCTCGAAAAGGAGATGCTCCCGCGGTATAAGCGCGAGGGCTTCCCGCGTCGCCTTCTTGCGGAGTGTATCCGCGTGGATGGAGAATAACGCGCCCAGCGAAAGTCCCGCTTTCACGATGCCCGCATCGCCTCCGAACCTGTGGAATATGGGGCGTGGCCGTTTAATGCCAAACCCTGCTTCGCGCAAGATTTTGATGATGCGCCCGTAGTCGCCCACGCAATGGATTTGCAGGTCGCGTCCGAGTTCAAAAGCCATTTCCGCCTGCCTGCGAAAGACATCCTCTTGCGCTCCGCCCGGTTCATAGCCCGCATAGCGCTTGTCGAGTCCCGCTTCTCCGACTTGTGCGTTCGGATCGCACTCCAGCAGCCGGCGCAGTTCCGCGAGTGTTTTTTCGAAATTTGCGTTCGCGGCTTCTGCAAATTCGGATGCAATCATCGGGTGGATCCCGTAGGCGCGTCCGCATCCATCGAGCCAACCGGCTCCGGAGGCTTCGGCCCATATCCTGTCGAGGGCCTCCCATTCCCACGGCTCGCATGCCACGGCGGTGTACCGGTAGCCGCGTCTGTGCAGTTCTGCGGCCAATTTCAGGGGCTGCGGGAGCCTCGCCAGGTGCAAATGTGAGTCAAAAATCGGCATTTTCCCAATAAAATACGAAATTTTGAAAAAAGTGCTTGTTTTTTTGCCCTCAAAAGTCTAGTTTAAGGGGCGCGGGGCTTGTTCCCGCCTTTTACAGAATCTGTATCCTTAGAACGTAAGATATAAAGGAGTCTCTATGCGCGACCTGCTCGAAAAAGCTTTGAAGAAAGGCCTTAGCGTCACTTTTTCCAACGAGAACGGCTATGCCGTCATCCGTATTTCCAAGGAAGGGGAGGTTGTCGCCAGCTGCAGCCTTGGTGCCGCCAATTTCCGTGATTCTGTGGAAGATTCCTTGCAGGGTCTCCTGCTAGACTTGGAACGCAAGGGCCTGTAGCGTTATCTATTTCGCCTTTTCGGGCTGCGCATCGCCATTGGGCTGCGCGGCCTCTTTTGTTTTCTTGACCTTGGATGGCAAAAGGATTTTAGAAACGAAATTCTTCACCGCATTGATGGCTTGCCTCGGTTCCTTCACGTAGCGTCCAAGAAGGTGGCTCCTGGTAAAGTAGCCTGTTTCGCGGCTGTCGAGGCAGAATGCTCCCTTTTCGCAGGCGAGGAAGAAGCAGTCTTCGTGGACGACGATGCTCTCGATGCGTGTGGAATCCGACTTGCGGAGGAATTCCCTGCGCATCTGGATGGGAGCGTTCCCGGGTTCTGAATGGAAAATCTGCTGCTCGAGCAGGTAGCGGTCCTGCCACGGCAAAAAGTCGATTTCCTGAAGGCTCACCTGCCTGTTTCCGAGCTTGGCCGCGCCGACGCGTTCGATCCCGATTTCGCGGTCCCCCTGCCATAGCGTGGTCTTTACAAAAAACTCTTCGCCCTGCTCAATAAGCAGGTTGATCATGTAGTCTTCTTCCACGTCGTTCAGCTGCGCGATATGCAGCGTGTCTCCCTTGCGCGGGATGTGGACCTGCCTGTTCTGGATGAAAGCGGTCTCCTCGCTCCACTTGAATTTCCCGTGGGGTGTCTTGACCCGGCCGTTGTCGGAAAAATCGACCTTGTCTCCGGGAAGCGCGATGACCTTGCGGACAAGCGTTTCTCCGTTGCGGAGCCTGGCCCAGACGATATCGTTGTAGCCGATGCGGTCGATGCAGCCGGGGAGTTTGCACATCCAGAGGATTTCGCGGTCCTTGTGGCGGGGGTACATCGAGTTGTCGTGCAGTTGGAGCGGTTCGAAAATGTAGAAGCGTGCGGCCATGGCGAGCACGAATGCCGAAATGAGAACAAGGACGAGCATCGCGACCCTTCCCTTGGAATTCTTGCGATGGAGCGATTTTACCTTGTTCTTCAACTTAGACATAGTTTATTCAAAACGCTTGCGCTGGAACCTTATTCGCCGTTGCTGCTGGAATCGTCACTGAGCGAAAGCACGGCGAGGAACGCCTTCTGCGGTACTTCCACCGAGCCGATGCTCTTCATGCGCTTCTTGCCTTCCTTCTGCTTTTCGAGGAGCTTGCGCTTGCGGGTGATGTCGCCGCCGTAGCACTTGGCAAGCACGTCCTTCCTGACCGCCTTCACGGTAGAACGGCTGATAATCTTGCCGCCGATGGCGCCCTGGATGGCGACATCGAACTGCTGGCGCGGAATCAGGTCCTTGAGCTTTACGCAGATGGCGTTGGCATAAGTGTGCGCCTTGTCCTTGTGGATAATCACGGAGAACGCATCCACCGGGTCACCGTTCAGCAATATGTCGAGCTTCACGAGGTTGTTCCTGCGGTATTCGCTCGGGGCGTAGTCGAGGCCTGCATAGCCGCGGCTCACGGATTTCAGGCGGTCGTAGAAGTCGAACATGATTTCGGCGAGCGGCAAATCGTACTTGAGAATCACCTTCGCCTCGTCGATGTATTCCATCGTCTCGAACTCGCCGCGCTTCTCGTCGCAGAGCGTCATGAGTGCGCCCACGTATTCCTTGGGCGTAAAGATTTGCGCCTTCACGTAGGGTTCTTCGATGTGGTCGTAACGGCTGGCGTCGGGGAGCTTGGAGGGGCTCTCGATTTTAACCATCGTGCCGTCGCTCATGTACACGTGGTATTCCACGTTCGGCACGGTCGTGATGATGTCGACGTTGAATTCGCGGTCGAGGCGTTCCTGTACGATTTCCATGTGCAAGAGCCCGAGGAACCCGGTGCGGAAGCCAAAGCCCAATGCTTCGGAAGTTTCCGGTTCCCAGCTGATAGCGGAATCGTTGAGGCGGAGTTTTTCGAGAGCCTCGCGCAAATCCTTGTAGTCTTCCGGGTTGATGGGGTAGATGCCGGAATAGATCATCGGCAGAATGTCCTTGTAGCCCGGGAGCGGCTCGGTGGCGGGGTTAGCGGCATCGGTAAGCGTGTCGCCGATTTTTACATCGCTAATCGTCTTCACGTTCGCGAGTACGTAGCCCACCATGCCTTCGGAAAGTTCGTCGCGCGGGTCGCGACGCATGCTGAACGTGCCGACTTCGGTCACCATGTATTCGCCGCCGGTCTTCATCATGCGGATTTTCATGCCCGCCCTGAGCGAACCTTCCACGATGCGGATGTAGTTGATGACGCCGCGGTAGGAATCGTAGACGGAGTCGAAAATCAGTGCCTTGAGCGGCTTTCCGCTGTCGCCCGTGGGGGCCGGAATTTCGTCCACGATTTTGTCGAGCACCTGTTCCACGTTGAGGCCCGTTTTCGCGGAGATGCGCGGAATCTTGTCGGGGTCGTAGCCCAGGAGGTCGCCCACGAGTTCGGCCACGTGGTCGGGCTGTGCGCCCGGCAGGTCCACCTTGTTCAAAACCGGGATAATCGTGAGGTCGTTTTCGATGGCGAGGTAGAGGTTAGAAAGCGTCTGCGCCTCGATGCCCTGGCTTGCGTCCACCACGAGGATGGCGCCTTCGCATGCGGCGAGCGAGCGGCTCACTTCGTACGTGAAGTCCACGTGCCCCGGCGTGTCGATCATGTTCAGGATGTATTCCTTGCCGTCCTTCTCGTATACCATGCGGATGGCGTGCGCCTTGATGGTGATGCCGCGTTCGCGTTCCAGGTCCATGTCGTCCAGGAGCTGGTTCGTCATCTCGTTTTTCGCGACGGTCTTCGTCAGTTCTATCATGCGGTCGGCAAGCGTCGACTTGCCATGGTCGATATGGGCGATGATGCTGAAATTTCGGATATTGTCGTTTTGCGGCATAGAGAGTCTTTTCTTTAATTTTGACCTCAAATATAGAAATTTCACCGCTTTTCCCGAAGCTCCGCTTGGTCCGATATGAAAAAATTAACTATATTCCCGTTGACAAAAATAAAGTCCATGACGATAAACATAGAGCAAGCATGAAAAGTTTCAAGTCTATTATGTCGGTCCTCGTTCTCCTGTGCGGGGTCGGGCTTTCCTTTGCCGAAGGGAAGGTGTTTAACAAGGATTATTCCGGCATCACCTCCATCGAGGCGACTATTACGACCCACGAGGGTGTAATCGTCGTTGACCTCGACTTCAAGGCCGCCCCGAATACGGTCGCAAACTTTGTCGACCTTGCGCAGAAAGGTTTTTACGACGGTCTCATGTTCCATCGCGTCATCAACGGATTCATGATCCAGGGTGGCGACCCCGAAGGTAACGGCCAGGGTGGCCCCGGCTATACCATCGACGACGAAAAGAACGATCTCCTGCACGAGAAGGCCGTGATTTCGATGGCGAACCGCGGCCCGAACACGGCCGGTTCACAGTTCTTCATTACGCAGATGCCCCAGCATCATCTGGATGGCAAACACACCGTTTTTGGCAAGGTGATTAGCGGCGAAGATGTTGTCTGCCGCATCGAACCTTACGATCCCATTATTAACATCAAAATCGTGGAAAAGAAGTAACCTATGAGTTCCAAGAAAGTGTCCAGCGCAAAGAAACCGGCGGCGAAGGCTGCTCCCGCAAAGAAGCCCGCCCCTGCGAAGAAGGCTGCTCCCGCAAAGAAGCCCGCCCCTGCGAAGAAGGCCGCTCCTGCAAAGAAGCCCGCCCCCGCGAAGAAGGCTGCTCCCGCAAAGAAGCCCGCCCCCGCGAAGAAGGCCGCTCCTGCAAAGAAGCCTGCCCCCGCGAAGAAGGCTGCTCCTGCAAAGAAGCCCGCTCCGGCCAAGAAGGTTGCTCCCGCGAAGAAGCCCGCCCCTGCGAAGAAGGCCGCTCCTGCAAAGGTCGCCCCGGCGAAAAAGCCAGCCGCTCCTGCGAAGAAGGCTGCTCCGGTAAAAGTCGCTCCCGCAAAGAAGCCGGCCAAGCCCGCTGCAAAGCCGGCTCCTGCAAAGAAGCCTGTGGCCCCGGCCAAACCCGCTCCTGCAAAGAAGCCCGCTCCTGAGAAGAAGCCTGCTCCGGTAGAGAAACCGGCTCCTGCCAAGAAACCGGCGAAGGTGGAATCCGAGGAAAAGGACGTTGCCGTCAAGGAAGTTGTCAATGAACCCGCCAAGGAACCGGCCAAGCCCGCTCCGGTGAACGACAAGAAGAAGCTCGTTCCCTTCGCCCTGTTGCTCGAGGGTGGCAAGAAGCTTTCGAAGACCATCATGTTCACCGAAATCAACGAGGATGCCGAGAGGGTCAACCAGAAGAAGGTGTCTTCCGAACTGAAGCAGCTCGAGAAGAAGCCGACGATGGCCATCCGCCACAAGATTTCTCTTGCCGAAGAGACGCAGGAAGAATTGACCGAACGTATTCTCAAGGAACTGGAAGAGCAGAACCTCGCGTTTACCCGTGAAGTCGCGACGCAGATTTGCACCCGCTGCAACAAGAATCTCGTCTCTCCGGAATTCTGGGTCGACAAGGACCTCGGCTACTGCGAAGAATGTGCCGCCATCCTCAAGCTCGGACAGTCCAAGGAAGCCCGCAAGGTCGAATACACGCTCGGCTCGATGGGCGGCGACTCGCTCGACGAGGCGGATGACGAGGACTTTGGCGAAGGCCCGGATGCGGCCGACCTCAAGGAAGCCGAAGAAGATCTCGCCGACTTCGACGAAAACTAGCTCCAGCGCTTTAAATCTAAAAGGCCCCGCCCGGGGCCTTTTCTAATTTGCGTTTTATGTAGCGGCTCGCTTTTGCATCCTTGCTTGCGCAAGCAAGCGCCACGGCATACTTGTATGCCGTGATTACTTTATTGTTATCATAGGGCTCGTTTCGCTCAGCAGGTAGTCCCATTCCTCGCGAATCTTGTTGTATTCGCTCGGGTCGGCGTACAGCGCGAACGTCGTCCACTTGATGGAAGATTGCGCCCCGGCGTTTACTCCCTTCTCGAAGCTCACGTAGTCAGCGTCGCGGGCGAGTGCCTTCGGGCCGACCACGTTCACGCTCTTGCCGTCGGCAGCCTTTACGGTGAGGCTGTACTGGAACTGCGTCTCGTGCGGCATGCGGATGGGGTGGTGGCGCTTTGCGACCTTGGGCATCTTGAACAGGCTGCGCTCCCAAACGTTGGGGAACCGCCCCTTCATTTCGCCGCCCTGCCCGAAGTACGCCTTGGACCCGTAGGTGGTAACGAGAACGAGAGGCTTGTTGAACTCGTCGAGGTTCTTGATTTCGACCTTCGAGATGTTCACGTCGGGTACGCCCTGCGCCATGAAGTCTTCCATGAGTTTTTCCTGCTCCTTGACTTCACGCCCGTAGAACTTGTTGCGGATGGCGCTTGCGAACTTGCCTTCCAGCGTCACGGAATCGCGGAATTCGCAGGTGCCGTCGTTCCCGATAAAGAGCCTGTGGTCAATCGCAATCTTGTGTTCCTGGTTGTCTTCGAGTATTGGCGTCTGCGTCACGCGGCTGTTCTCGCCGTCGATGATGAGGGCCACTTTCCCTTCCATGTCGAGCGGGACGGGGCGGTCGTTGCCTGTCTTGTCGGTCGCGTCGATCCACATCTCGCTTATGCGGTCCTGCTTGGGCACGTAGAGAATCATGTGGTTGAACTGCTGGATGGTCGGCAGTTGCGAGAAGCCTTCTTCCGTGAGGTGGATTGCGGTGAGGTAGCTCTTGACGCCGATGGTTGCGAGCATTTCTTTAAGCAATAGAGCCATGTCCTTGCAGTCGCCACGACGCTCCTTGAGCGTCACTTCGGCGGTCTGCGGGATAAGGCTGTGGCCGCCGAAGCGGATATCGCGGTAGCGGATATCGTGGCGCACGAAGTTCGCGATTGCCTTGACGGCCTCGTTCCCAATCTTGTTGCCCTTCACCTCGAATGCCTTCTCGCGCACGCTCACAGCCTGTTTGAACTGGTGCTTGATGAGGTTCTGGTAGTCTTCGCCGACTTCCTTCCACTGCTGCTTGCCGGTGAGCATCAGGCCTGCGCCAAAATCGCGGTACACGGGCATGTAGAGTTCCTTGCGCATCACGACCGGGCTCTCGATTTTCCATTCGCGCCCGCCCTTGATGTTCTCGCGCTCAAGCGGTCCGTATTCCTCGGTGGTGAACGCGTTCGTGTCGGCGTACACGCGGAATATGGACTGGCCCACGGGAACGTCCTTGCTGCTCACGAAGTCGGTGTAGGGAATCATGCCCTTCGCTTCGATGGCGGTGCGGCTGAACTGCAGATAAATGAAGTCGCCCGGCGCGAGTTCCGAGAGCGGGAAGTGCGCCATCTGGCTTTCGTTCTTGCCGCCGATTTCGGTCGCGTAGGTGATGTAGGCGCCGTTGAGGCTAGCCTTCTGCTTCAGGTTCCAGTTGCTGTCGTACACTTCGAGCGCGTTGAGGAATATGCGGTCGTAACCCGGCAGAAAATCGAAGGTGAACTCGCGGTAGATGGCGGCACCTCGCACGTCGAGGATTTCCATGAGCATTTCCTCGCTCCTGCTCCACGGCTGGTTCTTTTCGGCCTTCAGGCATTCCTTGCGGTAGTGCACCACGGCGGGGAAGTCGCCCTCGACGGCTTCCTGCTTGGCTTTTGCGCTCAGCAGGCTCTTGATGTTCGCGGTACGTTCTTCCACGGGCGTGATAGGTTTTTGCAGCGTGCGGTTGTCGGCCTTCCCGAGGAACGCCTTGGTGGCGCTGAGGAAGCTCTTCGCGTCTTCGTTGTCGGCCTTGAGCGAGAGCGCCTTGGTGAGCGCTTTTTCGGCGTCGCGGTAGTTGTGGCTGTAGAAGAGGATTTTACCGTGCATGGTCCACAGCTTGTAATCGTTCTTTTCCTTCTGGAGAGTCTCTTCGCTGATGGCGCGGGCTTCCTCGTAGCGGCCCAGGAACATGAGGGCGTCCATGAGGGTTTCGCCCAAATCCTTGCTCATCCCGAACCGGCCTCGTACCCCATATAATATTTCGACGGCTTCGGCGTACTGGTCG
This sequence comes from Fibrobacter sp. UBA3629, assembly GCF_002374005.1. NCBI lineage: Bacteria > Pseudomonadati > Fibrobacterota > Fibrobacteria > Fibrobacterales > Fibrobacteraceae > Fibrobacter > Fibrobacter sp. UBA3629. The sequence goes on along the minus strand of NZ_DFLC01000039.1, from coordinate 8,819 downwards.
AGGCCCATGTAGGTCTTTGCGAGGTACACGCCCAGGCGACTGCTCGGCTGCGTGTCATAGAGGCGCTGCACCACAACAAGCGATTGGTGGCGCTGTCCGAGTCCCCAGAGCGCGTCGGAGAGGTTGATGACGTATTCGGGATTGTTCGGCGTGAACTGGAGCGCCGCTTCCGCACATTCGCGGGCGTGGCTGTAGTCGAACAGCACCTCGTACATTTCGCCGAGGATGGAGAGGAGTTTCCCGTTCTTGCGCACCAGCGGCATCTGGCTTGTAAAGTAGGCGATGCCCGGGCCGTAGAGTTCTTTCATCTGGTAGATAAACCCGCAGTTCACGAGGTAGAGCGGTTCCTCGGGGTCCATCTTGTTCGCGCGCTCGAAGTAGCTGAGCGCCACGAGCGGCTGGTCTTCCACAAGGCGGAGGATGCCCACCTGGTTCATGACGGCGGCGTTGAATTTGTTCTGCTTCCTGTCGTCCTTGATTTCGGGCACGGCTCCGGTCTTTAGCCCTTCGATGGCGTTGTCTATTGCCTTCGCGTATTTCTTCTGCGTCGCGCCCTGCGTCCAGGCCGCAATCAGGATTCCGCGTCCGTTCTCGTAGAAGAACCGTCCCTTGTAGCTAAAGTCGAACTTGCCGACCATGTGGGTGAGCGTGAATTCCTGGGCGTAGCGGTCGCCGACCTTCACGCGGCGGGCATCGAGCGTGCGATTGTTCGGGTCGACGCCGAGGCGGGTGAGGAGCACCTTGAACATGTCCTGCTGGCCGATGACGTCGGGTGGGAGGATTGCGCCATATACGAATAGCGAGACTTCCTCGGACTTGTCGGTGAGCACCAGGTCGGGGTCGTTGTTCTGCTTCGCGATGCCGTTCCAGAAATGCCAAAGCGTGTCCTTCGTGCTCCAGGTGTAGCCGAGGGCTGCGGAAGTGTGGCTCTGGATGCGTTCCGGAGAGAGTTCCGGGCCCTGTTCCTCGGCGATTTCGTTGAGGGTGAATCCCTTGAAGAATTCCTTCCATTCCTCCTTGAGCATGTCCTTTGCGGGTACGTTGTCGGTTGCGGTAAGCGTGAGGGTGTAGACGCTGCGTCCGTTGCCCGTTACCATGCCCACGGCCTCGTACGGGGTCTCGTAGCGCTTGCCCGCGATGTCGAAGAACGCGCCGGTCGTGCCGAACGCCTCCTCGGGATTGAGCTCGCTCAAGGTCGCCTTCTTGCCGCTAGATTCCAGGCTCTGCATTTCCATGCGGGCGCGGTCCATGAGGTTCATGGGCTCGCCTTCGTCGAGCGCTACCTCGCGTAGCACCGCGCGCCTGCCCGAATTCGCGTTGTAGAACTCGTAGGGGGCTCCGTCCTCGCCGCCGATGACCGTCCAGTCGCCGCCGGGGAACTTGAAGCTGAAGCCCGCGTTGCCGATGGTGCCGTCCGGATTGCGAGCCGCGCTAACATTCGTGCCCGAGCCCGTCGGAGCTGCACTCGAATTGTCATAGTCGTAATAGTTCTGGGCCGCGGTGGCGGGGGAGTCTCCTGCAGCCTTCGGTTCCGGGTTTGTCAGCGGGTCGCCGTTTCCGGCGCAAGAAATCAGGGATGCGAAAAGGAACAGCGCAAACAGGCCCGCACTCTGCTGTGCGGGGCGGCCGCGAAAACCGGCCACACGGGTAAATCTTTTAGACGTTGGAATCATCATGAGAGCAAAGATACAAAAACGAATTGCTCCCGCCCTGCATTTTTTATTCCCGCGTGGAATATGGCATTTTGTTGGTAAAAAAATGTTTAAGAATGCTGTACGCGAAGTGCAGCAATGCTTGCGGCGAAGTCCGTAAAGTCGTTCAGGTGCCCAGATACAATCTGGAAAATGACCTTGTTGTCCAAGATGTCGTATTGATGGACCGCGATATTTCTGAATGCGACGGCCTTTGCTAGGTTGTCCGCATTCTCCTTCGAGATGACATTTTTCTCGGCGAGGAACCTGAATGTGTCGGCCATGGTGGTGGGGGTGACAGAAAAGTCAAGCAGTATATGGTTGCCGATATCAATGCAAATCTGCACGGCGCGTTGCAGGTTCAGGATGATAATTTCCTGCTTGTCCAGGCTGGCTTCCAAATCTTTGAGGCTAGCCACCTTCTGTGACTTGATTCGCTCGATGCAGTTGGCTAGCATTTCAATTTTTTTTTGCAGTAGGTCCTTATCCATTGAGAAACCTCTTGATTCTTTCGGCGCGGCAGGCGCGTTGGATGGGCAGGAAGTCCTCGTAGAAATACAGCGCTTTCATGATGTACTTGTGGAACACGTCGTGGTTGAACTTGATGCGTTCGCCTGTCGTCATGATCTGATGCAAAAAGAGTCCTTCCGCCTTTGAGAGGTCGGCGATGTCGACTTCCCTTTTGCACAGCAGGCTGAGTTCCACCTGCATCTTGGCAAGGCTGTCGTAGGAGAGGGCGTTCTGCGAATGGACGGCGATGTCGATGTCGCTGTGCTCGTTGAACTGGTTCTTGGCCAGGGAGCCAAACAGAATTGCCGAGTCGATTTCGGGCTTATTCCCGAAATATTCGACTAGCTTTGCAGTGATATTCTGTTTTTCGCACGATTCAGCCATGCCTTTAATATAGATTTTTCCCAAAAAAAGTGGGAAAATAAATTTTTTTACCACCAGAGCTTTATGCGCAGGTAGTCGATGGCCTGGTGCGAGAGGATCCACCAGAGAGTGTGCTTTTCGGCGAAAATCTTCGCGATGCCCGTCATGCCGGGGCGGAACCATGCGGGAGTGCCGTACACGAACTCGCCGCGCACGGCGAACGTGTTTTCCTGCTCCTTGACTTCGGCGGTGGGGCTTACGCGCTTGGTCTCGAAACGGTAGGCGTAGTCGGGACGGCTCTTGACGGCGAGCAGGCCCTGGTTCCCGATGGTCACGTTGCGGAGTTCCTGTTCGGGGACGTTGATTTCGACGTAGATGTTTTCGATGGATGACATCTGGAACAGTTCGGAACCCTGCTTCACGGGGGCGCCGAGCCTTTTTTGCAGGTCGCCTTCGATGATGATGGCGCTGTCGACGTTCACGACCACGGTCGCCATCGAGAGCTTGTAGCGCACGGTCTTGAGTTTTGCCTGGGTCTGGGCGAGGCGCGCCTGGTGTATGCGCATCTCCGCGAGCTCGTGCGCGGCCTGCGCCTTCTGGATTTCGCGGCGGCTGTCCTGTTCCTGGGCCATGAGGTCGGCCTCTTCGAGCCGAAGCTCCGTCTGGTTGAGGCGCAGCAGGGGCGAACCCCTGTATACCACGTCGCCCGGCTTTACGAATACGGTGTCGATGTAGCCGTCGAACGGGGCCGTAGTGTAGATAATCTTGTCGGTCTTGAGGATTGCCGGTGCGCTTACTTTGTACGGAAGCGGGAAGAGCGTCGCGAACAGGATGAACGCGATGGCGATGAGCCCGAGCAGTTTTGCCCAGGTGTGCTCGATTCCGAAAACCTTGGAAAGCCCCTTGCGTATAGCCCTTGCCATGCGAAGGCCGAACCAGCTGCTTTTGGTGTAGAGTTCCAGGAGGCGTGCGCTGCAGAGCGTGGACGTCAGGTACACCTGTTCGCTGTCGAGGTCGCTGAACGGCCTGGAATTGCGTTCGCAGCAGATTACGCCCACGATGTCTTCGCCGTTCCGGATGGGGACTGTCAGGATGTATTTTGTGTGGTAGGCCGCGCTGTAGAGCTCATGTTCGCGAATCGAGAGAACGTTGTTTTCGGGTGCGGGGTAGATCACCGCGGCATCCTGCTCGTAGGCCTCTTCCATGATGCCTTCGAGGTCGCTCACCACCTGCATCTTCTTTTCGAAATGGTCGGTATGGCTGAGCGCCTTCAGTACAACGTAATCGTGCTTGACCCAGCCGAGGCTCACGCGTTCGGCGCCGTATTTGTCGCAGAGCCCGCTTGCGAGCGCGAGGCTTGCCGTCTTGAACTTGTCGCAGGCGAGTACGGTCTGTGCCACGTCGAACACCTGCGTCATCTGGCTTATTTTCGCGTTGGAACTGTTCAGCGCGCCCTGCATTGCCTTGAGTATCTTGGCCGGGTCGATCTGTGGCGTCGTCTTATTCATTCAGCAGTTCCTTGCGTAGGGTGGGGGTACCCTGGTTCCATGTCTCGAGTCCGTTTTCGCGGAGGAGCGCGCCTTTGGCGAGCAGGAGCTTGACGTCGACAAGGTGCATGTCGCGGATGTTCTCGAGGTGGCGCTGCTCGGCTTTGCGCAGGTCCTCTTCCATGTCGAAAATCACGTGGTAGTTGCTCTTGCCGAGTTCCATCTTCTTGAATTCTTCTTGCAGCTCGGTTTCGTGGTAGGTGACCGCGATCTGGCTGAGCCTCGTCTGTTCGCGGATTTCGGTCGCCCTTTTCTGCAGGTTGCGGAGTTCTTCGGCAAGCTTGTCCTGGATGAGCGCGAGCCTCACGCGGGCGGCGCGCACGTTTATCTTTTCGGCGGCGGCCTGGTGGCGTTCGCCCATGTTCGCGAACAGGGGAATGTCGATTTCGATTCCGCCCGAAAGTACGGTCTGCCTGTTTTCGGCATGCTTGAAGTCGCGCACGGCGCGCCTTGCGTCGCTGTCGCGGCTGCGGATGCCGTAGTTCCCGACAAGGTCGAGCGTGGGGAGCGCCCTGGTGCGGTGCTGCTTTAGGCCCTCTTCGCGCAGGTCGAGTTCTGCAAGCTGCTGCAGGTAGGCGGGGTGCATGCGGCACGAATCTGCGTTTGCGCTCGAATCGCCCGCTGCGGGCGTAATGGGGCCCGCTGCGGTATCGTTGTCGTTCGGGGGCCTTATGGCGAGGGGGCGGGAGTCCTGCACGTACTTGCTCGATGAGAGCGTGAGCAAAAGTTCGAGCCTCGCCCTTCTCAGCTGGTCGATTGCCGAGAGCCTCGCGCTTTCGCGGTCGGAGTATTCGGCGATGGCCTTTTGCTGGTCGAGCGCCGAAAGCATGCCCAGCTGTAGCCGTTTGCTTGCGTCTTCGGCAATCTGCCTTGCGACCTGGGCGGATTTCGTGGCGAACTGCAGCGTCTGTTCGGCGTAATAGTAGTTCCAGTAGGCTTCGTAGAACTTGTCGAGGATTTCGCCGAGTGCGCTGCGGTATTTCTGGTAGGCGATCTCCTGTTGCAGGCGGGCCTGCCGCAGGTTGCTCGTGGGTGCAAAGTAGAGCAGGCCGTCCTTGAGCAGGTGCTGGCGCAGTTCGCCGCCGAAATAGAGCTCGGAGGTGTATTCGCTGTGGGTGTATGTCGCCTGGTTGAACCCGATGTTGTATTCGGTGGCGGTGGGGAGCTTGCCCTGCACGCCAATCTTGTATTCGTCGCGCGTCTCGGTAAAGAGCGCGCTAGGCTTGTCGGCGCGTTCCTTGTTTATGCGCCCCACGAGGTGCGGCTCGAATTCGCCGTACGTGCCCTTTGCCATTTCGGCCTGGGCGATCCAGTTGTATTTCGCCTCCTGCACGTCGGCGTTGTTTTCGATCAGCACCTTGAGCGCCTCGTTGAGTTCGAGCACCAGCGAATCCCCTGGAGTCGTCGTGCCTGCCGAATCGGCCTCCGCCGCGGGCGATTGTACCGCCACGAGGGCAAGCGCGAGAGCGAACGGGGGCAGGTATGCGGCGTGCATGGGCATTATTGCAGGATAATCTTGCCGGTGACGCCGGGTTCTACGGAGCGGTTGGAATTGTCGAAGATGACCTTGACCGTACGGAGCAGGCTCGCCTTGTCGACCACGGGCGAGATATATTCGACGGTTCCCTTCTTGTTGCGGGCCTGCGACGAGCCGTCGAGCAGGAGCTTCACCGTCTGGCCCACCTTGAGCCTGCTCGCCTTGTTCGCGATGATGTAGGCAGTCATGCGGCAGGTGCGGACGTCGGCGATTTCGACGATGGGTTCTAGCGCCTCCACGCTTTCGCTACGGTTCTTGGATATGGAGACGATTTCGCCGTCGAACGGGGCGATGAGATACTGCTTTTGCAGCTGCGCGCGGGCCATGCGGTGTTCCAGCGAATCCTTGGACTTGCTCACCTTGGCGGCTTCCCATTCGGCTTTCGCCACGCGGTAGTTCATCTCGCGTTCCCAGAGCTGTTCGGCGCTCACGGAGTTCGAAGTTTCGTAGAGCTTCTTGGTTACCGTCCAGTCCTTTTCGTAGGTCTCCATCTTGACCCGTGCCGAAACGACGCTCGAGGTGTCTTCGGCGCTTATCTTTGTGATGCGGGCGCGGAGCTCCTCCTCCGTCTTGACCAGGTTCACGAGCGTGTCGCCCTTGTGCACGAACGCGCCTTCCTTGACCCAGATGCGGTCGATCTTGCCGGGGACGGTGAATCCGATTTTTGCCTGGTCGATGGGTTCGGTCACGCCGTCGAAACCGGCCGCGAGGGCCGAACCGATGGCGAATAGGGCGGTTGTCAAAAACAGCGGTTTCATTTAGGTCGACGAGCTGCTCGAACTGGACGCTGTTGCGGCTGAACTTGACGACTCGGGCACCCCGCTGCTGGAGCTTGCCGTGGAATCGGCCACGCTGGAAGACGACGGCGGAACTTCGAGTTCGGTCATGATGAGCAGGTGTTCGAGGTAGAGCCCGTTCTCCGCGTAGACGGTGACGTCCATGCCCACGGAATCGCCCGGTGTCCTCGCGTCGAGAATCTTCTCGCGCATCTGCACGAAAAGCGTGTCCTTGCTTATCCAGGCGTCCGCCGTGGCGAAACTCCCGTTGCACGAGATGGTCCTCGATGCCTTCGCGATAAAGTGCCACTGCACGCGTTCCACGTTCTTGCTCAGCTTTTCGGAGAACTTGACCCACAGCGTGTCGTCGATGGAGAAACTGGACCTGTATTTCTCGTTTTGCGGCCAGGCGTTGCTCGTGACCGCGTAGAGCCCGCGGTCGGTGGTGAACGCGGAAGCCCCGTCGAGCGTGATTTCGATGCGCTCGTTCTTCTTCTTGGTGTAGGTGACGATTGTCGTCGAGAACTCGGTGCTTGCGGGGAGAGGCCTGTCGTGCTTGAGGAACAGCGTGTCGCCCTTGACCTGCGGGGTCAGGATGAAAGCCGTGTCGCCGGTCATGCTCACACCCAGGTTGTTTTCGGTAATCGCCTCGTTGAAAACAAAGTAGGGGACCGCGAGGGGCGATACGTTCTTGTAGCCCTTCTGGTCGGTATCCATGACGTTGCTCGCCTTGATGCGGAACGGGACGGTGATGGAAGTGTCTTGCGGCAGGTAGGCGCGGCCGATGTCCTTGCTCGATTCGGCGGCGAGTCTCGGGAGCACCGTGGCGGGCAGGGTGAAGCGCAGGCCGTTGTGGGTGTAGGGGGCGATGTTCAGCAGTAGCCCCGAATCGGCGGGGAGCCCCTCGAACTCGAACTTGCCCAGGGAATCCGTCTTTGTGCTGAAGGAATCCTCGTCGAGGTTGATGTAGGAGGTGTCGGCGTGGGTTATCCAGACCTTTGCCTTTTGGACGGGGAGGGCGGCGCCCGTCTGCGGGTCATGTATGTAGTATTCGCCCGTGATTCCCGCGTTCAGGGGGCTGAGGCGGATTACGTTGCTCACGCTCGCCACGATCCCGTGCATCGAGGAGGATTCGTTGGTGGAACCCACCGTGCGCACCTTGGGGGCGTAATGGAGCGTGTCCTTGCCTTTTACCTTTGCGTAGCTGAACGAAAAGCTTATCGAGCCGTAGGGGAGCCTGTCGATGAAGAAGGCGCCGTCCTCGTCGGTGGTGGCCGTCAGCGTTTTGCCGTCGGCGACCTGGTAGCTGATGGTGGCTCCCTCTAGCCCCTTGCCGTTGCTGGCGTCGAGCACGTAGCCTGAAAATTCCCACTTGGAATAGTCGTCGCTTTCGGAATCCGTGACCGAGCATGCGGCCAGGAAAAGCGCAAAAAGAAGGGTGACTAGTTTGTTCATCCTGTTACCTTTGTTCGAGACTATTTAAAAATCTGAACATCCCAAAACGGGACGGAAAGATAGAATACTTCGACAAACTTGTCAATAACGGACAAAATAGTATTATGTTGTTTTTGTATTTGAGGATAACTTACGCTGTCATACCATGTAAAATAATTTTTTACAAGATGCGTTAAACGTATGTCAGAAATGAAGATAAGAAATGTTGTATGCTTTTTGTAGTAAATATTTTGTCTGTTATCTGATAGTGAACAAAATAATTTACTAAAATTACAACAAAATAACAAAAATCATATTGGAGATTTTATATGCCCGAAAACAAGAAAGCCCAGAATGAACAGCCCGAAGTCGTGTGGAACGATTCCAACATGAAGAGCCTTTACGTGAACGCCACCAACGTGGTGGGCGGCCGCGAAGAAATCATGATGCTCCTTGGCCTGAACCAGGCATGGAGCATGGGGCAGGGCAAGGTGAACGTGGATATCGCCGAACGCGTGGTGATGACCCCGTACACCGCAAAGAGGCTTGCCATCATGCTCGCTGCGACGCTCAAGGCCTACGAGGCCAAGTTCGGCACCATTGATATCGGCGTGCAGACCGACGCATCGAAGGCTCCCGCAGCCAAACCCGCCGCCAAAAAGGCTTAAACTTTAATAATTTTTGGATAGAAGGAACGAAGAGTATGTCTATCATTAGAAAAGCACCATTTGGTCATGTGGTAACCGCATTTCTGCAGTCATCCTCGTGCAGGCGAGGATCTGTGCGTCTTGTGTTTGCTCTTGCATTGACGCTTGCGCTTGCCGCCTGTGATGACGACGAGAGCAGTTTCGTGCGGCCCGGGGAAGATTCCTCGTCGAGCGTCTGCGAGGACTGCGACGATGCAAGCAGCAGCTCGGTTCGTTCGTCATCCTCGGCTCCGGTCGAGGATCTATCCAGCAGC
>NZ_DFLC01000030.1:122475-207788 GCF_002374005.1 Fibrobacter sp. UBA3629 | reverse complement strand
TGCTCGTTGCTATCGGTAACGGTTCTAACCCGCTTATCAGCAACACCACGCCGGAACTCTCCGTCGACAAGAAGGGTCACATCCTTCTCGAAGATGCAACCGCCAACAAGACCTTTATGGAGAAGGTCTATGCCGGTGGTGACATCGTGCTGGGTGCCGCAACCGTGATTCTCGCCATGGGTGAGGGTCGCAGAGCCGCGGCTGGAATTAATGAATTCCTGAAGAAGTAATTCTTCCTCAAATCTTGGATTTGAAAAAAAGATGGCCTTGCGGCCATCTTTTTTTGTGGAACGAACAGTTCCGGAAAAATGCCCTTTTTTGATGTTCTCTTTTACAACGGAGAATGCTTTATTAACGCTTCTTTACAAGGAATTTCGGGAGTTTTTATCTATTTTTCGGATGAAACGTTATTATAATGGCTCTTTGTTGACCCATTTTTACATGAAATTGCTCTAAAAACGGCATTTTTTAAGTAGATTATGGGGACAAAAAGCAAACCTACATGGAGTAAAACATGCTCGACCTTCTTGCGGTCCAATCCAGTACGACCAACGCGACGATTATCACGTTGATCTATACGCTAACCTTGGCTTTTATCCTCTCTTCCATGATAGGCTGGACGTACGAAAAGACGTTCCTCGGCCTTTCCTATTCCCGCAACTTCGTCCAGGGCATTGTCCTGAGCTCGGTCGCGGCTGCGATGATTATGCAGGCCATCGGCGATAACGTCGGACGCGGTCTCGGCATGATGGGTGCGCTCTCGGTGGTCCGCTTCCGCACGAGTTTCAAGGACCCGCGCGATATCATGTTCATATTCGCCTCGCTGGGTGCGGGTATCGGATGTGGCGTGTATGCGTGGGGTGCCGCTGTCGGCGGTACGATCGCCTTCTGCTGTGTGGCTTTCCTCCTTTCGCGCACGGGTCTCGGCACCAAGCACTTCTTTGATGGCATGCTCCGTTTCGCCCTCCCCAACGAAGGCCCGGTCCGCGAACAGGTCGAACATATCATGAAGACGAGCCTCAAGACGTTTATTTTGATTACCATGCGCGAAGTCGATGGCGGTTCCCGCCTCGATGTCGCCTACCAGGTGCGCTTGCGGGCCACAAAACCCGCCGCTGAAATCCTGAACGAACTGTCTAAGCTCGAAGGCATCTCGGACGTGCAGTTCATGATGCAAGATGCTACCACGGAAATGTAGGGGAGGTCGGGAATGAACAAGCTCGAAGATTTGCTCGACAACTTCTGGAACACCCACAAGAACAATGCGGGCGTGGCCTACGTTTACAGTCACAAGCTCTCCATCGCCTGGATCCTGTGCGTCATCATCGCCGTGGTGCTCGGTGTCGTCTACCAGGGCAAGGTCGCCATGTTCAGGGGTATCGCCGAGGCTAGCGAAACCATCATCAGCGTGCCCAGCGCTACCGAGATTGTGAAGGTGCACGTGGTTCCCGGTCAGGAAATCCATGCGGGCGATACGATTGTCCAGATCAACCGCCCCGACCTGACCCTCCGCATTGCCGAACTCACCCGCGAGATTGACGCTCTCGAAGGCCGCAGCAACCTGAGTTCCGCCGAAATCGACCAGAAGGTGGCCGACGTGAAGGCGAACCTCGAAACCCGCCGCCTGACGCTCACCGCCGAAATCCGCAACCTCGAAGCCGAATACCAGAGCAACAAGGCGATTTCTGCAAAGCTCAAGAGCCTCTCGAACTCCAAATCCCAGAGCGACGGCAACGACGCGATGGCGATGCGCATCAAGAGCCTCAAGAACGAGCTTGCCCTTGCCACAAAGAGCGCGAACGAGCAGATTGCTCTCCTCCGCGGTAGCAGCAAGCTCCAGAAGGCGAGCGGCAAGAGCGAAGCCGAGAACCTCAAGAAGGAACTTGAGGAAATGCAGAAGCAGCAGGAAGAACTTATTCAGATTGCGAAGGAAGACTGGGTCGTGGGCGACGTGAACGTGCGCGACGGCGAGAAGGTGTCTAGCTTTGCTCCTATCGTGACATTGGCCCACAAGTCCCCGACGCTCGTGCGCGGCTACATCAACGAACAGATTTACCAGAACATGGACCTGGGCGAGGCCGTGAAGGTCACTACGCTTGCCGGTACGGGCAAGGCCGTGGTGGGCGAGGTCGTCGGTCTTTCGAGCCGTATTGTCGCATTCCCGGAACGCATGTGGAAGATGCCCGAGATGCCGGTCTACGGCCGTGAAGTGACCATCAAGATTCCCGAAAACAATCCGTTCCTGCTGGGCGAGATGGTGACCATTTCTGAAACTAGCGGAAAGAAACTCAAGAAGAACGAGAACAAGTAATGAAACGCATTGCAGTCCTCCCCGCCATGCTTGCGGCAGCCGTATTCGCGGAACCGCTCACATGGGAAAAGCTTGTAGAATCGGCCAAGAACGACCCCCGCTACGAGGCGGCGCAGAAGCGTTCCGAGGCCACCTCGGGCGAACGGAATACGAAACTCTGGGACAAGTTGGAACTCCGTTACCAGCTTGACGGGTTCAGCTTTGCAAAGCACGATTTTGAACTGCGCATGAGCCCGAAGACCTTCGGCGAAAGCAGTGCCGACAAGGAAAGGGCCGATGCCGTAAGGAATTACGAGAAGGCGAGGTTCGGCGTCGAACGTTCGCTGTTGCTCTACGACCGTTACGAACGCGGCGTGCGTTACGTGATGCGCAAGAAGATAAATGCCATCAATCAGCAGCTGCTGCAGGTGAACGCCGACCGCATCGAGGTGCTGCACCTCAAGTCGGGTTCTGCCTCGTTTAATGCCGAAGACCTGATGTCTACGCTCGAAAAGAGCGCCACCATCAAGGCTGACCTGCTTTCGGACAGCACGGCGCTCCGCGATGCCGAACTCAAGATGAAAATCTGGGTGCCCGACTTCGAAGGCGTCGAGCTCGATTCCTCGTTCCTCCCGACCATGGATGAACTTGCCCAGAATCTCTCCAACGGTGTGGAAGTGAACGAGAACTTCCCGCTGGTGGCCATGGCGCGCGGCAAGCGCGACAGCGAAGTGGCGCAGGCCAAGCAGGACGTGAGCAAGGGACGCGACTACATTTCGCATATCGGTATCGGTTACTCCCTGCAGATCGAATCCCTGATGGAAAAGTACAAGGATCTGTATGCCGATGACGTTTGGGGATCGGGCGCCTATTCGGATTATGTGGACGAGTTCAAAAAGGAGACGGGTTGCACGCAAGCTTTGAACTGTGAGGCTTCGGCCAGCATCCTCGTTCCGGATAAGGATAACCGCAAGACCGCCGACAAGTTCTTCGTGAATCTGGCATTCCGCTTGCCGTTCTTCGACAGCGGGAAGGATGCCGACCTCAAGCTCCAGGTGGCAAAGCTCGATGCCGAGAGTGACTACCTCGCCGACGTGCGCGATATCAACCAGAAGGTGGCACGCCTCACCGAGGAAGTGCTTGCGCTGATTGGCCAGTGGAAGGTGCAGAAGGAATTCGTGGAGCAGGTGGGCGCGAGCGGCTTCATGGAACAGTTCGCACGCAATGCCGGTTCCGACCCGCTGTTGCTCCTGCGTGCAAAGGAAAGCGCGCTCGAAAGCGACATGAAGGCGGTCAAGCTTGAATACGATATCTTTGCCCGCTATCTTGAACTGCTCAACTACGCGGGTATCCTTGCCCGTGAGGGCGTTGTGAACCACCTGCGCGAGGCTCTGAAGTAATATGGCAGAAGCCCGCGGTTTTAGCCTCCTCGAGCGTTTCGAGCTCAAGTACCACATCCCCGTCGAATGGGCGGACCGGATTGGAGCCTTCCTTGCGCCGTACTGCGAGGAGGACTACTACTCGAAAATTACGCCGGGTGGCTTCTACTGGATTACGAACCTCTACCTGGACACCCCGAAGTGGACATTCCTCGGCTGGAAAAAGAAGCAACTGCTGGACCGTTTCAACATGCGCATCCGTACCTACGGCGAACACCCCGCACAGGACGGCACGTTCCATTTCGAGGTCAAGCGCAAGATCAAGAGCATCTGCTACAAGAGCCGCGCGACCATCAAGGGAATCAACCCCGGCGAAGTCTGGCACATGAAACCCGATGAATGGCCCTGCAAGGGCGAGAAGGACCGCATGTATCTCAAGGATTTCCTGTACAAGACGGAACTTTACGGGGCGCACCCGCGCCTGCTTACGCAGTACAAGCGCCGCGCCTGGTTCGGGCTCCGTGAAGAATATTCCCGCGTCACTATCGACACGGGCATGCGCTTCCGCGAAGAGAACGGATTTGACTATACGGTGGACCCGCACTACATGCATTCGACGGGTCTCCCGAGGTTTTTCCAGCCCGGTGCCGATGCAGTGCTCGAATTGAAGTGTCCTTGCTCACAGGTTCCTTACTGGATGTTCGACCTGATAAGATTTTTGAACCTCAAACACGCCGCATTTTCTAAATTCGGTAATGCGGCAGCCGAATGGAAACGCGTTTACGAGAACCCTCGCCGGTTCAAGTCCCCGTATTGGACAAAACTGGCTGGCAATTTTTAAGTATTTTATTAAAGGCATGGACTTTAAAAAAGGATGGCCCTTATGAACATGAAAAAGTGGCTTTTGACAGGATCCTGCATCGCGGTGCTCGGTGCGTTTTCGGCTTGCTCCGATGATCCTACGGCCCCGCAGCCCGAAAGTTCGGCTGCAGAACCGACCAGCACGGAAAATCCCACCAGCAGTGGGGACGTTGGCGCGAACAGCAGTTCCGCAGCTGCGGTAAAGTCCAGCTCTTCGGTAGCGAGCGGCGCGAAGGTGCAGATGGCCTGCTCCGAAATTATGTACAATGCTCCTGATACATCGCCCCTTGAATGGGTGGAAATCTACATCGCGAGCGGCATGGACATGGATAACATGCAGAACTTCCTTCTCCACCTGAGCGGTGCCGTGGACTACACGTTCCCCGGAGAGCCTCTCAAGAAGGGCGAGTACGTGGTGGTCGCGAACGACACTGCCGAATTCAGGAAGATGTACCCGACCTTTGCGGGAAGGCTCTTTGGCCCGTGGGTTGGAGGAACGTCCGCGAAACTCGTGAACGAGGGTGACGTGGTGAACGTGAAGGTGGACGGCGAAGGCGACGTTAGCTGCGCGTTCAGCAACGAACCTCCTTGGCCGAGCCTTGCCGATGGCAAGGGACGCTCGCTTGTTTATGTGGGCGGAAATGCGGCTCAGCCCAATTCTTGGGCGGCGAGCAAGGTCGATAAAGGCACCCCGGGTGTGGGTAATGACGAATGGGTTGTTCCGACGAAAGTGCGCATTAACGAAATCAAGCCTTTCAAGATTGGCGAGGATTCCTGGGTCGAAATCTATAATGCGGGGGACGAGCCCGTGGATATTACGGGATGGAGGCTCGATGTCAAGCGCCGCGGGGACAAGCTTACTATCAAGGAGGGCACGGTCCCTGCGAAGGGTTATCTCGTTCTTGATGCCAATACGGCATTTGACGCCGAACTGATTGTCGCTCCCGATGGTGGCGAGTTCTACTTGCGCGGACCGCAGGAAGGCGACGAATCGAGTATCTGGGTCCCGGCGACGAATTCGACAAGCGGCATTGTCGACCTTTCCGACGGTTCTACGGCACAAGGGCCGCTTGCCGCAGCAACCCCCGGCGAAAAGAACTCTGCCCTCCAGGTGGGTTCTCTCTACATCAACGAAATCCATTACCATCCGGCAACGGTCAAGACCAAGGTCCCGTTTGAATTTATGGAAATCGTAAATGCTTCGGACGCCGCCGTCTCCCTTTACAGTTCGTCCGTAAAGAAGGGCTGGAAAGTCGAAGGCATCAACCTCGAATTCGCTTCGAATGCGACAATCCCTGCGAAGGGCTTGATGCTCCTGATTCCGGAAGTGCTCGAAGATGTCGATTTGGAGTCGTTTGGCATTTCTGCATGGAATGCGGATGTTGTCCGCAGTATTTACAAGATACCGGAAGAGGTTCAGATCGTTACCTACAGCGGCAAGCTCTCTAACCGCGGTGAAACGATTGCGGTGAAGGAACCCTATTCTAAGGAAACGGACGCCCTGGATCCTTCGATAGTCAAGTATTTTTATACTTGGCACGACGCGACCCTCTATTCCGATGGCTGGGATGGCCTTGCTGAAGCGGATGGCCTGGGTTACAGCCTGCAGCGCGTCGACGTGACCACTATGGGTTATGAAGCGAAGGCCTGGAAGGCCGCCGAGCCGACCCCTGGCGTGAAATAGCCTTTGATATGAAATCATAAGTTTTCATGAAGAGGCCCCGAAAAATGGGCCTCCTTCTTTTTCTGATTTTCTGCGCAATTGTCGGGATGAGCGGAGTTATTTTTGGCTGGAAAATTTGTATTTTTTTACATGCTATGAAAAAGAGCTTGGTCTATATTGGTTTATTCAGCATGGCTGCCATGGCAACCCCGCTTACTCTGCAGGACGCCCTCGAAATGGCGAAGTCCAACAACTCGCAAATCAAGGCGGAACGCGCCAAGGTCGAAATGGCCGAGAGCGGCAAGAGCGAGGCTTTTTCCCGATTTTTACCTAAGGTGTCCCTTTCTGCCGGGGTCACGAAGATTAACGAGCCGATAAAGATTGATTTGAGCCGCCTGCAGGAACCCCTTGGCGAGGTGGCGAGTGCTGCTGCCTATTCCAAGGCTTACCTTTCCGTGTACGAGAAGGCTTACGAGAAGGCTTACGGCGATGCCGTGAAACAGACGATGGACGCTTACGGACTGGACGAGGCGACCGCGAAAAGCATGGTCGACCAGAAGGCGGGCGATATCCGTAGCGGCGTGATGGGGAGCCCCGAAGTGGGTGCCCTTGCCCAGCAGGCTGCCGATTCGTATGGGGAATCGGCCTCGAAAAAGATTGGCGATACCGACTTTAGCATGAAGGTGCAGGATGACCTGTTCTTCAATGCGCGTGTGACGGTCGTGTGGCCCATCTTTACCGGCCTCAAGATTTATTCCGCCTACGATGCCGCCAAGGAGAATGTGAATGCCCGCAAGGCCGAATTCGACATGGCGCAGAACACCATCTTGATGGATGTCGCGACGAAGTATTTCACGCTCCGCCTTGCCGAAGAACTCACGGTGATGCGCGAGACGACGATGAAGAACCTCGAAGGTCACCTGGAACGTTCCAAGAAGCTGGAAGAGGGCGGCCAGATTAGCAAGGCCGAACGCCTCCGTGCCGAGGTGGCCCTTGCTGAAGCGCAGAATGCCTACGAAGATGCCTTGCGTGACCAGTCGCTTGCCCGCATGGCGCTTGCGAGCCTCTTAAAGACGGATACGAGCATCACGGCGACAACTCCGGTGGAAGCTCCCGAGGTGGTCCGTAGCATGGAAGAATTCAAGCAGCTTGCCCGTGAAAAGCATCCGGGCCTTCGCCAGTTGCGCACGGAACGTAAACGCAGTCAGGATGCCGTTCGCGCGGCGCGCGCCGACTGGTTCCCGACGGTCGCCCTGTTTGGCTACCGCGAACTTTACACGAAGGATTTGACGATTCTGGAGCCCGAATGGGCGGTGGGCGCGAAAGCGCAGTGGGACCTCCCGATTCTGGGGGGCAAGGAATCCCGTGCCAAGGTAAGCTCCGCGAAGTCCATGGAACGTTCGCTTTCGAGCAAGGAAGAGCAGACGCTCGACAATATCAATTTGCTTGTCGAAAAGCGCTGGCGCGAACTGGAACATGCAAGAGGCCGTCTGACAAGTCTTGCGAAGACCCGCGAACTTGCCGACGAAGCCCTCCGCAGCCAGACCCGCGCCTACGAGGCGGGCCTTGCGACCGGCCTTGACGTGGTGGATGCGGAACTTGCTCTTGCCCGCTTGCAAGTGGGCGATTTGAAGGCGCATTTTGATGCGGTTGTCGCCTGGCTCGGGCTTCTGGAAGCGTCGGGCGAGGTGGCCGATGCGGGAACGATGCTCAATGCGACCCGCCCTGTGGAAAAGGCAGAACCTGTTGCGGAGCCCGCAGCGGAACCTGCCTCAGATACGACGGCTGCCACGGCAGATGCGGTTGCACCGGCTGCTCCTGCCGATATGCAGGCTGCACCGGAGGCTCCGGCCCAGGAAGGCGCAAAGCAGGCTGAAACGGCGCCTGCAGAGAATGAACAAAAGGAATCTTCGGCTGAAAATTCGGAGGCTAAATAATGAACGTGCTTAAGACTCTCGGAAAGGTTATCGTTGTCGCGGGCCTGATTGTGCTCGTGGTTTTGGGCGTCATGCAGTTGCAGAAGTTTGCGACTGCCCCGCGTGAGCAGTTCTTGCAGGGGCAGATGGAAGCACGGCGCGTGCTCGTGGCCGGGAAGGTTCCCGGCCGCATCGAACGGCTGTTCGTGCACGAGGGCGACCTGGTCGTGAAGGATTCCATCGTAGCCGTTATCTCCAGCCCGGAAATCGAGGCGAAGAAGATGCAGGCCCAGGGTGCCCTCGGTGCCGCACGCGCCCAGGCGAGCAAGGCCCGCAACGGAGCCCGAAGCGAAGACATTACAGCGCTCAAGGCGATGGCCGACCGCGCCCAGGATGCGGCGACGCTTGCGAAGAACACCTACGACCGCGTGCAGAAACTCTTTAACGAGGGCGTGCTCCCGCTCCAGAAGCGCGACGAGGCCGAAACCCAGATGAAGGCGAGCCAGTCCGCTGCCGATGCCGCGAAAGCCCAGTATAACCAGGCGCTGGCCGGTGCCCGCAGCGAAGACAAGGCCGCTGCGAATGCGCTCGTGATGCAGGCCCGCGGTGCCACCGCCGAAGTCGACGCTTACCTCGAAGAAACCAAGATTCGTAGCCCCATCAGCGGCGAAGTCTCGCTCAAGCTTGCCGAGGAAGGCGAAGTTGTCGGTTCCGGCATGCCCGTCATCGCCGTCACCGACCTGGACGACGCCTGGGCGGTATTCCACCTGCGCGAAGACATGCTCAAGAATGTCTCGAAGGGCAAGAAGTTCGTGCTCCGTATTCCGGCCCTTGACAAGGATGTCGAAATGGAAGTGAGCTACATCGCTTCCGTGGGCGACTATGCCACCTGGCGCAGTTCCAAGGAAAGCGGCGGGTTCGATCTCAAGACGTTCGAGGTGCGCCTCCGCCCGACGGCAAAGGTCGAGAACCTTCGCCCCGGTATGAGCGTTCTCCTTTCTGCCGATTCCATCAAGTAATCCGGTCGCGCCATGATTCTGAATGGCCTGTTGAACACCATCCGCAAGATTTATTTCAGCCACAATATCGTGTTGTGGATGACTCTTGTAGTGTTGCCCATTGGCGTATCCCTCTTTACGATAGGGATGTTCTCGTCGCAGATTGTGCAACACGTGCCTATCGGGATCGTGAAGCAGGACGATAGCCAGCTTGCCGATAAGCTCGAAATGAAGTTGCGTTCGAGTCCGGTGCTCGACATCAAGATGATTTGCACGGACATGAGCGAATGCGAGCATGCGGTTGTCCGTGGTGACCTGCAGGGATTCCTCGTGTTCCCCAACGACCTGGAACGCCGGGCGCTCCGCCTCGAAGCGCCAGTCATCCCCGTATATTCCAGCGGCCAGAATTACCTCACCAACATGTTCGCGACCAAGGAAATCCGCTCCGTGCTTGCGTCTGCAGGCAGCGAACTCTTTACCGCCCAGATGGAAGACCCCGTGAAGGTGCAAATCCATTCGGTAGGGAACCTCAAGAGCAATTACCAGGGATTCCTCGCGTTCGGCCTCGTGATTGCAATTTTCCATCTCGCTGCGATGATTGTCGGGGTGTACGTGGTGTCGTTCCCGCTTCGAGACCACCGCGTGACCGAGATGATCCGCTATGCGGGCGGCTCGCGCCTTACCTTGTGGGTGGCTAGCGTGATCCCGATGAACATCGTGCTCTGGCTCGAAACCGTCGGTTGCTACGCTTACTGCCACAGGTTGCTGGCTCCGCTCACCTTCGATGAATTCGTGATGTCGGCTGCGGCCCAGTTGTTCATGATATTCGCATGTTCCGGCGCGGGAACCGTTTTTGTGGGCGTGTTTGGCATCATGAGAATGGCGACAGGTGCCGCAGGCATTATCGGAAGCCCCGCGTTCGCCTTTGCTGGCCAGACTTTTCCGGTGATGGCGATGCCCTTTGCCGTGCGCTGTTTTGCATTTATACTCCCGCTGACGCATGTGCTCATGATTCAATCGACGATGCTCCTTGGCGATGTGGATATGGCCTCTGCGTGGGAAAGCATGAAAATCCTTATCGGGATGGCGGTGTTCTGGAATGTGCTCGGTGCGCTCCTCATGTCGATGCGCTGGAAACAGCACCTGCGTCGTGAAGCCAAGATGAAAGAAGTCAAGAATGCGGAGGCTCAAGCATGATCAAGCGCCTCTGGAAAGTTGCCTTCGCCGAATGGAAGTTGATTTATACGGACCCCGCCGCGGTGCTCCTGCTCGTGGTGGCCGGCCTCATTTATGCTTTCTACTATCCGGTGCCCTACGTTTACCAGACGGTATCGAAGGTTCCCGTAGCCGTCGTCGATCTCGACAACACGTCCATGTCCCGCGACCTGATTCGCATGGCGTCCGCAGCCCAGCAGATCGAAGTCAAATCCATCTATCCCGAAATGCGGCTCGCCGAGGAGGCGATGGCCCGCGAAGAGATTTACGGGTTCATGGTCATTCCCGAAAACATGGAGAAGGATATCCGCGGCAAGCACCAGGTGACGGTCAACATCTTTACGCATGGGGCCTATGCCATGTTCCATGGCGCCATCGGGACGGCGTTCTCCACTTGCGCTTTGACAGTGGGCGCTACAAACAAGGTAAAGCAGATTGCGCTTTCGAAGAAGGTTCCCTCCGCCAAGGCGATTGCCATGCGCGATCCCTTCCCGATAAGCATTCAGACGTTGTTCAACAGCACCGGCGGCTATGCGAACTACGTGGTGCCGAGTGTTCTTGTGGTTATCTTGCAGCAGTCGCTCATTATCGGAATCTGTGTGCTCGGCGGTTCGCGTGCGCACAGGCGTTTCCGTAAAAAGTTCCGCGACAGCCCCGTCGAGAACGAGTCGGTGCCCTACCGCTACTTTGGCCGTTCCATTGCCTACTTTGTCCATTACTGTTCTTTTATCCTGTTCTACCACTGCATCGTCTACAACCTGTTCGATTTCCCGAGGCGTGGGGAACTGTTGCCGATGGTGGTTTTCTCCATCGTGTTCTTGGCGTCCGTCATCAACTTCGGCATGGTGGTCTCGCAGATATTTGTGCGTCGCGAATCCAGCATGCAGCTGTTCCTGTACCTTTCCATCCCGATTCTCTTCCTTGCGAATTTCAGTTGGCCCAGTTACCTGATGCCCCAGTGGATGGTCTCGATATCGTACATACTGCCGAGCACTTTTGCCATACCGGCGTGGCTCTCCATCGAGCAGATGGGGGCCGATATATACGAGGTTGCGCCCAAGTTGTACCAGCTTGCAATCCAGGCGGTCGTGTACCTGGTTTTGGGGCTTGTCCTGACCCGCGCCCGCGACAAGGTGAAGATAGACGTCGGTGACATGTAGCTAGCTTTTTTCGATGGAATGCGAATAAGCCGGATAGGAAACTACCTTTTCCGGCTTTGTTTTTATACATTTAGGGTGTAAAACTTTATCAAAAGGAATTCAGATGTATTTCGATCCTTTATACATGATGATTCTCGTGGTGACGCTCGCCCTTTCGGGCGGTGTCTCGCTGCTGGTCAAGATCCGCTTCAATGCGGGGCAGAAAGTGAAAATTTCGAGCGGGCTTACCGGTGCCGACGTGGCGAAGGCTATTCTCATGGATGCAGGCATCACCGACGTGAAGGTGCTTGAACACCAGGGGTTCCTTTCGGACCATTACAACCCTCTCAACAAGACGCTCAACCTTTCCCGCGAAGTTTATCACGGGCGCAGCGCTAGCGCCGCGGGGGTTGCCGCACATGAGGTGGGGCATGCCATCCAGCATGCGCAGGGGTATTTCCCGATGTGGTTGCGTTCGTTTATTGTCCCTGTGGCAAACTTGGGAAGCTCGCTCGGACCGTGGCTCGTGATTATCGGCATCATGCTCATGGGATTCGGGAAGGCGATAGGCCAGCCGATATCTATCGTGGGCGTGCTCCTGTTTGCAGCGACGACGCTCTTTACGCTGGTGACCGTTCCGGTGGAATTCGATGCCTCTAGCCGCGCGAAGAAGGCTCTCGCCCGCATGGACGTCGTGGCACAGGGACGCGAATACAATACGGTTTCGGGCGTACTGTTTGCTGCGGGCCTTACCTACGTGGCGGCTGCCATCAGCTCGATTCTCCAGTTGCTCTACTGGGCGTACCGCGCAGGCCTTATCGGCGGGCGCAGGGACTAGGGGGCTCTATGGCCGTAAGGACGCTTACCATCGAATGCCCCATGTGCAAGGGCGAAATCGTCGTGGACGCCGATACGGGCGAGGTGTTGAGCCATAAGGAATTCAAGAAGGAGGTCAAGTCCTTCGACGATTTCCTCAAGGAACAGAAATCCCGCAGTTCCGACTTGGAAGCGAAATTCGCCGCAGCGAAAGAAGCGCAGAAGAACCGCGCCGAGCTCCTGGAAAAGAAGTTTGAGGCGGCCAAGCAGAACAAGGATTTGAAGGACCCGCCCCCGAGCATTAATTGGGATTAAATTTTTGCACCGAAGGTACCCGTGCGAAACCCTCCCTTGTCGCATTATTTTTCGCCGGAATGCACTTCTATGGACGGGAAGTCGTCATCATCATCGCCGGATTCTCCGGCGATGTCTTCGTTTGAGTGAGTTTCCTCGGCCTGGGTGTCGTAGAACGCCTGGGCATTCTTCATGAACGCCTCGAATTCCTCGTCGCTCATGTTGTCTGACGGCTGCGGTTCTTCTTTCACGTCATCGTGAGCCGTAGGCGTGGCGAACCATTTCTCATTG
Organism: Fibrobacter sp. UBA3629; assembly: GCF_002374005.1. Taxonomy (NCBI): domain Bacteria; kingdom Pseudomonadati; phylum Fibrobacterota; class Fibrobacteria; order Fibrobacterales; family Fibrobacteraceae; genus Fibrobacter; species Fibrobacter sp. UBA3629. Next base: position 194,926 of record NZ_DFLC01000030.1, on the reverse strand, counting down.
TCATGCCCGACTTGTTCGGGCATCTCCATTTCTACTGAAGATTCCGCAACCGTTTCGGTTGTCGGTGGCTCGCTATCAACCGGTACATCGGTTGGTGAGCCCGTCGAACCATCCGCTGGTGCGGTTTCGGCAGGAGCGCCGGACATCGCCGCCTCGGCGGCCTCGTCTTCCTTCATCATCTCGGCGAACGGGTTTTCCTGCACTTCGCTCAGGTCTTCGCGCCCTTCGAGCATGGCCTGCAGGTTTTCCTCGGTCACCTCGCGCCCGCGGGTCGTCCAGAGCACGGCCTCCTTCATCACGGCGGCGATATCGCCCACGCTGCCTGCCTGCGAGCGGGCCAGCGCCATGTTGCGGATTTCTTCGACGAGTCCGGGCTTTACGTCCGGGTCCTTCGAATAGAAAACGGTTTCGTGCGCCATTTCTTCGGCGTATTCCGCGTTGTTCTTCTTGCGGTAGATCCAGATGGGGCCAAAGAGTTCGCTCTGGCGGAACACGACCTCGTCGGTCTTGATCATCTCGAGGAGTGCCATGAACGTCACGGCGGCGACGATCGGGTGGCTGTCGTTGTCGAGCAGGTCCTCGAACAGCGCACGTCCGTTTACGCTCAGGTAGTTGTTGATCGCCTGTTGGCGGTCCTGGATGGTCACGTAGTCGAGTTCGATGTGGTGGACCGTATCCGAAATCTTTGTCTTGAGGCTCTTCTGGTAGGCGCGGAACAGCTGCCAGATATTCGCATCGGCGAGCGTGTCCTCGTCATTCTGCGTCTTTTCGAGGCGGCCGCGGCTGTAGGTGCCGAAGTTCTTGCCTTCCATGTCCTGGAGCCCGCCCGCGACCTGCTTGTAGCGCTGGTACTCGAGCATCTCCTGCATGAGCTTTTCGCGGTCGGCGTTGTATTCTTCGACAAGTTCCGGGTCGCGTTCTTCTGCCGGGAGCAGTTCCTGCACCTTGAGGGCCATCAGGCGGCTCGCCATGTACAAAAAGTCGCCCGCCTTCGAGAGGTCGGTCACCCCAATCTTGTTGACCCATGCGAGGAAGTCGTCCGCGATTTCTGCAATCGGGATCTGGTCCAGCGACATTTCCTTCTTCTGGACAAGGTACACGAGCAGGTCCATCGGCCCGTTAAAGGAGCCGATTCGGACTTCGTAATCTTCCTGTTCCTCGATTTCGGTCATGATTCCAAATCTAGAAAATCAAATAGCCTCGGGGCTTGCCTTATTCCACCGTCACGCTCTTCGCGAGGTTGCGCGGCTGGTCCACGTCGTTTCCGCGGAGAACCGCGATGTGGTAGGCGAGGAGCTGTAGCGGAACGCATGTCACGATAGGCATGAGCATCGGGATGGTCTTCGGTACCTTGATGAGGTGGTCCGCAAATTCGTCGAGCGGCTTGCAGTCTTCGGTGGTGACGGCGATGACGCGTCCGCCACGGGCCTTGATTTCGCGCACGTTGCTGATGACCTTGTCGAACAGGGCGTCCTTCGGGGCGATGACCACCACGGGCATATTCTCGTCGATGAGGGCGATGGGACCGTGTTTCATTTCGGCGGCGGGATAGCCTTCGGCATGTATGTAGCTGATTTCCTTGAGCTTCAGGGCGCCTTCCATGGCGACGGGGTAGTTGAAGTGGCGGCCCAGATACAGGAAGTTGTTCGCCTTCGCGTATTTCTGCGCAATGCCCGCAATCTGGTCCGAAAGCTGCAGTGTCTGTTCTACGAGTGCGGGGAGTTCCTGCATCGCCTTCACGATGTCCGCTCCGGTTTCGAAGCTGAGCCTGCGCTGGCGCCCGAGCAAGAGTGCAATCATCGCAAGTACGGTCACCTGGCTGGTGAACGCCTTGGTGCTCGCCACGCCGATTTCGGGGCCTGCGTGCAGGTACACGCCGCCGTCGCTCGTGCGGGCGATTGTGGAGCCCACGCCGTTGCATATCGCAAGTGCGGTCGCACCCTTCTGCTGGGCCTCCTTGAGGGCGGCAAGCGTGTCGGCCGTTTCGCCGGACTGGCTGATGGCGAGCACGAGCGTGCCCGGCTTGATGATGGGGTTACGGTAGCGGAATTCGGATGCGTATTCGACTTCCACCGGAACACCCGCCAGGTCCTCGATCATGTATTCGCCGACCATGCCCGCATAGTAGCTTGTGCCGCAGGCGGTGATGATGATGCGGTTGATGTTCCTCAGTTCCTTGATGTTCGTGTCGAGGCCCGCGAGTTTCGCGTTCCCTTCGGCGGCGAGCAGGCGGCCGCGCATGGTATTGCGGAGCACTTCAGGCTGCTCGAAAATTTCTTTCAGCATGAAGTGCGCGAATCCGCCCTTCGCAATGGCGTCCGCATCGAATTCCACATCCTGAACGTCGCGCTGGACTTCGTGGCTGTTCATGTTCACGATGGAGTAGGCGCCGTCCTTAATTTGCACCACGTCGTTGTCGTCGAGGTAGACGACTTTCTGCGTATGGTTGATGATTGCCGAAACGTCGCTCGCAAGGAAAAATTCGGAGTTGGTCCCGATTCCCAGGATGAGGGGGCTTCCGCGGCGGGCTCCGATGAGGGTACCCGGTTCTTCGCTGCAGATGACGGCGAGGCCGAACGTGCCTTCGATCTTGGCGAGAGTCTTGAGCACGGCTGTCTTGAGATCGCCGTTGTAGAACCTCGCGATGAGGTGGGCGACGACTTCGGTATCGGTTTCGGACTTGAACTGCACGCCTTCGGAGATGAGTTTCGCCTTGAGGGTTGCGTAGTTCTCGATGATTCCGTTGTGGACAATGGAAATCTTGCCGTCGTAACTCACGTGGGGGTGGGCATTTGCCTCGGTCGGTGCTCCGTGGGTGGCCCAACGGGTGTGGGCGATGCCGATGTTTCCGCCAATATGGGTGGTCTTGAGCTTGTTTTCGAGGGCGCTGATCTTGCCCGATGCGCGGACAATCTCTATTTTCGCGTTTTCGATGAGGGCGACGCCCGAACTGTCGTAACCGCGATATTCCAGTTTCTTGAGACCGCCAACGAGGATGGGTAAAGCATCATTTGGGCCGATGTAGCCGACTATTCCGCACATGTTCAGTATACCTTGATTGTTTTTGCCCATAATATATGAAAAAGGCCATGTAAAAAATAGTTTTGCATGATAAAAAACATGCTGGATTTGCTATTTTAAGAGTGTGATAAGAAACACACAAAAAAGAGGACTCTATGAAGACTAAATTTATAGTTGCTGCTGGAACGCTTGCCCTTATGATGACGGGATGCGACCAGTTTTGTACTCAGGGCCAGGCCGCCAAGACCTCCCTCAATACGGACAAGGAGAAGTACAGCTACGCTCTCGGTGCCCATTTCGGCAACCAGGCCCATTTCCAGCTGGTGACCCGTGATTCTATCGACCTGGATGTGGATGTGTTTATCCAGGCATTTAAGGAACGCTACATGCAGGATTCCGCCAAGTACCTGATGACGGACTCTGTCGTGTTTGCAAACCTGATGGAACTCCAGCAGAAGAACCAGGAAGAAAGAAACAAGAAGGACAGCATCGCCAATGAAGAACGCAAGGCCGCTGGCGAAGCGTTCCTTTCCACCAACAAGACTGCCGAAGGTGTCGTGACGACGGAAAGCGGCCTCCAGTACAAGGTCATTACCGAAGGTACGGGCGCCGTTCCTAGCGATTCCGACGTTGTCAAGGTCCACTATACCGGTACACTTCTCGACGGAACCAAGTTCGATAGCTCCGTCGACCGTGGCGAACCGCTCGAATTCCCGATCAACGCCGTCATCCCGGGCTGGACGGAAATGCTCAAGCTCATGAAGGTGGGCGAGAAGGTGACCGCATGGATCCCGAGTGACCTTGCCTATGGCCCGCACGGACGTGGCCCGCAGATTCCGGGCAACAGCGTGCTCGTATTCGAAATGGAACTCATCGATACGCATGCCGCCGCCGCTCCGGCCGCCGCTGAACCTGCCAAGGAAGAAAAGCCTGCCAAGGCAGCCCCGAAGGCTAAGGCTGCTCCCAAGGCTGCAGCCAAGCCTGCCGAAGCCCCGAAGGCCGAGGCCGCTCCCGCTGCTGCAAACTAAGCAAACGGAAATCAGTAAACAGGAAAGGACCCCATTCGGGGTCCTTTTCCGTTATGGCGTGAAGGCTACTTGAGCGGCGCCGGTTTTGCAATGGGCTTGCGGAGTATCTTGAACGCTCCGCCGCGTTTGGGGCTCTTGTTCCCGCGTTGGGATTTTTGCAGCGTGAAGTGTCCCAAGTCCGTCGTCCCGTAGCTTACGGCACCGACGGCGGTTGCATCCTCTGCCAGGGAATAGGCCTTCTCGAGAGCCTTGTCAGGGTCCGCTTCCTCGTAATCGGGGGCAAACCCGAACCGGTGATAACTCTTGCCGTATTTGTCCATGATTCTCATGCTGGTGATGCCTGCGATTCCCCCTGCGTAGGTTCCAAGGTATGATTGACCGATTCCCTTTCCGTAGGTGACCATGCCAACAATCGGGGATTTGGTATTGTGCGCAACACCCGCGAGCATGATTTCGGCACAGCTGGCGCTACCGGTGTCGGCGAGGAATACATAGTAACGTCCCTTGCCGAGACCGTCCGAATCCGCTGTGTAGGTGACCGTATCCACGACGGCTTCGTAGTCTTCGTCGAGCCCGTGCTCGATGATGGTGACCAGAGTGTCGTTCTTGGAGACGAGTTCGGCGGAAATATTCAGACAGTGATCGACGCTTCCGCCGGGGTTCCCGCGCAGGTCGATGATAGTGGACGGCGCTCCGTCGGTTTCTTCAAGAGCCTCGAGGAATTCGCCATAGGTGCCGGAAGCGAGCGTTGTCGTGTCTGTAAATTCGGAAATGGTGATGACGGGAATGCCTTTGTAGTCATCAACAAAGACGGTGGGCGAGATGTAGGGCGCCAGCGTGATTACGATTTCACGGGAGTCTCCATCGCGGGAAATTTCCAGGGTGATTTTTTCGCCTTCCTGGCCGGTGGTCAGCTTGTCAAATGCGTCTACCGTGTTCGGGACTGTCCCATTGACGGAAACGACAATGTCGCCTTTCTTGATGCCTGCGGCTTCCGCCGGCCCGCCCTTGTAGACTTGGGAGAATTCGAACACGGTGACCGAATCGCTGCAGGTTTCATCCGTCTCGGCGCAGGAGGGGCTTGTATACGGCTTGACCTTTGCACCGATGCCGATTGCGGTCTCCGAGTAGGTCAGCAGGTTGATAATCCGGTCGGCAATGCGGGGGCTGTAGTAGTTGGTGTAGTTGTCGTTTATGGTGCTGTACATGTACGATACGTCGGGGTATTCGTAATCGTCCGGAGAAAAGCCGTGTGATGCTCCCTTGCCATCGTAAACATCGGCGTCCCTCAGTTCGGTCGAGGCGTTTACGTAGAAAGACTGAAGCAGGAATCCGTTGTAAACGAGTTCTTTTTGATCTTCGGCCAGGTTGTCGAAATCATTGTTGAACGGGTCGTCCAGCCATGTCCCCGATGTCGTTGTGCAGGCGTTTATCGAAAATAGCGCTAGCGATGAAAATGCTAAAAAAGCAATGTGTTTGAATGCGTTCATGCGGGTCTCCTTTTTTCCTAAAATAGCAAGTTTTCCGTCCATGCGCCACCGGAATAGGCTGTGTCGGGAGAATTAAGCCTGAGTATGGTGGGTTCTTGTGCATGGAGGCCGTGATATCCCTTTTTTAAGGATTTTTGAAAATGGGTGCCTATAGCGTCGACGGCGCAGGATATGGTCGCACCTTCCTTGCAGGGGTAATCGGGGACGATTCCTTTTTTGTGGTAGGAATTCCCGTTGGGAGTCTTGAACTCAAGGGTCGTGATGGTCGCGAGCCCGCCTGCGACGGTGGTCCATGCCGACTGCCCGATGCCCTTCCCGTAGGTGGTGGTTCCTGCGACGGGAATATCCGTAAGCTCGCGGACGGCTGCAATGAAAATCTCTGCGCAGGAGGCACTTCCGTTGTTGGCCAGGATAATGAACTTGCCCGATTCTCCGGGGTCGCCTCCCTTGGCATGGATAGAGCGCTGCATGTGGATGCGGCTGCCGCTCGCGTCGAAGGTCGACCATGACCTTGTCGATAGGGTCCCGGCGCGGACGAAGAGGTCTGCCATGGGAATGCACTGGTCGACATGCCCGCCGGGGTTGCCTCGCAGGTCGATAATGCGGACCGAGGTGTCGCCCTTCGTGGAATCCAGGTGGTTTCGGAGTTCGCCGTAGGTTCCTTTTTCGCGGTCGATGGTGTTCGGCTTGAATTCGCGGATGGAGATGACTTCCGTTCCTTGGATGGTGTCGACGAAGATGGTCGGCGCGTAGATGCTCTCACGGTGCATGCTGTAGACTGTGACGCTGTTGTCGAATGCGATTTCGAGGACGATGTCTGCCGATTGCGAGAATACGGCACGGAACGTGCTGTAGGCGTCTTCGCCTTTAAGTTCGGTCCCGTTGATGGATATGATATTCCCGTACTTGGGGACTCCGGCCTTCGCCGCCGGGCTTTCGGGGTAGACGCGATAGACAAAGAGCGGGTGCTCGAACCTGAAATCTTCCATGTATTCGAGTCCGATATCGCCCGTGATGATGCTCGTGTTGCGCGATTCGGTGACGGCTTCGCTCCGGGAGGGCTCCACGTAACGTGTGTAGCGATCGGAAAGCGCCCCGTAAAGAGCCTGCACGGAATCGCCCTTCTCGGGGAGACCTGCAAGCTCGTCCTCGTAGAGGTAGGTCCTTTGCAGGAGCCAGTAATTGAACTCGTATTCCGTCGGTTCGGGCGTGCTCTCGACAGGCGAAAGAAAATCGCTACAACCGACAAGGAGGGCTATAGGTAAAAGTGGCCACAGGCGCATGCGCATAGGCTACTGGTCTATCTTCAGACCCTTCTTGTCGAGGAGCTGGCGAGGGACTCCGTCTTCCATTGGATTCTCGACAATGGATACGGTTTCCAGGGAATCGCACTGGACGAGAGTGTCCGGCAGGGAATCGAGCTGGTTTGCGTCCAGCACGAGTTCGCGGAGCTTTTTCAGGTTGCCCAGTTCGGAAGGCACGGAGCCGAGGCTGTTGCCCGACACCATGAGGATCTCGAGGTTCTCGAGGTTGCCGATGGATGCGGGAATGGCCGTCAGGTCGTTGTTGTCGAGGTAGAGCTTCACGAGACCCTTCATGCGGCCGATGGAGGCCGGAATTTCCGAAAGCATGTTGTCGTGGAGGGACAGCTTCACGACCTTGGTCCACTTGCCGATTTCGAGGGGCAGGTCCAGCATCTGGTTCTTCGCGATGTTTACCGTGCGGAGATTCTCGAGGTTGCCGACGGAACTCGGGAGTTCCGAGAGGCTGTTGTAGCCCAGGTAGAGGTGTTCCAGGTTTTTGAGCTCGCCGATTGTCTCGGGAAGCTCCATCAGGTCGTTTTCGCTCACCGAAAGGCTCTTCAGGTTCTTGAGCTTTGCAATTTCGTCGGGGATTTCGACCAGCTTGTTGCGGTCCAGGTTGAGCTCTTCGAGGGTTTCGATTTCGAAAAGTTCAGGCGGAAGCAGCCGGAGTTCCTTCTGCGAAAGGTCCAGCACTTTAGCTTTTTCGGCCTTGGCTTTGGTGATGATATCAAGCAAATTCATACGGCACTCCTAGATCGTTTTGGTTCTCGTCTAAATCATAGCTTTTTTGACGAAATCCGCGGGGGAAAATGCCCGGAAAAGATATTTTTGATTGGAATTTGCTCATTTGTGCATTATTTTTAGGGGTATTCTTGGTCTTTTTACAAAAAGATTTATTATTTTTTTACTCAAATTGTAGTTTTGAAACTATTTTTAGTGTGCGAAATCCGAAGTGGTCTATTATATATCTAAATATGGTGGGCCGCAAGAAGAATCATTGAGGAAAAAATGGAACTAACAAAATCGCAGGAACGCCGCTTAGCATTCGTCGCTAGCCTCTTGAGTCTGAACCCCAACGATCCCAACGACCGAATCAAGGCACTCCGGCATCTGAACCTAGACGAGAACGGCTGTTTCCACGGCTTCCAGTATTCACAGGGCTTCATGGAGTTCTTCATCTTCCTGGATGAGGATACCCCCCTCGAAAAGGTGGTGGCCCACTTGAATTCCGACCTCAAGCAGCTGCAGATTGCAGTGTTCCGCACGAGCGACCCCACGAACCCGTTCTTCCTTTCGCTCCGCGAAGAGGCTGACCCGTGGGATGTAAAGAAGATTTCTGACGGCGACGAAGAGGATGACGAAGATACGCCGGCTAGCCGCCCCTACATGGAAACGCTCCAGATTACGGTTCTCCGTACCAAGGCAAGCCGCGATCTCACTGATTCCGAACTCGAACGCACCCTCAAGGACATGCGCCGCAAGCTTGCCATCTGGAAGAACGAAGTCAAGGCGAAGCTTGAAATCATGGCCGAGCATGACGACCTTACCAAGGATCTTCGCAGTGCCGACGACAAGCTCGAAATCGTGATGGAGTCCGAACCGCTTCACCTCACGAGCGACCACGGTGAACTTTTCCTCGGATTCTGCCCCATCCGCACGATCTTTGATTATCACGTTGCTCTTGGCAAGCGCCTCAAGACGAAGCACAACATGGCGATTGTCAGCAGCAACATCCGTACTTATCTCGGTAACCTCACGCATACGAACGCGGCCCTCATCGACGCCTTCCAGACCATGGAACGTAACGACGACGAGAACGTGAACGTGGACGATTTCCCGTTCCTGCACAACGGCATGACCCTTACGGGCGATGACCTCCGTGCGAAGGAACGCGACGGCAAGAAGGTCCTCGTGATCGAACGTCCAAAGATCATTAACGGCGCCCAGTCGCTCTTTACCTATGAAACCTATGCAAAGAGAAGCAAGAAGCCGGTGAACCCGCAGGTCCTGGTGAAGGTCGTGGTGCCGTACCCCGGTGCCGACAACTTCCTGAACCAGGTGACCATGGCCAACAACCGCCAGAACCCGGTGTTCAGCTATCACCTGCGTGCCGCCGACGACCTGCAGTTCTTCATTTGGCAGCGTTACCAGGAAGAAGGCTTTACCTACGTGTACAAGGACGGCGTGCGCCTCAAGGCCCGTACCCGCAAGCTCGAAGTGCGCATGCGCCCGGAACTTGCGAAGACTCTGTTCATGATGGACGGCAAGCTCAGCGAATGCCGCAGCAGCGACTGCATCTTCGACAAGGAAACGCTTTACCAGCGTTGCTTCGGTGCCTTCGTGCGCGTTTCGCCGGACAAGGAAAAGGACTTCGTGCGAAAGACGATTGCCTTCACGAAGGCATGGCAGCTTCTTAGCCGTCTCCCGATTAAGATTCGTCGCGTAACTCCGGGCAAGGGTGTCTCTATCGAAGCCAACGACGATAACCCGCTGACCAAGATTACCTGGAATGGCCGCCTCGAAGACAAGTTCATCTTCCGCAGCGCCGTGAGGGATCTCGTCGTGGCACTCGCTCTCAAGCACTGGCTCGTCTATGGCGATCCTATCCAGGATTTCGAATGGCTCGTCGAGAACGAACTCAACTTCAACGAATCCATCCTCAAGTACGCTTCCAGGATCTATACGGAAGACTTGAAGGGCATCCTGATTAACGAGTTCAAGGATAATCCGGCCTACTACGACACGATTACCACGATTGACAAGGATAGCGGTGAATCCGTGGAACGTCGCTTGTGGAAGGGCTTCTCGAACACGGCGACCTACGACAAGATGATGGAACTCCTGTGCAAGAAGAATTCGAGCTGGGAGAAGTGCAAGGGCGGTATCGAGGCGTTCATCTAACGTCTCGGAGCAACCTCCCGATTCAAGGATTTAATCCCCGCATTTTGCGGGGATTTCCTTTTTATGTAGCTTCTCCCTTGTTATAATTTTCTAATTTACCGCAAAATCAACTTTTTTACTGGATTTGGCGCCGCCGAATTCTGTATTTTAAGACTGTTGCTTTTTAGGAAGTTTGGACATAAAGCCCCGACGGGTTTGCTTGCCCTTTGCCTTGCGGCGTTCGGCATTTCGTGGTCTCAGGAGAGCGCTCCTGCAGACGTTGCTCCTGCAGCGGAAAATGCGGATGAAGCCCAGCCCCAGGATCCTGCCGAAACGGAATGGCAGCCGACACTGGACTATTTCCCCCTGCCTCCATCCACATATCCCCTGAACAGTCTTTTGCCTTTTGGCGGCGTGGGTTCTTCGCCCATGCTCATGAAGTCGAACAGGGGGCAGGTGTTCAGCCATGACATCAACATGGCGACCCGCGAACTGGATGTGAGCGAGAAACGCGTGAACAGTGTCTCGCGCGACACGACGACTCTTTGGACGGCGCATTACCCTGAACTCACGGATTACGTGGCCGACATGTACGACATTGGCCGTAAGAACCTTTGGCTCAGCAGTCTTGTTGGCCAGCGTGACGGCGGGTACGAGGCTCCGGAAACGGGTTCTATGTTCGATATCACCATCCCGGTGAACATGCCTGCGTGGATGAAAACTTTCGGCTTCGACAAGCCGAAGCTCATGCTCCAGGGAACGATGAACGTTCGCTTCAAGGGTTACGGCGAACTGGATGACGCGGAGGGAAGCACCAAGACGAGCCTTTGGCCTTCGCCGACCTTGGAATATGAACCGAGCTTCATGGTGAAGGGCAAGATCGGTCCCTACATCACGGTCGAGGTCAACAATGTCGAAAGCGGCCTGGGGGTGCAGAACCAGGTGCGCGTCGTCTACGAGGAATCGTTCAAGGGAGAATTCGAAGATTACATTCTGCAGCGCGTGGAAGCGGGTACGACTTCGCTTTCGCTTTCGGGTACCGAACTGACGGGTTACTCGGAGAACCATCAGGGCCTGTTCGGTATCAAGGCTGACTGGAAACTGGGCGACTGGAAACTCACGACGATTGCTTCGCAGGACGGAGGAAGCCAGGAAGAATACACCATCAACGCGAGCGAGACGACGACCGAATTCCAGGTGCTCGACAAGCAGTTCGTTGCCTACCGCTATTACTTCTTGAACCATGAGGCGCGTAGCGCCTACATCAATGCGGGTATCGCGGGGCGGACGACTTCCAACTATCCGGCGACGAACCTCAAGCTCTACAAGCGTAGCGCGATGAACGCGTCGAAGGATGTCATCGACAATATCACGGTCGTCTACAAGGCTCCGAACGGCAAGACTGTCGAGAAGACTGTGGAACGCATGGTCGAGATCCCGTCGAGCGATTTCACCTACGACCCCAAGACGGGTATTGTGAAGGTGAACGGCGTGACCCGTTCGACGCTTCTCGCTGCAAGCTGGAGCAATGACGGGACGGGAAGGACTGGAACAACGGTAAATGACGGCGCACGCGTCGTCCTTATCCAGTGGGATGCGACCCTTGCCGATCTGACCGACATCGACAAGTTGATGTTGCGTAATGTGTATAGCATCGGCATCTCGGATGCGAGCGCCAGCAGCTTTGTCCTGCGCATGAAGAACAAGTCGGGCGTGGCCGGTTCGTTCCTCAAGACTCTAGGGGTGGCGGATACTTCGACCGGAAGTCCCCTCGTGAGCGATGCCACGATTTTCAAGAAGGACGCGAGCGGCAACTATACGGGTGAAATGTGGCTTCCGTGTAAGCCCCTGTCGGAGTATAGCGGACCGAATGCGACGGAACGCGCTCGTGCGAACTGCCTTGAACCGTTCCGCCTGCTGGATTCCTCGAACGCGGTATCGCAACTGTATTCGCTGCCTGTTTACAACTTGAACCGTTACACGAGCCAGTTCTATTTTGAATCCGTGGGCAAGCGCCGGAGCTCGACTATCAGCGTTCGAGACCCGAACTCCAGCTATTCCGTGAGTGGAAGTGCCTGCATGGATATTTCGCCGGGCACGGAAAAGCTGACTTCCGGTTCCACGGTCCTTACGCGGGGAGTCGACTACGAGGTGAACTACGAACTGGGACAAATCGAACTCCTGAGCGAACGGGCTCTTGACCCGAACAAGGAAATCAAGGTGAAGTTCGAATGCGAACCCCTGTTCGAAATAGACAACAAGCTTTTGCTCGGTGCTCGCGCGGAACTGCCGCTGGAACGTTACGGATTCGGCACGGGATCCCTCTTTGGCATTACGGCTCTCTACAAGAGCCAGAGCACGACAGCCAAGACGCCGACTCTCGGAAACGAACCCTTCTCCAGTTTCCTGTGGGGCATGAACCTGAGACTCCAGGATACGGTCCAGGTGTTTACGGACCTCGTGAATAAGATTCCGGGCATTAACACGGAAGCAAAGTCCAGCTGGAGGTTCGAAGCCGAATTTGCCGGAAGCCGCCACAATGCGAATACGAGCGAAGACGCCGAAGCGCTTGTCGAAGATTTCGAAGCGACCTCCTCGGGGCTGACCTATCCGCTGTCGAGGCTCTCCTGGTATCATGCGTCGCCTCCGGGCGGTGTGTCCGCTAATCCTTCGACTTACATCGAGAATCAGGATTACCGCCATAAGGGCGAATTCATTTGGCACAGCAATAACACGGAACTTTACAAGTACATCTACCCCAATGTGGGCAATTCCGATGTCGACAACCAGCACTTGACCGTGCTGAAGATGACGCTCCGTGCGAACGACAACCTGGTGGGAAATTCGTGGGGCGGCATCATGCGTCCGAACAGCGCCTACTACCAGGACATGAGCGAGATGAAGTATATCGAGATTGTGGCTCGCGGAAACGTAGGCTCGCTTTACCTCGATCTCGGGCAGGTCAGCGAAGACCTTTCCATTAATGGTTACGAACCTGACGGGTTCTATAATGGCGAAAATGACTTGGGCTCTACGACGGCACTTCATGACAAGGGCCTGGACGGGACTAGCGGTGCAGACGAAAAACGCCAGGTGTGGGATTGCCGAATCTCTGGATGTATCTCCTCGGAAGTCAATTCTCGCAATGCGGGACCGACGACGGATATCTCGCTGGACAACTTCGACGAGAACCTGGATGACGACAGCGACCCGCCGGTAACGATTAACGGTACTGAAAACAACTCGGGTGAACGCACCTACGATACCGAGGACATCAACAAGAACGGTTCTCTCGATACCGACATTAGCTTCGTCCGCTACCGCATAGATCTTTCTGATACGAACGAGGCGAACTTTGACCGCTTGAAGAATGGCTGGCGCAAGTGGCGCATCCCGCTGAACCAGTATGATACGCTCGTGTCTTCGACGGGGAGCAGCTACAAGTCGATCCTCGCTCAGGCGCTCTACACTCGTCTCTGGATTGGAAAGCTGAATCCGGGTGTCGCGGAGGCGAAGGTCCAGGTCGTGGGTCTTGCGGTCGTTGGCAATGCCTGGGAAGAAACTACGGTTGCGGATTTCTATAAGACGTCTTCCAACGAGAATTCGCAGGTGGTGAGCGTAAATGGCAACGAGATGAAGGTTTCGGAAAATGTATCGACATCGGATACCAGCTACATAAAGGTTTCGACCATTAACAGCCGCGAGAATGCGAATACTTACTTCAAGTCGCCGAATACCAAGACGGAGCGGGATTCCGAAACAAACGCGCCGCTCAAGGAAACATCCCTTGTCCTTGATTACCAGAATATGAATCCGGGGCAGGAAGTGGGTGTGACGCGCCTGTTCGAAACGGACAAGAAAAACCTTGCGTCTTACAAGTCATTGAAGATGGAAATACACTATGTAACCGAGGCCGAGAAGGTTCCGGTGCGCTTCGCGATGCAGTTTGGCTCGGGATCTCTTGAAGGTTCTTCGGATTATTATGAATGGAGCTTCCGCCCGGTGAAATACGAATGTTCGTCGTCGGAACGTGACCAGGATTGCCATGAGCAGAACTGGCTCGACAACGCGTTTGCGATGAATGTCTCGGACTTCTCTGACCTGAAGCAGGGTCGGCATCCGCCGTTTTTGGAACCGGTCGTGAGGGAACTGGGCGGTGACCGCGATGAACGCATTAAGCTGGTCGGTAACCCCACCGTGTCAAGTATCGACTGGATGCGCTTCGTGATTATCGCGGATTCGAATGCCTCGCCGGCGGATCTCAAGGGAACGTTCTGGATTGATGACCTCAGGCTGTCGGATATGGATACGGAATGGGGCTATGCGGCGCGCACCTCGGGACAGGTGAACTTTGCGGACTTCCTCTCCGTTTCGGGCGCCGTCCGCTATCAGGATGGAAACTTTGCGACCCTGTCGACGACGGGTGGGTCCCCGAAGCCGAAGGCGTCGCAGGCAGCTTCGCAGTTGGACGTGTCGGCCGACGTGTCGGTCAATTTGAACAAGTTCCTTCCGGATAGCCTGGGATTCCGCATCCCGATGAATTTGGGCTACAGAAGCTCGACGAAGCGGCCGTACATGAAGCCCTCTGATGACCTGACGCTCGAACATAGCGGATTTGGCAACCTTACGAAGGACATGTTCCAGAACGAACTCTCGGTGACATCTGACAAGAAGGAACAGGAACTGCGTGACGAAGCCAAGTCTAAGGGCTATGAATCCTACACGCGCGAGAAGAACTTCAGTATCAGCTACAGCAAGAGCTACAAGGCTTCTGAATCCAAGGTGGGCGAGGTGCTGTCGCAGATGCTTCTGGAACGCCCCGCGGCGAGCTACTCTTTCAAGCAGAGCGAAGGCCGCGCGACTACGGCGGCAGATTCTACGTATGCTTACCATACGGTTTTTGAATACAAGCTCGGAACGTTCAGCCTGTTCAAGATGAAGCCGTTCGGATCGCTTGCGAATTCCGAAAACGCAATCCTGAAAGCGCTCTCCAAGACGGAGTTCGAACCTTGGCCGCAGACGTTCGATGTGACACTGTTCGATTTGAATTATGTCCGCTACGTGAACCAGGTGCGAGATCCGGATTTCGTGGAACCGCAGGTGGACAAGGTCGTCACCTATACGGCGGACCTCACGCATAAGCTCAACATGCGCTGGAACATCCTGTCGTTCCTTTCTACGAGCTACTCGTTGAATATCAAGCGCGACATGTATGGTGGCGGCGACCGCGAAGGCTTCGTGAAAGAAAACTTCTTTACCACTGATGAAGGCGGGCTTTTTGCTAGCGGGTATGTTTTCGATTACGACCATACCGACAGGAAGGTCTATATTTCGCGCGACAGCCTCGTGATTATCCCGACGGATACGATTCCGAAGAAGGATGCTTCGGGCAAGGATATGGCTATCGACATGTCCAATCCGGATTCTTACACGATTCTTTATGATAGCACCACGTTCTACAAGGTGGATAGCGTCGGTAGTCGCCAATATGGCAAGTCCTACGGCATTCTCCGCAACGAACGTTCTAGAAACCAGCAGTTCAAGGTTAATTTCAATCCTCGCCTGATTCCATTCCTGCCGTTCAACATGGGATTTACTTCTGACTTCAACCAGCAAAAGACAATTCCCGATGACTTTGACTTCATGAACCAGAAGACGCTCGAAAAGAATTACTGGACGATTTCGCAGACGAACCGGTTTGAATTCACACCCACGCTCAAGATTGTCGACCTTGTTAAATTGTTCGGAAAGGAATCCATGGCTGTGAAGGCTCTTGAAAAAATCAAGTGGCGCGAAATTCGCATGAACTGGACGGCCAGCACGAATACCATCGGTGAAAACTTTACACTTGCGCAGCTGTACGAACAGCAGGGCGTGACACCCTTCCAGTATTACCTATACGGATTAGGCCTTGGTAACGGCTACCGCAATCGTGGCCTGTGGAATATTGTATCCGGGGATATGGGACTTACTTCGCGCGGTGATTTCGAAAGGTTCGGCCAATACCGCAGCAAGGATGTCGATACCCTTGTCTACCAGGGCAACTTCCGCCATGCGGTTTCCCGTAGCTTCCAGATTGGTTCCGGCTTTACCCTGCCTATTTGGGATATCGGCATTACCGGCGATTTGCAGTGGAAAGAAGATTTCGCGCAGTCCAGGGAATACCCGCTTTACATAGATACGACGACGGTGTGGCCGAAGATCGGTGTAGGCGTGACGGTCCCGAACTTTGCGCAAAGGATTCCTCTGTTGAATAGCTTCAAGAGTGTGAGCACGGTCCATCGGTTTGACTATACCTACACGACGACGGTGAAGCCGTTCCAGAGCGCAGAAGATTCCTGGGCGCATCAGATAAACTTCAATCCGCTCATCCGCGTGACCTTCTTGACTCAGAAAAACCTGAAGATAGAGAATAGCGTTCGATTCAAGATAGAGACAACAGACAGACGTCCGAAGGAAGAAGTCATCGGGCTCCCATGTTGGCCGGATTCTACGGGCAATATTGCCGATACCTCCGATTACTTCTGGGAAACTCCGTGGATACATACGTCGCTTTACAACGATTTTGCCATAAACATCGGGGACGACTTTACGATTTCCTATCCGCTCAAGCTCAAAAAGGGCTTCCAGATTTGGAAGTGGTATTTCAAGCTTGAAAATAACCTGGACCTGAAATTGACTGCGGGCTACGACTACAACAAGACGATTCGCAAGGAATATAATCCCGATCAGAACTACAGCATGTGGAATAAGGAGTCCGGTACGGACGGGGTGTTTAAGCAGTGGCATTTCGATTCCAGCGTCAACGCTCCCGATGCAGCCTACAAGCCCGAGCTGAAGCTTACGGACCGTACGGTGCCCTCGCGGACACACGAATGGTTTATCCGTCCGAGCGCAAGCTACCAGTTCAATAAGATGGCCTCGATGAGCAGCTACATCGAATACCGCCAGATTCACGAAAAGCTTGATGACGAGACTCCGCACCTGCGGCAGATACTGCAGTTCGAAATTGCACTACTGCTGAAGTTTAATTAATTGTGGGTGCGCAAGGCTAACGCAGTTAGCCGAAAAAAATTTGCATTATAATCGCATACGCTAAGGCGTATGCGCGAGGCTAACGTAGTTAGCCGAAGTATTACTTTATAATCCCCACTTCGGAGAGTTTCACGAAGCCCTTGATCTTTTCGCCGAGGCGGATTTCTGCGAAGTTGCCTTGTTCGGAAATGACTTCGAACGTGGTGCCTTCGGAAAGCGTATTGAGCGTCTGCGACTTGTCGCTCGGGGCGCTTGTCACGTCGGCGTCGGTTGCGGTGACAACTCCACAGATGTCTTTTTCGAGCACGAAAATCTTGTAGGCGGCACTGGAACCGATGACGCAGAAAATTGCAGTGAGCACGAATATGGCGCCCGTGCAGATGTTCTTGGCGCGTTCACCGATGACGATGCGGCCGGCAATGCCGATGAGCGCAATGAACCAGAAAATAGCAAGCAGCGTGATGAGCTGGGCCTTCAGGGAAAGCGCGTGGTGTAACTTGAAGAGGCCGGAGAGGATGGGGTTCTCTTCTTCGTCTTCGTCCACCTTGTCGCGGGTCATGGCCTGCGCAAACTTGAGGTTGTGCTGGATGTCATCGTCACCCGGGCGCAGCCTGAGGGCCGAACGGTAATAGAAGATGGCGAAACCAATCTTGCCGCTCCTGAAGTAGGCGTTCCCCAGGTTGTAAAGCAGGTCGGCATCGGGTGTGCCGTTGTCGGCACAGGTGCGCCATTCGTCGATGGCGCGCTCGAAGTCGCCCCCGTTATAGGCCTTCGTGCCGGCGTCAATGCCCGCGCAGTCGGGGGCGGCTACGGCCGATGCCGCAGCGATGCAAAGTGCCAGAAAAATGTACTTCATGAAATTCATACGTCGATCTCCTCGCAAAGTTTTTCTACGTCGGCAAGCATCTGCTTCTGCTCGCTTTCGTTCGGGTTCACCGGGGCAAACCGCGCAAAGGCGCACTTTTCGAGCCAGCTGTCGATGGCCTCGATGGTTTCTGCCTTCACGCCGAGTTCTTCGAGTTTCGATTTCATCTGTGGGCGGGTCATGCCCTTGAATTCCAGGTTGGTGCGGTCGCTCAGGTAGCCGATGAGGCCGTTTTCGAGTGCGGCGTACAGAGCCTTCGCGTCACCCTTCGCCAGGGCGTCACGGGCGCTTGCGAAGCGGGCCTTGAGCATCTTGTTCGCCTTGCCCTTGCGTACCAGGGCCGTGTCGCTATTGTGCTTGCGGCGCTTGCGGATAATCCATGTCACGACGAAATAGAAGGGAAGGGCGGCCGCCATCAGAACCCAGTAAAGGATGCTCTTGTACGGTGCGGTATTGCCTGTGCCCTTGACCTGGTGGATAAAGCGGATGTCCGAACCTAGCGATTCGATTTCCTGTTTTTGCACGGCGGCGGGGCCGCTTGCGGCGACGGGGTTCTGGAATACTGCCTCGGGGGCATTTTCACCCTTCTCCACATGGATGTTCCAGGGGCCTGCCTTTGCTGTCTCGTACTTCTTCTTTGCGGGGTTGAACCAGCTGTAGGTAATCTCGGGTACGGTAAAGTCGCCCTTCTTTTTGGGGTAGAGGAAAACTTTTATGCTCTTGCTGGTAATGACCTTGCTGCCCGCGACCTTTTTGCTGATGCTGTTTTCGGGCGGGACGGAGCGGAAGTCGCTGAAGTCGGGGAACTTCGGGTCGGTAATGGTACCGGGCGTTCCGTCGCCCTTGATGTCCACGGAGAGCGTGAGCGCTTCGCCCACCTTCACGTCGGTGCGGTCAAAGTCGGCACTGAAGCTGTAGTTACCCACCATCCCGCTGAAGTCCGCAGGCTTGCCTTCGGTGGGGAGCGGCTTTACGGTAATGTTTATTGCCGGCGTCTGGGTTTCGGCTTCGACGGATTCCTGCCGGATGCTCTGCGAATGGAAGGACATGCCGCCCATCTGCTTGTTTTCTTCGACAATCTTCGGTTCGCCGCGCTTGGTGTACTTGAACTTGAACGGCGGAATTTGCAGGTTGCCGCTCTTGGTGGGGCTGAGCCATGCGAACTTTGCACTCGCCTGTAATTCGCGGCGGTTATTCTCAACGGGTTCGAACTTGATGCCGGCTATATCGCTCCTGTGGACGATGAAGTCGTTGCCCGTGTTCATGTCGGTCGCCTGCAGGTTGCCCTGGAAGTGCTCGTAGGCGTAGAATCCTAGTGTCACGTAGAACTGTTCGCCTTCGTAAATGGTGCGCTTGCTTGGGGTGAGGCTTACTGTGAGCGCATCGTCGCTATAGGCTCGCTGGATGTTGACGGGGATTTCGCCCGAGATGGGTTGTTTTTGCCCTTCAAATTCGATCATGACCTTGCCGATGTTCAGGCGCCCTGTCTTTTTGGGGGCCCTTAGCTTGAAGGTATAGATGCGGGCCTTGTAGGCGCCGCGGCTACCGCCTCCCCAGAAGGAATTGAACATTTCTTCCATACTGGGGCGCATCACTTGGTCGGTACTGTCCATGCCAAGGAACGTGAAACCGTTCTGCGTGTCGATGGAAAAACCGCTCCTGTTTTCGGGCAAATCGCTTAACGGGTATACAAGCTGCAGTCCAAAGGTCTTGCCCGCTTCTACGCGTTCCCTGTCGAGTTGCAGGGAAGGCCGCGCGGAGGCTATGGCAGCCAGGACGAGGCAGAATACGATAATTTGTTTCATGCCCCAAAAATACCAATTTTTCAGGGAGAAAACCAACGAGAAGGATCCGAATTGGGCGTTCGGGGGAAGAGGGCGAGGGATGTAGGGATGCGAGAAAAAATAGAGTGGGTAAATTATTTAAATATATATAATTTTTCCCCTTGACGCGTTAGTAAATTTTTGTTAATTTTGGCGCGCTGTTTGGAAAAGAAGTGAAAAACGGCGATAAAAAGCAAAAATAAAGGATAGAAAGGTTAATATGTACTGCATTCTCGCTGCCCTGCTGGTCAAGAGCTTCAAGAAGTACGCCAAACGCGCCTAATCGACGCTCGGCTCTTTTTTTAGATATCTCTCTCTAGTGATTTCCGGTGCCGTTGAAAAAACGGGCCGGTTTTTTTATGCTTTAATCAAAATTTAAACTGCGCCGGTACGGGGTAAAACCGGCGTCGGTAATGAACTTTTCGGCCGCCTCGATGGTGGTGAGGCCGTGACTTTGCAGTACGTTTTCTTCTATCACGATGCTGTTGATGTCGTCGGCGCCGGCATGGAGCCCGAGTTCCCCGAGAGAGAGGCCCATCCCGAGGAGCGAAACCTCGATATGCGGGATGTTGTCGAGGAATATGCGGCTGAGCGCGAGCAGCTTGAGGTATTCGTCGCCGCGCACGTGCCGGATGGGGAACTTGTCGGTCTGCGGCTGGAACGTCCATACCACGAAACTCTTGAATCCGTGGGCGGCGTCCGGCGCCCTGTCCTGCGTGCTCCGCACGTAGTTCAGGTGCTCGATGATTTCTTCTGCGGTCTCGACGCTCCCGAAGACGATGTTCGCGCTCCCGGGTAAACCCTTCCTGTGGCAGGCGGCGAGAGTATCGCACCACTGTTGTGCGGGGAGTTTTCTCGGGCTCAGCATCTGGCGCATGCGGTCGCTGAGGATTTCGGCGCCTGCTCCCGGAACGGAACTCAGGCCCGCTTCCTTCAGCACGTCGAGCAGTTCGTCGAGAGGCATGTTGTTGAATTCGGCGATGCGCACGAGTTCCACCGGCGAAAATCCGCGTACCTTCACGCCCATCTCGCGCGTGAGCATCTTGAGCACGTCTGTATAGTAGTTGAGCGGGATTTCGCGGTTCACGCCGCCTTGCAAGAAAATCTGGTCGGCGCCTTTCGCCTTCGCTTCAAGAGTCTTCCGGCGGATTTCGTCCAAACTAAGCACGTACGCTTCCGGGCTATGCGCCGGCCTGCAAAAACTGCAGAAGCTGCAGGTCACCTCGCACACGTTCGTGTAGTTCACGATGCGGAACGCGGTATAGCCCACGCGGTTTCCGGGGTTCATGCGCCTGCGAATCGCGTCTCCCGCTTCCACCACTTCAGTCCACGGGGCGTTTTTTAGGATATCGAGCGCTTCCACCGGAGTGATGCGGGTTCCGTCAACCGCTTTTTGCAGGTTCCTATCCATCGTGTAACCGCCTACCCCGCCTGCCTGCTACTTCTCCGCGTCGTTGCTGTCTAGCACCGGAATGTTCTTTTCTTCCTGGCACAGGTTCTCTTCGCGAATCTTGAAGGTGAAGTCGACCAGGTTGTTCTCGAACATCTTCTGGTAGGGCTTTTTCGCCTGCACGCTCTGGAGGGCGCAGGTGCAGTAGTTGATTCGCTGCACGAGCTTTACGTCATCGGAAGGCGTGCCCTTCGCGAACACGCATTCGTGCATGATGGCGTATTCCATCGGGCGGTCGTAACGGCCCTTGCACTTGTTCTTGAGGTCGGGCTGCGCTGCCACCTTCTCGATGATTCCCTGCGAGGGCACGTCGTTTATGACCTTGCTCACGATAAAGCCCGCAATGAAGAACAGGAGGCACACGGCAGCGTTGATAAGGAATCGCTTGCCGCGGCTTATCTTGTTGTAGCTGCGTTCTACGGCTTCGAATGTCTGTGTGGCATGCAGCCTGACGTCTTCAAAATCGTTACTTGCCATCGTCTTCCTCCATCGTCCAGATTTCGGGGAATGTGCGGTAGTCGCCCGCGTAGTCGAGCCCGTAGCCCACGACAAACTTGTTTTCTATCTCGAAACCCACGAAGTCGGCGGTTATGTCCGCGGTACGGCGGGCGGGCTTGTCGAGCAGCACGCAGGTCTTGATTTCCTTCGCGCCCATGCCGGCAAGGGCCTGCTTGATTCCGAACATCGTGTTGCCGGTATCGAGAATGTCGTCTATCACGAGCACCTTCTTGCCGCGGATATTGATGTTCTCGAGCCCCGTGATTTTGAGGTTCCCGCTCGATTCGGTGCCGCTACCGTAACTGGACGCCCGTATGAAGGCGAGTTGCAGTTTCGGCGACGCGATACGCTTGCAGATGTCGGCGCTGAACATGAATCCGCCCGAAAGTATGGTGATTACGATATCGCACCCGAACGCGGCAACGTCCTTGCCGAGCGTGTCCAGTCGCTCGTTTATCTCCCGTGCGGAAATGAGCGGTTTGCTGGACTTCCTATACATTGTCCACCTCGAAGTTGAGCCAGCCGAACATGGGCTTGAGTGCAGCAAGTTTGCCCTTCGGGTCTTCCTTGAATTGCTTGTAAATCTTGAATACCTTGTTCTCGAGGCTCGTCTTGTCGATGCCGAGTTTGAGCCAGTCGGCAACCGTGATGAGGTCGGTTATGTACTTGACCGTAGATTCGTCGATCTTGGCGTAAACGTCGTCGATGAGGGCGCTCAGC
Source organism: Fibrobacter sp. UBA3629 (assembly GCF_002374005.1). NCBI lineage: Bacteria > Pseudomonadati > Fibrobacterota > Fibrobacteria > Fibrobacterales > Fibrobacteraceae > Fibrobacter > Fibrobacter sp. UBA3629. The sequence continues at coordinate 172,812 of NZ_DFLC01000030.1, read as the reverse complement.
TTGCGGAAGAACATGCGGCCCGTACCGCCGAAACTCGGGTTCGTGTCGAGCTTGTTCGCCTCGTCCATGAGCCCCTGGATTTCCTTCACGAGGTTAGAGTCCGGACCTTCGAGCAGCTTGAGCGCCTCGTGGTGAATGCGGGCGTTGAGTTCGAGCGAGAGAATCTTTCGCATGGTGTCGGGCAGCGTGTGATCGGGGTCGGCAAGGCTGTCGATGGAGATGCCGTGATTCAGCGCGAAACTCGAGAACGATTCCGTGAGGCTCGCAAGGTGTTTCTGCGTGCTGCGCTTGTTGATGGTCTGCAGCGAGTCGCTCATGAGGTCGCGCATACGCACCACGTAGGCGGTCGGGAACAGGTTCCTGAGTTCGATGGTCCCCATATTCGGGTTTTCCACGAACTTGAGGCCGTTCTCCTCGATGCTCCCCATCGCCACCACGATGTTCACGCGCCCGAGGGCGTCGGTAATCACGAGGTTTGTCGTCTCGCGCTTTTCGCCGATAAACTTGTCTTCGTAAGTCACGCGCACGAGGGTCTGGCGCCTGCGGCTAGAAATTTTCTCGGCCTTCATGCGGGAGTTCGAATTGTCGGAATCCTGTTCGAGTTCCAGGTGGAATATCGCGGCGCGTTCGGCCATTTCCTTGAGGATTACGGGGACCGCGTCTTCGGCGTAGCGCGTAAAGACCTCGGCTCCGTTCCACTTGTGTTCGTTACTCGTGGCGCGGGCAAGGATACTCAGCACCTCGCTCTTGATGTTGTGCCCGAACGGCAGGAACGGTTCCAGCAGTTCCATGGCACGCAGGGCGTAGCGCATGTTCTGTACGGGTTCCAGGCCCTCGATGTCGTTGAAGAACCAGCCGCAGCTCGTGAAGCTGAACAGGCAGAACTTCTGGATTTCGAGCAGGCGAATCGCCTTCGCGCACATGGCCTCGTTTTCGGGTTCCTTGACGGTATCCTTGAGGAACTGCTCCACGCGGGACTTGTCTTCGGGTGCGACGAGCGCCTGCACGTAGTTGTTGCGGGCATCCCACGGGCCGATTTTCGAAATCTTCTCAAATTCGCGGACAAAAACGTCGTCGGCAAGTTTTTTCAGGTGGTTGAACGCGTCACGCAGGGGTCCGCGCCATTTCTGGTTCCAGCCGGGCCCGCCGCCGGTCGAGCAACCGCAATCGCGGTACCAGCGGCCCACACCGTGGGCGCAGCTCCATGCACATCCTTCGCCGTAGAAGTTCTTGAGCATAACCTCGTGCTGCGGCGGGAACTTCTCGAGGAACCAGCCGTAGTTCACCGGCACCATCTTGTGTTCGGGAGCGTAGCGGTTGTAGAGCCAGGCGGCGCACATGTCGCCGAAAGGCTCGTGGTGACCGTAGCTTTCGCCGTCGGTACCGATGCTCACGAGTTGCGCGTCTTCGCGGTTCTCGTCCCAGGCGTCGGCAATGCGCCTGCCGAACGTGCCTGCATCGCGCAGGAGGTGTTCAAACCCTACGGCAGAAGAAAGCCACGGGTTGTAGAAGAATACGTCCAGGTATCCGTCGCATACGAGATTGCCGTCCTTGTCCCGCGGGTACACGCGGTAGGGGCGCGTCGTATCGATGTCGGTGTTGCTGCACCCGGTCCATTCCTCGTCGCCGAACTTGCGGAAGCTATCGGCCTGCGTGGGCGAGAGGATGGTAAACTTGATGCCCGCCTTGATGAGTTCCACCACCGTCTCGAAGTTGATGGCGGTCTCGGCGAGCCACATGGCCTCGGGCATACGACCGAAATGGAACTTGAAATCCTCGATACCCCAGCGGATTTGCGTGCGCTTGTCCTGCTCGCTTGCAAGCGGCATGATGATGTGGTTATAGACCTGCGCAATCGCGTTGCCGTGCCCGAGCCGCTCGATGCTCTTCTTGTCGGCTTCCTGGATGCGGCGGTAGGTATCCGGCGTGTTTGTGCGAATCCAGCCCATGAGGGTTGGGCCCATGTTGAAACTCATGTATTCGTAGTTGTTGACGATATCTACGATATGCCCGTGCGGGCTCAAAATGCGGCTTGCGGAATTGGGACTGTAGCACTGGCTCGCTATTCGGTCGTTCCAGTCGTGGTTCGGGCGTGCGCTGGGCTGGTTCTCGATGACACCCGTCCAGGGGTTTTCGCGAGGGGGCTGGTAAAAATGACCGTGAATAGTAAAGTAGAGGGGGTGCTTCTTGTCCATGTGCTCAAAGATAGATTTTTTTGAGGGTGCCTATAAAAATTAATGTATATTCATGCATGTTTAGCGCAGGAATGTTATTTATGGCCTTGAAGAAATTCTTGATGGTTGCAGTTGTGGCGGCGGTGCTGGTGGCTTGCGGCGGCAACCGTAACTCTGAGGCTCATCCTGATGGGGAATCTTCTTTGTCTAAAAACGTCATCCTGAGCTCCGGCGAAGGATCCTGTTGCAACTCTTCTAGCGTCATTGCGGGCGACACGATATACGATACTAGGCAACTTGTCGACTTATTAGTAGAGTTGGATTCGAAGGAACTGCAATCTAGTAACTCCAGGTCCAGCAGCAGTGCTTTTGTGGCCTATGTGGCCCCCACGACTGTAATAAAGGGGACAATGACCGACGAACGTGATGGCAAGATCTACAAGACTGTTAAAATCGGTACGCAGACTTGGATGGCGGAGAACCTGAACTACGAGAGCGCGAACAGTTTCTGCTATAATGATTCCGCAGAATACTGCGCCAAATACGGTCGTACTTATACTTGGGCAGTTGCAATAGATAGCGCAGGAACGTGGTCTGCAAACGGCAAGGGTTGTGGAAGCTGCGTAGAGGGCTTGTGTTATTTTATAGCGTCCTGTACGCCGACATACCCGGTGCGTGGTGTATGCCCCGAGGGCTGGCACTTGCCCGATACAACGGAATGGAAAACGCTATTCACTGCGGTTGGCGGGCGATTAAATGCGGGCGAAATGCTCAAGTCCACTAGCGGCTGGAATGATAATAGGGGAGAAAATGGCAATGGTATAGACGCCTATTCTTTTGCTGCGTTTCCTACCGTCTGCAAGCACTTCAAAAAAGGTTATTTCGGCTATGATGGCGAGGATGCGCACTTCTGGAGTTCCTCCCAGCATAGTGGAAGCAATGCGTACTTCATACGCTTGGACAACGACGGCGATGGTGTGTCTTGTACCCACAACTACAAGGACTACGGCCACTCGGTTCGCTGCCTCAAGGACGAATTCTTTGAGCAAAGTTCATCTTTCGGTGACACGGCTGAGCCTAGTAGCAGCTCTGCGAAATCGTCGTCGAGTGCGGCGTTGAGAAGCGGTATCCCTGAGGGATATGTAGACCCGTCGACTGTGGTTAAGGGGACTATGACTGACGAACGTGACGGTCAGACTTACAAGACGGTCAAAATTGGTACGCAGACTTGGATGGCAGAGAATTTGAACTACGCATACACAGGCGTTCCCTATGAATTTCGGTTGGTCAGATCCGATTCCTCTAGCTGGTGCTATGGCAATGACCCTGCCAAGTGTTCCAAGTATGGTCGCCTTTACACCTGGATTGCTGCGATGGATGGCGTGGGCAGGTGGTCTACAAACGGTAAGGGTTGCGGTTATGTCCATAAAGAAGATGAGATGTGTTCGCCGACTTATCCGGTGCGAGGCGTTTGCCCTGAGGGCTGGCACTTGCCGGATACGACAGAGTGGAAAATATTGTTCTCCGCTGTCGGTGGAATATATACAGCGAGCAAAATGCTCAAGTCTACTAGCGGCTGGGGCTGGAATAAATATTATAAGGTATATGGCAATGATGTAAATGGCTGTGGCTCGGACGCCTATTCCTTTACGGCGTTGTCTGCCGGCGACTTCTACGAAGGATACAACGGTGAGGGCCGCATCGCGTATTTCTGGAGTTCTTCCCAGTACAATGGCGTCGATGCGCACAGCGTGAGCTTGGGCTATTACGACGACAGAGCGCACCTGTTCATCAACTTCAAGGATCTCGGACTCTCTGTCCGTTGCGTCAAAGACTTGCAAGCCGAGTGATGCGGTCGCCAAGCTTGCTTGTGCGACCATTTCCGAGGCGCAGCAGTCTGCACTACGAAGTAGTGCAACGGCTAGCCGGGGCGTTGCGGGGCTTATAGCCAATATTTCATTATTTTTTCACGATAAATCAAGCCAAAATCCCTGCGATAATTGTATTTTTCTGTGCGGTACCGAACGATACCTTTAAAAATGCACAAACTGCAAAAAAGGTTAAATTATGCTTGATTTGAACACTGTCGATTGGAAGACGCTCCCCTTCGGTTATTACGATACCGATTACAATGTCCGCTGCTACTACCGCGATGGCAAGTGGGGCAAGGTTGAACTTTCTTCTTCCAAGGACATCAGCATCCACATGGCCGCTACTTGCTTGCATTACGGTCAGGAAGGTTTCGAAGGCCTCAAGGCTTACACGGGCAAGGACGGCAAGGTCCGTATCTTCCGCGTCGACGAGAATGCCAAGCGCATGCAGAACACCGCGAACCGCGTGCTCATGGCTGTTCCGCCGGTCGAGCTGTTCCGCGAGATGGTCCACACAGTGGTGAAGGCCAACGCCCGTTTTATTCCGCCGTATGGTCATGGTGCAACGCTCTACATCCGCCCGCTCCTCATCGGTACGAGCCCGGAAGTCGGCGTGAAGCCCTCCGACGAATACCTGCTGTTGATGTTCGTGACTCCGGTGGGCCCGTACTTCAAGGATGGTTTTAAGCCTGTCGATATGATGATCAGCCGCAACTTCGACCGCGCCGCTCCGCAGGGTACGGGTACGGTGAAGGTCGGCGGTAACTACGCTGCCAGCTTGCTTTCCCTCGCCGAAGCCAAGAAGCTCGGCTACTCCAGCACGATTTATCTGGACGCGAAGGAAAAGAAGTACATCGACGAATGCGGTCCGGCAAACTTCTTCGGCATCAAGGGCAAGACCTACGTGACCCCGAAGTCCGAATCCATTCTGCCGTCCATTACGAACAAGAGCCTGCAGCAGCTTGCTGAATACCTCGGCTACACCGTGGAACGCCGTCAGGTCCCGTTTGAAGAACTCGCTGAATTCTCTGAAACCGCCGAATGCGGTACCGCCGCCGTGATTACCCCGATCAAGAAGATTGTGGATCCGGTTGCCGGCAAGGAATTCACCTACGGTGACGGCAAGAATCCGGGCCCGGTCTGCACGGAACTCTTCACGAAGTACACTGCTATCCAGTTCGGTGAAGCGGAAGACCCGTTCGGCTGGACTGAAGTGGTCGACGTGTAATTGTCGCGAACATGACGAATGTGAAAAATCCCGCGGAGAAATTCGCGGGATTTTTTTATGGGAGATCCCCGGTCAAGCCGGGGATGACATGAGGGTTTATTGCATGCCGCGGATGATGTCGCGGAGTCGCGCGGCTTCTTCGAAGTCGAGTCGCGCGGCGGCTTCCTTCATCTGGCGCTCGAGGTCGGCAAGTTTTGCCGATAGATCCTCGCCTGCGCGAGGATGACGTGTTGCGGTGGCGCCGACGGCCGCACTCAGTTTGGCGTTCTCCGCGCGCTTGGAGTAATTAGAACCTTTCTTTCGTCTAGAACTGGGCTGCAGCGGTTCCATCGGACGGATTCCGGGTTCGTTCCCTTCGGCAGGCTCAGGGAACTGGTCGTCGTCGATAGAATTGTCGCCGTCAATCCCAAGGGGATCCGCGATTCTCAGGTCGTCTTCCAGCTTGCGGGTCACGGACTTCGGCGTGATGCCGTGTTCCTTGTTGAATTCTTCCTGCACGCTACGACGGCGGGCGGTTTCGGTAATTGCCTTGTCCAGGCTGTCGGTCATGTTGTCTGCAAAAAGCAAGACGGTACCGTTCACGTTACGGCTCGCGCGACCCATCGTCTGGATTAAGCTGCGGTAGTTACGCAGGAATCCTTCCTTGTCGGCATCGAGAATCGCGACCATGCTCACTTCGGGCAGGTCGAGGCCTTCGCGCAGCAGGTTGATGCCCACCAGTACGTCGAATTCTCCGGTGCGCAAGCCCCGGATGAGCTCGTGGCGTTCCAGCGTCTTGATGTCGCTGTGCAGGTAACGCGCGCGGATGCCCGCTTCCACAAAGAAGTCGGTAAGGTCCTGCGCCATCTTCTTGGTGAGCGTCGTGACCAGCACGCGGTCGCCGTTCTTGACGACTTCTTCGATGCGGTAGAGCAGTACGTCCATCTGGCCCTTGATGGGGAACATCTCGATTTTCGGGTCCAGAAGTCCGGTCGGTCTGTTAATTTGTTCGGTAACGACGCCGCCCGTCTTGGTGAGTTCGTAATCGCCGGGGGTGGCACTCACGAAGAGCACCTGCTTCGGGTACATGTACTCGAATTCGGCAAAGTTCATCGGGCGGTTGTCCAGCGCACAAGGAAGGCGGAAGCCGTACTGCACAAGCGTCGTCTTGCGGGATTTGTCGCCCTCAGCCATGCCGCCCACCTGCGGAATGCTCACGTGGGATTCGTCCACCATCAAGAGCCAGTCGTCGCCGAAGTAATCGATAAGCGTAAACGGGCGCGTACCCGGTGCGCGGTTCTCGATAATGCGGGAGTAGTTCTCGATGCCGCTGCACATGCCGGTCTCGCGAATCATTTCCATGTCGTATCGAGTGCGGCTCGAAAGGCGGGCCGATTCCAGCACCTTGCCTTCCTTGTCGAGTTCCGCAAGGCGCTCGGTCAGTTCCACTTGCATGCGCTGCAAAATTCCTGCGCGGCCTTCTTCCTTGGTCACGAAGTGCTTTGCCGGAGCGATGGTCATCTCGTCCATTTCCTGAGTGACTTCGCCGGTAATGATGTTGAAGCGAACGAGCCTGTCCACCTCGTCGCCGAAAAGTTCGATTCGCAGGCCTTCCTCGTCGTAGCTCGGGTGGATTTCAATCACGTCGCCGTGCACGCGGAAGCTGCCGCGTTCCAGGCTGAAATCGTTTCTCGTGTATTGAATTCGCACCAGGTCATGCAGAATCTTGTCGCGGTCGTAAACGTCACCCTTTTTGATGCGCACCATCAAGTCGAAATATTCGCTCGGGCTACCCAAACCGTAGATGCAGCTTACGGAGGCAACGATAATCACATCCCTGCGGGTGAGCAAGTTCGCGGTCGCGCGCAGGCGGAGCTTGTCAATCTCGTCGTTGATGCTCGCGTCCTTCTCGATGAAGGTGTCTGTGTGCGGAATATACGCTTCGGGCTGGAAATAGTCGTAATAGCTTACGAAGTATTCCACCGCATTGTGCGGGAAAAACGCCTTGAATTCCTGGTAGAGCTGCGCCGCGAGCGTCTTGTTGTGCGTCAAAATCAGCGTCGGCTTGCCTACGTTCTTGATGACGTTCGCCATCGTGAAAGTCTTGCCGGAACCTGTGACGCCAAGCAGCGTCTGGAACTGCTCCCCGTGCTTGAAACCTTCGGTGAGTTCCTCTATGGCCTTCGGCTGGTCGCCCGCCGCTCCGTAAGGGCTCACGAGTTCGAAGTTCGCGCGCGTCGGCGACTGGAACTGTTTGAGGTGCCCCGGTAGGCTCTGCTCGGGCGGTAGCGGTTTCGCTATCGGTTTCGCATACGGGTCAGGTGTGATTGTCTTGCGTGCGCGTGCCATATCCCAAAAATAGCAATTTCAAAATTTCCGTTCGGTTGGGGCGAGTTTAGGTTCAATTATAAGTTGTCTGTGAAAGGAGTCCCTTGCACGGCGGGCTCTTCATTGCATTGTTTTTTTGAAGGATGGGCGCCCGACGAGGGGAATGCCGGAGCAAATCGAGCGGCTTTTCCCTGAACAGTAGGGGCGATTTCTTGCTTTTTATCGCCATTTTGGGCCTACATGTCGTTTTTTTAAGGTTTTTGCGATAAATACTTACAAAAAGATTTCTATCTTTGTCGCAAAAATAAACAAAAGAGGAAACAATGGCTAACGAAGAAATGAAAAACAAGCTCAAGTCGTTCTTTATGTCGGATCTCGGCGTCGATGGTGACGTGCTCCAGTTCGACACTCCGCTCTTTGGCGAAGAAATCGGTCTCGATTCCGTCGATTCCCTCGAAATCATCTCCTTCGTGGATTCTACCTTTGGCGTGTCCATGACCGGCGTTGCCAAGGAAAACTTCCAGAGCATCGATACTATCGCTGCCTACATCGAATCTCACAAAGCTTAATTTTAGAATGGTCATCCTGGATGGCCGCGGTTACTGAGCTAGCCGGACAAAGGCCCGACAGGATCCATGGGTAAAATATGACTCCTGACGAACGCCGCTGTGTTGTTACTGGCCTGGGTGTGATTTGCGCCGTCGGTAACAATGTCGAAGAAACCTGGAAGAGCGCTTTGGAATCCGTTTCGGGTATCCACAAGACGACTTCCCTAGATACAAAGAACTGCTATGCGGACTTGGCTGCCGAAGTCAAGTGCGACACGCTCGACCAGATTGACGCCCCCGAAGAGAAGGACCGCGTCTCGAAGCTCTGCATCAAGGCCGCGAACGAGGCCTTAGCCGATGCGGGGCTTTCTAATTTTGGCGACGACCAGCGCGTGAGCGTGGTCATCGGCAGCTGCGTGGGTGGCGTGCTCTCGATTGAACAGTATCACCAGCACGGGCGCGATGCCGCAGAAATTGCGAAAATGCCGATTGCATCCATTGCAAGCCAGGTGGCAGAAACCTGTGGCGCGGGCGGCATCGTGACGAACGTGGCGAATGCGTGTGCGGCGGGTACGATTTCTATCGCGGTGGCATGTGACCTCATCCGCGCGGGCAAGGCCGACGTGGTGATTGCGGGCGGTGCGGATTCCTTCGCTTCCGTGCCGTATTCCGGTTTCCTTTCGCTCCATGCGCTCGACGAGAACGGTTGCTCCCCGTTTAACCGCTGCAATGGCATTACGCTCGGTGAAGGTGCGGGTATCGTCATCGTGGAATCCTACGAACATGCCCAGAAGCGCAGCGCGAAGACTTATTGCGAAGTGCTCGGCTCCGGCGTCACGAGCGACGCGAACCACATTACTGCCCCGCGCGAAGATGGCGTGTGCTTGATGGAGGCCATCAACCGCGCCGTCAAGAACTCCGGCATCGACAAGTCCGATATCGGTTACGTGAACGCTCACGGTACCGGCACGGGCAAGAACGACAATGCTGAAATTACGGCTTTCAAGAATTTCTTTGGCGAAGACAATGCGAACGTGAGCGTGAGTTCCACGAAGGTGATGACGGGCCACTGCCTGGGCGCCGCGGGTGCCATCGAGGCGGTTTTCAGCATCAAGGCGCTTACGACCGATACGGTGCTCCCGACGTTCCCCTATACCGAGGAACAGTCCGCCGCCCTCAAGGAGAAGGTGGGCGCTCTCGACTTTGTGCAGAACAAGGCCCGCCACAAGGAACTCAAGTGCGTGTTGAGCAACAACGTGGCATTCGGCGGCACGAACGCGGCCATCGTGTTCTCGAAGGTGCCGGGCGAAGTTTCCGCCCAGTCCGCCAAGGCGAAGAAAATTGCGGTGACCGGTCTTGGAATCGTGTCTCCGCTCGGCAACAGCAAGGCCGCCTACCTGGATGCCGTAAAGGCGGGCAAGAAGCCCGAGAGCGCTTCGGTGCATTCGACCATCGCGCTCGAGGATTACAAGGAACTTGGCATCAAGATGGCCTTCTACCGCAAGCTCGACAACCTGGGCCAGCTCCAGACGGTTTCGGGCATGCGCGCCCTGCAGGATTCCGCATTCCAGGTGACCGACGATAACGCGAAGGATATCGGCATTATCGTGGGAACCAGCGAGGGCGGTCTCGGTGCCACCTACGATTTCGAGGAACTGATTGCCGAGGCGGGCAACGCGGGCGGTTCCGCGTTCAAGTTCCCACACACGGTTTACAACGCCGCCGGTGGTTACCTCTCGATTTGCTCCGGCATCAAGGGTTACGGCGTCACGATTACGACGGGCCCGCTTTCCGGTCTCGACAGCATCGGCTACTCCATGAACGTCATCCACGACGGCCAGGAAAAGGCGATGATGGCAACCGGTACCGACGAAAACTTGCCGATTATTACCGAGTTCGCCCAGAAGCTCGGTGTTGCCGCAGGTGATGTGGTCGCTCCCTTTGCCGAAAACGAAGGCTTCGTGGTGGGCGACGGCTCCGTGTCGATAATGCTCGAGGAAGAGGATTACGCGAAGGCCCGCGGTGCGAAGGTCTATTGCTACGCGCTCGGGTTCGGCCATGGCCGCAAGAACGTGAAGTTCGGCAAGCTTGCTGGTTCCGACGAGGCGCTCGACAAGGCCATCAATGACGCCCTCGCCGATGCGGGTCTCTCTGCCGCCGATATCGATGCGGTTTGCGGATTCGCGAACGGCTGCAAGCGTATTGACGATATCGAGAAGGGCGCCCTCAAGCGCGTGTTCGGCGACAAGCTCGCTACGATGCCGCTGTTCGAGGTCAAGGAGCGTGTCGGTGAAGGCCGTGCGGGGTCTGCCGCGCTCGCCGCTGCAGAAGCCGCCATGCTTTTGAATGGCGAACTTGCAAGCGATAACGCCTATTTTATTGCGGGCGACGGTTCCGTGACAAGCAAGGCAGCCGATGCAGCCGGTCTCAAGAAAATTCTAATCATCTCTTTTGCGGCGGGTGGCTCTTACAGCGCAGTCGTGTTTGGAAAAAATCCTTAAATAGGGAGGCTCAAAAATGAAAGTTGCTCTCGTTACAGGTGCATCGAAGGGAATCGGCAAGGCTTGTGCCTTGCGTCTTGCCCGCGACGGCTACACGGTCGTGGTGAACTACTCCAGTTCCGACGAGGCCGCGCAGCAGACGCTCGACCAGATCAAGGCTGAGGGCGGTGACGGCATGATTTACAAGGCGAACGTGGCCGACCTCTCCCAGGTGAAGGTCATGGTCCGCGAGGTGTTCAAGGCCTATGGCCGCATCGACGTGCTCGTGAACAATGCGGGCATCGTGCGCGACGAGTACCTCCTGATGATGAACCCCGAAACGCTCGACAAGTGCTTCGACTTGAACGTGAAGGGCTACTTCTACTGCGCCCAGCAGGTCGCCGTCAAGATGTACAAGCAAAAGTCCGGCGTGATTATCAACATGAGTTCCGTATCCTCCAAGTTTGCGCTTGCCGGCCAGGCCGTCTATAGCGCCACGAAGGGAGCCGTGAACTCGCTCACCCAGACGCTCGCGAAGGAACTCGGCGGCTTTGGCATCCGCGTGAACGCCGTTGCTCCGGGCTTTATCGCGACCGAGATGATTGAGGCTATCCCCGAAGAGACCCGCAAGGGCTATGTGGAAAAGATTCCTCTCAAGCGCTTCGGTACCGCGGACGAGGTCGCGAACATCGTGTCTGCGCTCGCGTCTGACCAGTTCGCCTACGTGACGGGCCAGGTGTTCGTGCTCGATGGAGGCCTTTCGCTATGATGAACATTTTCGAAATCAGCGAAAAGATTGCACAGCGTCCGCCGTTCCAGATGATCGAAAAGGTCACGGAACTCGTGCCAAACGAATCCGCTACCGGCATCAAGAACGTGAGCGTGAACGAACCGTATTTCATGGGGCATTTCCCGGGCACCCCGATTATGCCGGGCGTCCTCATTTGCGAAGCCTGCGCACAGCTCTGCTCCCTCGTTATCGAGAAGCCCGCCGAGGATTTGGAAAAGAACCTCTACGTGCTTTTGAAGATTGACGGGTTCAAGTTCGTGAAGCCCGTGATTCCGGGCGACCAGCTCGAAATTACCGTGAACAAGACGAAGGGTGGTGGAGTCATCGTTGGCTTTGACTGTATCGTGAAGGTGAACGGCAACGTGCACGCGAAGGGTGCGCTGACGTTCACGAGCATTCCGAAAGAAAGCCTCGGAAAGTAATGAAAAAGAAGAATCCTTTGTTCGAACTTTTCATGAAGTTTGTCATGGTGGTCGTGATATACACCGTGCGCGTTTACCTGCTTGTGGCGTATCGCCCGAAAATCGAGTACGTGGGAGAGACGGTGAAGTCTCCGCGGCTCAAGACCCCTTCGGTTATTATTGCGAACCATACCAGCATGATTGACCCCCTCATGATGCTGGCCATCTTTTTCCACAAGAAGAGCATTGTTGTGGCGAAAGACCAGGTGGAAGATCCACATTTCAGCTGGGCTTTGACGCGCGTGAAGTGCGTGATTCCCTGCGACCGTTTTAACCTGGATACCGAATGGGCCTTGCTAGCGAAGCGTGAACTGGAAAAGGGGAACAACGTCATTATTTTCCCCGAAGGCAAGTGCCGCTATGATGGACTCTTGAATGAGTTCAAGACGGGGTTCGCTTTCCTTGCGCGTAGTACGGGCGCTCCCGTGCTTTCTGTGGGCCTTGAAGGCGTCTACAAGATTGGGCGCCGCACCCGTGTGGTCGTGGGTGAACCCGAGAAAATCGAGCGTGTGAAAGGCATCCCTTCTTCGAAGCATTTGGCTGAACGCAGCGAGTATTTCCGCCAGAAGGTCTGGACGCTCAAGCAGAAGGCTCTTGGTGTTGCAGAACCTCCGGTTTTGCCGGTGGCGGCGGAAACACCGTCCGAACAGATCCCCACCTTGGTGGCCATGCGCACTAAAGAGCAAAGCTCTAAGTGCTGTCCGCCCGGTCAGGCCGGGGATGACAATAGGGGGAATGCGTGAAGACGGGGTTGGTGTTAGAAGGAGGCTCCCGCCAGACGATGTTCAGCGCTGGAGTGCTGGATACGTGGTTCGACGAGGGTATTGATTTCAATTACGTGTCCGGTGTGTCGGCCGGGGCACACGCGGCGGTCAACTTCATTACGAAGCAGCAGGGGAGGCTAAAGTTTATCGTGCTCCCGACCCGCTTGCAAGAGGGCAAGAAGTGGGCAAGCAAGTTTATCGGAATCCAGAAGGAATTCCATGCGCTCAACTACCTCTCGGCTGACGGCAAGATGCCTCTCGATTTTGAGGCATACCGGAATTCCAAGACTGAATTTGAAATTGGTCTCACTTGCTGTGAAACCGGCCGCGCCGAATTCAAGTCCGAAAAGCATGACAAGAAGCGCCTGCTGGACCTGATTAGCGCGAGTTGCGCCCTCCCGATGATTTTCCCGATGGCCGAAATTGACGGCAAGCATTATGCCGATGGCTGCATTACGGTTCCCATCCCGTTTGAACGCGCTTTTGAAAAGGGCTGCGACAAGGTGGTGGCTGTTTCGACGCATTACCCGGGCGAGGACGTGACGGATTTCCGCAAGTACCGCGCCATCCTCAACCCGATGTACAAGCGCAAGTACCCCGAACTTTTCCGTGCACTGATGGTACGCCTCAAACGCTACGAGAAGATGTTCGTGCAGATGGAAAAGCTCGAGAAGGAGGGGAGGCTGTTCCTGGTCCGCCCCCTTATCGAGCTGTGCGACCAGTTCGATACCGACATGGACAAGATGAACGAGTCCTACGAGCATGGAATCGAGATGGCCAAGCGCCGCATGGACGACTTGAAGGCTTTTTTAGAAATCTAGCGGTTGACGCCCGTTTCGATATTTCTATATCTAGAGCAGGTCCCATAAAAGGAGTCTGCTATGAAAATTGCTCGAATCGCTATATCCTTGCTGGCCGTAAGCTTGCTTTTCGGCTGTGCCTCGAGTCCGAGAGCCTTGGCTTCCCATAAGGCCATTCCCGGTGGTGCATACACGGGAAAGGCCGATAACAACAGGCCTGAAAATCTCAAGTACCAGAAACTTCCGGACGATGTCGAATATGTCGTCGCTAGCGATTCGCTTGTCGTCGCCGTCCATGGCGATCTCAAGAAGGCTCTCGAATCCGACGAAGGTGTCGTGCTGGCAAAGTACCTGTTCCTGATGCCGGGATCCTGGGAAAGCATCAAGGACGACGAAGCGTTCAAGAGCAAGTTCAAGAGGCAGAAGGGAAAGTTCGAGGTCCAGGTGACCAAGAAAAAGAAATTCAAGTTCCACTATGCCATTCCCCAGAACGAGCAGTCTGCGGAGAAGGCGTGGAATGTCGTGAAGCAGAGAATTCTCAATTCCGAACAAACTCCGGAAACGCCGTCAGAAACGCCGAAAATCCGTTCTATCAGTACGGAGGAAATGGTGTACCTGTCGAAATTCTCGCCGTTCAAGATGGTGGAACCGCTGTTCGTCGTGAACGACCGCTACCTTTTGGGCTATAACAAAAAGGGAGAACTCGAACTGGTCGATGAACTCCCGTACTATATTCCGTTCTATGACGAGGCGATGGAAATTATTTCTCAAAAGAACAAGAAGAAATAATACCTTCGCCTAAGCCATTTCGATTTAATTTATTCTAGGTCAAACGATTTTCCGGAGAGCATCTTGCGGAGAGCCTTGGGCATGGGCTTTTCCGTTGTCAGCTTGTCCGTGTCGACATCCACTTCGTCGCCGCCGTTGATGTTGAATGCGAGCGTAGCTTCCTTGTCCTTGACATCGAGCGTGACGGTTGCTCCCATGACTATCGGAAGGTTGATGTCGCCGTGGCCTGCGGGGAATCCGGCCATGACGGGAATGTTGTATTTTTTCAGGCGCTCGATGAGCATAGCTTCGGGACTGTCGAAATCAAGGTCGGTTCCGCATTCCTCGAATTCGCCCAGGACGACGCCCTTGACATTTTCCATGACTCCGCGGAGCTCGAGCGAACTGAACATGCGGTCAAGATTGCGCATGGTTTCTTCCAGTTCTTCGAGGAACAGGATGATTCCGTCTTCGGAGTAGACGTCGACGGGGCTTCCTGCGAGAGGGACGAAAGTCGCCATGTTGCCGCCGACGAGGACGCCCTTCGCCTTACCATTGATGTTTAGCTTGTTGGCGGGGACCTTGTATTTGGGGACCTTGCCCAGGAGCAGGTCGCGCATGTAGATGCTGTTGTCGTCTTCGCCGCCGGTCTTGCCGATGAAGGAACTCATGGTGCCATGGATGCTCATGACGCCCGCCTTGGTTTCCATGGCGTGGAGCGTGGAAATGTCGCTAAAGCCGATGAGCCACTTGGGGTTGTCCCTGACGGTTTTCAGGTCGACGCGGTCGATGAGGTGGATGGCGCCGTAGCCGCCGCGGTTGGTGAGGATGGCCTTGATGCTTGTATCCTTGAGCGCGTCGATAAAGTCTTCGGCGCGTTCGTCGGCGTTCCCTGCGTACTTGCCTGCGTAGATGGCACCCACGTGCTTGCCGATGACGGGCTTGAATCCCCAGTCTTCCAGGACTTTCGCCGTGTTCTCGACGTTAGAATCGGGCGTGTGGTAGGAGGGGGAGAGCAGGGCTATCTTGTCGCCTTTCTTGAGGAAGGCGGGTGCTACGCATTCCTCGATCTGCGAAGGTTCGGGAATCGAAGCCTCGGACAACGAGTCGTTGGAACATGCGATAAGGGTCAGGCTGAAAAACGTTGCCACAACAGCCGAACTGCGAAAGAATTTAAAACCATTCATTATACACCTCTTTTGCGGTAAATAATAACAATAAAGTGAAATATTTCAAGGAAAGTGCGGATAGGGTGTGCGCAATATCAAAATTTGTATATTTCTCCTAAAGGAGCGAATATGGCAGAAAAGATGAATACAGTTGCGGCAATCTCGAAAAACTTCCATGCGGAACACCGCGGTAACTGCGCAATGTCGGTGGCCTACGGCTATGCGCGTGCGACAGGCAAGTCCGAAGCAGAAGCTGTTGAGGCGGCAGAGATGTTCCGTGCGTTCGGTGGCGGGAAGGCCCCGAACGGCGCCTGCGGGGCGCTCTATGCGGCAAAGATGATGCAGCCCGATCATGCGGATGCCATCGAGGATTTTTTCAAGCGAGGCGCCCAGGGTTTTACCAAGTGCGGTGAAATCCGCCCGAACAAGGTCATCCCATGCAACCGCTGCGTGGAGCTTGCGGGCGAGGCACTCGACTTTTTGAATGCGTAGCGCTTTCCCTGCTCCCTAAATTTTTTATCTTTGCGCATGCAAAGAGAGGTCTCTATGTCTGCAAATCCTATTATCGTGGTCGACTACAACGCCGGTAACTTGACATCCGTGATGAACGCGCTTGCACATATCGGTGCGGATGCGAAGTCGAGCCGCGATGCGGATGAAATCGCGAAGGCGACCCGCCTGATTTTTCCGGGTGTGGGTGCCGCCGCTTCTGCAATGGAAACGCTTACCCGCACGGGCATCGGAGACGCCATCAAGGCTGTTGTGAAGGCGGGAAATCCGGTTCTCGGCATCTGCATCGGCTGCCAGATTATCCTCGAAGAGAGCGAGGAAGACGGCGGCGTGAAGACTCTCGGCCTTATTCCCGGGCGTGCGGTGCGCTTCAAGGACGAACCTGGTCTCAAGATTCCGCACATGGGTTGGAATCAGGTGAACTTCACCCGCGAACACCCGATCATGAAGGGAATCCGCAGCGGCTCTGACTTCTATTACGTGCATTCCTACCATCCGGTGGTGCCTGCGGAATATGCGTTCGCCGAGACGACCTACGGCACGCAGACTTTCCAGGGGCTTATCGGCAAGGACAACCTGATTGCAAGCCAGTTCCACCAGGAAAAGAGCGGCGACGTGGGCCTTGCCATGCTGAAAAATTTCTGCGACTGGAACGTTTAGACGTCCATTGAAAGATTTTTTTACAATTCCGGGCTGTAGCCCGGTTTTTTCATGTTAAGGCTTTTTGAGGGGGTTCCCCTAATTTATCTGGTTTTCGCGCTTTTTGTATCATGGATTTTGTGTTTTTTATAAACAACTAAAAAAGTGCTTAAATCTTTGTAAAATCGTTAATTTTGTATCGTAGACTATTGACAAACGAATAAAAAAGAGCTATATTAATGCACGTATGAAACCGATAACCGAGTATCAGGATTACCGTCGTTACATGCAGGAATTCTATGAGGAGGAGAAAAGGAATTCCGCATTCACGTGGCGGGAATTCGCTCGGTTATCCGGTTTCGTATCGCCGACGTATCTGAAGCTTGTCTGCGAAGGCAAGACAAGGCTCAAGAACGATGGCGTGGATCGGACCGCCCGGGCCATGGGGCTGATCGGATACGAAGTAGATTACTTCCGTGCGATGGTTAGGTATGCGCATGCAAAGACGGACTACGACCGCAAAAAGGCGTACGACGAGATGCTGGGCATAGCAAAGGAGAACAAGGTGAAAGTAGTCGATGGCGACGCTTTCGCTTATTTTGAGTCATGGAAGAATCCCGTAGTCCGCGAATTGGCCCCGGTGATGCCGGGGGCGAAGCCCGGGGACATCGCGAAACGCTGCTGCCAGGAAATCTCGGCGGGTGAAGTTCGCGAGTCCCTGGACTTCATGACCAAGGTGAGCCTCCTGAAGAAGGACAGGAACGGCTGCTACACCCAGACAGACAAGGCGCTGAGGGGAGATTCCGAGGTCATGCCCGTGGCGATCCGTTCCATGCACCGCGATATGGCGAAATTCGCCGTGGCGGCCGTAGACGACTTTGCGATATCGGATCGCAATTTCCAGGGTGTTACCATGGGCGTCGATCGGGAAACTTACGAACAAATTATACGCGAGATGGATGCGTTTCGCCGCCGTATCGTGACGATAGCGAATTCCTCGAAAAACGTGAAGCAGGTTTATAGGCTAAATTTGCAACTGTTTCCCCTTTCTTGGCCCGTGCCGGAGGAAAACGATGCTTGAGCGTTTGAAGTGCCTGCCCGGCTTGCTGCTGCTTCTCCTTGTCGCATGCTCGACGCATGTCGCCGGAACTACGGATGAAAATAACGCTCTTGCGGAAAACGATTCTTCGTCCAGCGTGTCCTCTTCCTCCGGAACGTCGAGTTCGTCCGGTCCGGGAATGCCTGCTTCGAGTGGCTCGGAGGTACCGCCAGAGAACAGCATTATGGACTTGCCTTACTGGTTGCCGTATTGGGGCGATAGTGACGACAAGCGCCAGCTGGATGTGCAGATAGAAAGGGGCGAAGATGATAATATGAAAATCTCGTACAGGAGATTGTCGATGCTGGGAGCGCCGGATGCGGGACGCAGCGCTGAGTTCGGTGTGGCAATCCGTGTTGCCGGGGAAGGCCCGGATGTGTTCTCCGAGATGAAGACTTGGACCGGTGGCGCCTGCTATATGCTGACCTCCGATGCGCCGATTGTCCTGAAGATGGGCATGTCGCCCGTGAAAGAAAGAGAATTGGAGTATGACTTGCCGCAGGCGACCCTCATCAAGCCGGAGGATGTTGGCAATATGGTTCTCCGCTGCCTGAGCTGGACCGAATTCGAACAGCAGGGATTCGGACCTTCGATTACGATTGAAGAGGCGTTCTTCGATTACATGACGGAACTCAGGTTTGAGGTCCAGCTGGATAGTGGCGTCTACGAGGGCGCGTTCGAGATATATCAAATCCGTCCCGGTGGGTCAAACGTCAGTACGGATATTGACGGAGTGAATATATCGGTTGACGACGGAACTAGGGAAGTTCTCCGCCAATAAGTTCCATCTGCTTCTTGAAGATATCCTTGCAGGCGTTTTCGCCGAGGTCGAGGAGCGTGTTGAGCATGTTGCGGTCGAAACTTGCGTGTTCGCCCGTGCCCTGCACCTCGATGAAATTCTTTGCGTCCTGCATTACGACGTTCATGTCGACGTCGGCGGCGGAATCTTCTACGTAGCACAGGTCGCAGAGCGGCTTGCCCGAGACGACGCCCACGGAGATTGCTGTGATGCCGTGCTTCAGAATCTGCTGCGTGATGCCGAGGCGTTCCTTGATTTTCTTGAGGGCAATGGCAAGGGCCACGAAGCCGCCGATGATGCTCGCGGTACGCGTGCCACCGTCGGCTTCGATCACGTCGCAGTCGACCACGATGGCATTCTCGCCGAGTGCGGCCAGGTCGGCGGCACCCCGCAGCGAACGGCCCACCAGACGCTGGATTTCTTGCGTGCGGCCACTCGCGCCCTTGCGTTCGCGTTCTACGCGCTTGCCCGTGCTTTGCGGGAGCAGGCTGTATTCGGCGGTAATCCATCCGGTACCGCGACCGGCGAGCCAGTCGGGAACTTTCGGCAGGAGGGTCGCGTTGCAGATGACGCGGGTGCGTCCCATCTCGATGAGCACGGAACCGTCGGCGCTCGAAATGAAGCCGGTGGTCATCTTGAGGTTGCGGTATTCATTGAATTTGCGGTCAGTACGTTCGTAAGCCATAATTGCTCCAATTATCAATCATCCATCATCAATTATCAATTAATAACTCAGTTTCTCCGTCGTGCCTTCGCGAAAGCTCCCGAGACGGTATACGAAGTCGCAGTAGCTCTGCAGTTCCTCGAGCGCCTCGATGACGGCAGGGTCCTTCGGGCTTCCTTCGAAGGAGAGGTGGAATATGTATTCCCACGGGCGGTCGGGATGCGGGCGGCTCTCGATGCGGGTGAGGTTCAGGTCGCGCTTCGCGAAACACCCGAGTGCGGCATGCAATGCGCCGGACTTGCCGGAATCGCTCAGCATGAACAACAACGTTGTCTTTATCGTTCCTGTTTCCGGGAGCGGGTTTGCCGTCTTCTGGATGGCGTAAAACCGGGTGAAGTTCACCCCCGGCAAGTTCTCTATACCTTCGGCCAAGATATCCAGGCCGTAGAACTTGCCGGCGTAGGCGCTCGCAATGGCGCCTACGGTTTTATCGCCGCGCTTTGCGACCTCCTCGGCGCTGCCTGCGGTATCGTAGAACGCGGTGCTCTTGATTTTCGGGTTGCGTCCGAAAAAGCGGCTGCACTGCGCAAGGCCCTGCGGGTGGCTCAGCACCTCCTTCAGGTCGGCAAGCTTTGCCCCGGGGAGCGCGCACAGGCTATGCGAAATCTGGAGTTTGACTTCGCCCACGATAGGGTGGCGCCACTTGTATAGCAGGTCGTAGTTGTCGTAGATGGAACCCGCGGTGGAGTTCTCGATGGGGATTGCTCCGCCGTCCACGGCGCCGGTTTCGATGCCCTGGAAAATCTGCTCGAACGTGTCCATTGGGACAACTTCGATATCGTTTCCGAACAAGTGATATGCGGCGCTTTCGCTGTAGGCCCCGCGACGGCCCTGAAATGCGATTTTTTTCATAGTGCGAAAGATAGAAAGCTACTTGAACCTTCGTGCGCCTTGGTACTTGTTCTTGTAGTATTTCTCGTTCAGGTTCGAGATGATGACTCCGCGGCTGGAACTGGCGTGGATGAACCTGTCGCCGCCGAGGTAGATTCCCACGTGGCTGATTTTCCAGAAACTTCCGAAAAAGATGAGGTCGGCTTCGCGCAGGCTCCCTCGGCTGACGGATTTTCCGCGTTCGTCCTTGTACATCATGTGGGCGTTGTGGGGGAGGGCGATGTTGAAAAAGCCCTTATAGACTTGCATGACATAGCCGGAGCAGTCGGTCCCTTTGGTGGAATTTGCACCGTAGACATAGGGCGTGCCGAGCCACTTGCTGGCGTATTCTTCGAAGGTTGTTTTCGGGGCGGGCGGTTCCGGGATAGACTTCTTTGCGGCGGCCTGCTTGATGTCTCCTGCGGAAGTCTTGTGGTTGCCGGTTTGGGCGGGCGTTTTTTTTGAAGAGTTCTCCTGTTCTGCCGATGCTTGCGCAATGGGCTTGTAGTCGCCGATGTTCCTGTCGTAGCCCGTGCGCGTCGGGAAAGTGCAGCCAATCAGGCCCGCACATATCGGGACTAACGCCAAACTTGCGATTTTCGAAAGCGAAACCATCGCTACGAAATGTAATTAAAACGTGAACCTCGGGGAGCGGGTTCTTCACTATTTGATGAATCCGTGCGGGTTGAAGCCGAGCCCTTTCACGAGTTCGAAGTCTTTGCAGCTGTTGACGCCGGCGGTAGTGAGCATGTCGTCGGTGATGGCCGCGTTCGCGCCGCTCTTGAATGCGCGCTTGCCGTCATCGCCCAGTACGCCGCGCCCGCCCGCAAGCCGGATAAACGCCTTCGGGTTGATGAAGCGGTAGATTGCCACGATGCGGCAGAACTCGTCGTTCGTGAGTTTCGGGAGGTTCTCGTAGGGCGTGCCGGGGATGGCGTTCAGTACGTTTACCGGAGTGGACTTCACGCCGAGCCCGCGCAGGTCGAGGCACATGTCGATGCGGTCTTCCATCGTCTCGCCGAGCCCCATGATGCCGCCGCTGCAGATTTCAAGACCTGCGGCAAGGGCGTTCTGGAGTGCGCCAATCTTGTCGTCGTAGGTGTGCGTGGTGCACACGTCGGGGAAGTGCCTGCGGTAAGTTTCCAGGTTGTTGTGGAATCGGGTAAGGCCGGCCTCTTTCAGCTTGTC
Source organism: Fibrobacter sp. UBA3629 (assembly GCF_002374005.1). Lineage (NCBI taxonomy): Bacteria > Pseudomonadati > Fibrobacterota > Fibrobacteria > Fibrobacterales > Fibrobacteraceae > Fibrobacter > Fibrobacter sp. UBA3629. The sequence continues at coordinate 151,623 of NZ_DFLC01000030.1, read as the reverse complement.
GAACTGTTCCCTGTTCAAGAGCCCTGCCGAAAGGCAGACGGAAAGTTTCGTCTCCTTTTTGAGCCTGCGGATGGCTTCGGAAATCTGCTCCACGTCCCGATTCGAAAGGGTTCTGCCCGAGGTGACGATGGAATAGCGGGGGATGCCGGCGGCCTCTTTCTTCTTGGCGTCTTCCACTATTTCGTCGGCGCTGAGCAGTTTGTATTCAGGGGCGCCCGTGTGGTAGTAACTACTTTGTGCGCAATACTTGCAGTTTTCGGAGCAGCGTCCGCTACGGGCGTTCACGATGGAGCAGAAGTCGAAATCGTTTCCGTGGAATTTCTCGCGAATTTCGTTTGCGGCCTGCGTGAGTTCGCCGAGGTCGGCGTCGAGCAGTTTAATGGCTTCCTCGCGGTTGATTTCGTAACCGCCTAAAACTTTTTCCTTAAGATCTTGAATGAAGGACATTTTTCGATTCCTTAAAAAAGGAGATGCCCGCACAAGGCGGGCATGACAATTTTAACTTTTTCCCGCTATTAAGCGTTAAACGGTTGCATCACTTGCCACAATACGGCTTTATGTGCATGGAGGCGATTCTCAGCCTCTTCGAAGCTCATGTTCACGTCGAGGTTGTCCATCACGGAGTCCGTGATTTCTTCGCCGCGGTGTGCAGGCAGGCAGTGGCTCACCTTGCAGTGTGCCGGAGCGAGCTTCAAGAGTTCGTCGTTGATCTGGAACGGGAGGAAGTGGCTCTGCTTTTCGGCCTTTTCGCCTTCCTGGCCCATGCTCACCCAGACGTCGCTATAGAGGATGTCGGCATCCTTGACGGCTTCCTTCGGGTCGTTGAACACGCGGTACTGGCAGCCGTGCTTCTTGAGGCCGGCGGCGGCTTCTTCCACCACGTCCTTCGGCTGCTCGAAACCCTTGGGGCAGGCGAGCGTGAAGTTCATGCCCACCTTGGAGGCGAGCGCGAGGAAGGAGTTTGCCACGTTGTTGCCGTCACCGATGAAGGCGACAGTCTTCGGCTTGCCGTCGGCGTTCTTGAAACCGCCGAGGTTCTCGCAAATCATCTGCGCAAACGCGATTGCCTGGCAGGGGTGGCAGTCGTCGGTCAAAGCGTTCACCACAGGGACGCTACCGAATTCGGCGAGTTCTTCCACGAGCTGCTGCTTGAAGCAACGGACTACGATGGCATTCACCCAGCGGCTGAGGCAGCGGGCGACGTCCTTCACGCTTTCGCGCTTGCCGAGCCCGATTGAATCCGGGGCGAGGAGCACGGCGTGGCCGCCGAGCTGGTTCATGCCCACCTGGAACGTGGTGATGGTGCGCAGCGAGGGTTTCTCGAAGAACATGGCGATGTTCTGGCCGTGCAGACGGTCGGACACCTTGCCGGCGTGAACTTCGGCCTTCAGGCGGGAGGCGATTTCGACGGTTTCGAGGATTTTTTCTTCACTCCAGTCCATCAGGCGAAGGAAGTGCTTGTTGCGATCAATCATTTTGATTCCTTTGGGCAAGCCCTAAAAACAAAAAAACTAAAAAAACGGAGTTTTTCACTCCGTCTTTTGGAAATCACAAGAAGATGCTAACGGATATTAGCGAAGTTTCTTTTTGTGACGGTCACGACGACGGCGCTTTTTACGCTTGTGGGTCGCAATCTTCCTGCGCTTTCTTTTCTTTCCGCAAGGCATGGTTGTATCTCCGTTAAAGGTTAAACTTAAAAATGTGCCCCCAAATAGAGAAAATTTTTGGCCTCTTGTCAAGGGGAAAGAGGGATTTTAGGGCAGACTAGGGGGTGCGGACGGGGCTGTTTTTTACCGAAAAACGCAAATTACTCGGTTACCTGGTCCATCGCCTGGCGGATAAGTGCCGCGGCCCCGCCGAACTGTGCGGCGCGCGGGGCGTTGTTGCTCAGCATCTGGCGGAACTTGCGGGCGCCGGGGAGTCCGGTGAATAGCCCGTACAGGTGGCGCACGAGGATGGTCGCGGGGCAGCCTTCGGCGGTCTGCTTCTCCACGTAGGGGAGGTAGGCCTCGAGCAGCGCCTTGCGGGTGGCGGGGCGTGCCTTGCCGGCGATAATGTCTGCGGGGTTGTCGCTCGCCGGTCGCAGGTCGTTAAAAATCCGTTCGTCGGCGTCGTGCAGGAACCACGGGTTCTCGTACGCTTCGCGTCCGACCATCACTCCGTCCAGGTCCTGCAGTTGCTCTTCCACCTGGTCGAGCGTCTTGATGCCGCCGTTGATGCTGATGTTCAGGCCTGGCATCTCGGCCTTGAGGCGGTGCACGAAGTCGTAGTGCAGCGGCGGGACCTCGCGGTTCTCCTTGGGGCTGAGTCCCTGGAGCCAGGCCTTGCGCGCATGTACGATGAAAACCCTGCAACCTGCATTGCTGATAGTTTGTACAAAATCAGTGAAGAATTCCCAGCTGTCGAACTCGTCGACCCCGATGCGGCACTTGATGGAGACGGGAATGGAAACTGCGTCCCGCATGGCCTTGAAGCAGTCGGCCACGAGGTTCTTATCCTTCATGAGGCAAGCCCCGAAGTTCCCGTTCTGCACGCGGTCGGAAGGGCATCCGCAGTTCAGGTTCACTTCCTGGAAACCCGCGGTTTCCACGAGCTTGCTTGCCTGCGCGAGGTCGGCCGGGTTGCTGCCCCCGAGCTGCAGAACTGCGGGGTGCTCGAAGGCTTCGTGCCCGAGGAACTGTTCCGGCTTTGCGTGGAGCACCGCGTTTGCGACAACCATCTCGCTGTAGAGCAAGATATGCTTTGAAATCAGGCGCAGAAAGTAGCGCTCGTGACGGTCGGTGCAGTCGAGCATCGGCGCGATGGAAAGCTTGCGGTTGAAGTCCAGGTCCATGCGCGCAAATGTAGAAATTACTATAATATATTACATGAGCTTAATTCGCAAAATTGTCGTTGCTGGCGGGACGCACGGAAACGAGCGGACGGGTGTTCGCTTGGTCGAGAAGTGGATGGCGTGCCCCGAATGCTACGGCGCGTGCTGCCCCAGCGCAGATGTTTCGCTGGTACTTGCGAACCCGGAGGCCATGCGGCTTAACCGGCGTTATCGCGATTTTGATTTGAACCGTTCCTTTTCGCAGGTCTGTCTCGACGCTTCTCTTGAACCGCAACAGTACGAGTTTAGGCGTGCGCGCGAACTGAACCGCATTTACGGTCCGAAGGGCGCAAACACGAAGACCGACCTGTTGCTCGACGTGCACAACACGGGCTCGAACATGGGGCTGTGCCTGATTCTTTCGGCGCGTGACCCGTTCACGATGAAGGCCTCCGCCGTCTTGACGCAGGAATTCGATGACGCCTGGATTTACTACCAGCCGGAGGAGCGCAGTGCGTCGCCCTACTTTGGCACGGTCGCGAAGGCGGACGTGTGCATTGAAATTGGCCCGCAGCAGCACGGCACGCTGGATGCCCGCCTCTTTGAACAGGCGGAAAAACTGGTGAAGCGTTACCTAGAACTTGCGGACGAATGGAACCGCGGGGAACTGCAGAAGCGCTCCCCTATCCAGGTGGAAGTCTACACGCAGTTGCGCGACCTCGGTTACCCGAAGGCATGGGCGGGCGCCCCCATCGAGGCGATGATCCACCCCGATTTGCTTGGGGCGGATTATCGCGAACTTAAGAAGGGCGACAAACTGTTCCGCACCTTCGACGGGAAGGACATTTTGTACGAAGGCGAGGCCGACGGGCGCGAGAGCGTGTGGCCCATCTTCATCAATGAACCCGCTTACTACGAGAAGGACATTGCGATGAGCCTGACCGTAAAGAGCGTGGAGGAATGGTAATATGGCTGAATTTGACATGAGTGGCGTGCCGGGAGAGGAACTCACTTCCATCCCGGGCGAAGAGCGCCTGGGTAACCTGATGCAGTTGATTGAAGCCCAGAGGGGCGAGGGTTGGGAATCCCGCCTTCACGACATTCTCGATTCTTTCGAGGACTTCTTGACGTTGCGCCCCGAACCGCCGCAGGCCTGGCTCGACAACTATGCGGCGAGCGGCAAGCAGTTCGACTACTACCAGATTGTGCTCCCGAAGGATTTCGAGGACCCCTACGAGGATGACCTCGGAAACATCCGCCGCTTGCGTGGCGAGTTTGAACGCGAGCCCTCCACGATGGCGCTCGAACACGAACTCATCAGCCGCAATTACTTTGTCTACGAGAACGGCCATGCGGAGGCTATCCCGGCTCCGCGCCCGATGCTCATGCTCGAAAGCCAGGACCGAGACGACGACCAGGAAGAACTGGAAGGCGACATCACCTGGGACTGCTGTATTTCCATTTTTGCGGACGGAAGTTACGTCGCCTACAACCTCGATAACGACGACGAGGAGGTGCTGGGCGAGGATTTCAAGGCCGTTTTCCAGAAATACATCAAAACTTTGGCCAAGATGCAGCTGGTGATTCCCGTTGAAGGCCGAGATTATGGTATATTAAGGAGTGATGCGTAAGGTTCTGGAAATATGTCTTGCGGTTGCCCTGCTGTGCAGTGGGGCGTTTGCGGCGTTTATCCAGAATCCGATTCCGCCGAGCTCCAAGCAGAACTTTTTCCGCGATACCGACGGTGACGGTCGCATGGACCGGATTGTCGTAAGGTTCCTGGGGGCAATAAGCCAGGACTATATTGACGAAAAAATCGACAGCCTCACTTATACCTGGGTTGACACGACGGGCTTGATTTCCCACTTTGTTGCGTTCCCTGCGGATATGCGGCTTGATACGACGAACGTACGGCAGATGTTGGTCGGCGTGAATCAGAAAAATTTTGAGCGCATTACGACAATCTCTTCGGCGTTTATGTCGGTGAGGCCATATGGCAGGGTTGATCTGTATCTTGCGGACAGTTCGGTATTTCATGTGGTAATGCGGGATGGTATGTCGCCTGCGATTCGGGAGGCGCATTTGAAGAGCTACCGTGGAAACAGGGCTGATACGCTTCAGGTGAATTTTACCGAGTGGGCCGAGGCTGTCGACGGTTGCGACGCAATGCTGGAATTCAAGAAGACTGGCGATTCGACGGTGCGCTACCTGCCTGCATCTTCGGTAGAGTGGAGCCAGCTGGCCACTAAGGCGCTGTTCATATTTGACAAGGACCTTTCGCTCAATGTGAGGCTTTCTCCCGGAGACTCCCTTCGCCTAACCAGCGGTTGCATCAAGGATACCTCGTCGAATACCGTGTTGAAGAATGGCAGGTTCGTGGAGGTGGATGGTTTCTATCCGTTCCTGCTGAATGTGACGGAACTTGTCGAGGACGAGGAAACCTCGGTTGCAGATGACCAGCCGATTTTCGAACTGGACTTCTTGTCGGAAGAGGAAGAGCAGAATGATGGCTACCACAGGTGGCGGATGACAATGGAAGTTCTCGGGCAGAGTTTTGAAGATGCCATCCGTAATGCAGAAAAGATGGAGACAAATGCCCCCCTTGATCTTTCGAAACTGAAGATTACCTACAGTGTCCGGATCTATACGAATCTCGGAGCGTATGTTGTGGGGACATCCTACGAAATAAAGGGGAGCGACTCGAGGTTCGAACACAAGCCTACGTTCCTCTCGCTGCGGTGGAACCTGATGGACATGCACCATCGCCGCGTATCGACGGGCGCATATATCGCGAATATTTTTGCTGCCGTTGAATACGGGGGCAAGGTGATTTACCGAAGCGACCTGCAACCGGAAAACCTCTCGCGGGTGTTCGGCGTCAAGCGCCGTTAGTTTGCATGGAAGCACTCGAACTCGAAATATACGGGCGGTACCGCGCGCTTGTTGAAAAGTCGGGCGCGTTTGCCGGTAGCACTCGTCCTGCGGGGGAACCTGTTCACGTGCGCCTCTCCGACATTATCGATAAGTACGATGCCTTCTGCTTTGACGGTTACGGCACGCTGTACAACCGTGGCGACTTCGTGTACCCGGGCGCGAAGGAGTGGTTTGGCGCGCTGAGGCGTGCAGGAAAGCAAATCCGACTGGTCACGAATGCGGCGTCGAACCTGGACCAGGCCCTCGCCGAAGAGGCGGATGCCCGCGGGTTCGATTTCACTGTCGCAGAAACGATTTCTTCCGGTAGCCTGCTGAAGGGTTGGCTGTCGGGCCTGCCTGCGGGTGGCTCGCCTTTTGGTGCCGGTCGCGAGGTCTATTACATCGGGCGTGCGACGGGCGTGAACGTGCTCGCCGAATGCGGGATTGCTGCCGTGGAGAATCCGGTTTCGCCCGTGGTGGCGATTTCTTCTTCGACGGCGACGGATGAGATGTACGCGCAGGCGGTAGCTATCTTGCGCCGGCCCGGAGCGCTGTTGCTGGTCTTGAACCCGGATGCGTGGGCCCCGCGGATTGACGGGACTCGCGCGCCTGTCTCGGGCGAACTTTGCGAACGCCTGCGCCGGGAAACGGGCTGCGCTGCGGAATATTTCGGCAAGCCATTCCCCGGAATATGGCAGAAGGTCCGCGCGACTTTGCCCGCGGGCGCGAAGGCGGTTATGATTGGCGATACGCTCGGGACGGATGTGTACGGCGCGTATGTCGCTGGTTTCGATAGCGCGCTTGTTGTCGGGCGCAATGAGCCGGCGGCAGAGCTTGCTGCCGACGAGAAACTGCTGGGCGTGAGGCCTACTTATTACCTGGAACCGTAGCGGAATCCGCGGGTGCCTGCTGCTCGCCGGGCTTACCTGAAACGATTACGTACAACGTATCGTGAACGATGACCGTGTCGCGCACGAAGACGGTGTCGTGTGCGCAGACCGCCTGTGATAAGGACGCTGAGCTTGCCGAAGCACCTGTCGAAGCGCCTGTCAAAGGGGTGCTGTTTGTCGGCGCGTTGCTTGCGGAACTTGCCGGAGTGGCTGCATTGTTTGCCGTGGTGCCCTGCGCGTTCTTCTTGGACTTTTCCTCTTCGCGGATCCTGTCGATAAGCTTTTCGCGCTTGGTTTTCAGGTCTTCCATTTCCTTTTTCAGGCGGGTCTTGTTGCCGGGCCTGCGTTCGCGCGAGTAGCGTCCTTCGATGCGGTCAATCTGGGTTTCCAGTTCGCGCAGCTCGTCGTAAAGCGGGCCTTCGCCTTCGAGCGAGGGTGCGGGCTTGAACCAGTCGACGAAACGCTGCCACAGGGATTTTTCCTCTTCGGCATGCAAGGCGGTTGTCGCACAGAGCGTCAGCGCGATGAACAGGGTCCCGGGAATGAATTTGCGGAAATGCATGCGACAATGATAGAAAAAAAAGTGGACTCTTTTCTAGCGGAGAAAGGGTTTGTTGACAATCAGACTCCGCTGCGCGGCTGATTGTCAACCCTACGGGCTTGATGCTCGTGGGACTCGCATCAAGCTCAAAAAGTGCCTATTTCATGGTCACTTTGTGCCCACGGCACTTTTGTGCCGAACCCTCTTCGAGGGTTCTTGCCACCTTTTTCTCCCTACTCTAAAAAACAAAAAAAGACACCGTGAAGGCGTCTTCTTTGTTTTTAGAGCGGGAAAAGGGTCTCGAACCCTCGACATCGACCTTGGGAAGGTCGCGCTCTACCAACTGAGCTACTCCCGCGAGTGTTCCAAATTTAATAAAAAAGGCCGTTTTGTAAAGGGATTCTGGAAATTTGGGGCGATTTTTGCCTTGTTGTGTTTGCATAAACGCTTTTGGGGCGCCCTTGCCGCATTTCGTGGCGCACCGGAGCCCAATAATATATTTTCATATCCGGTGTATGGGGGTGTTGTACCTTTATGTTTGGTAAGAATATGTTCGAAAAATTGATGCTGGGTGCCGCGCTTGTCGCGGCGGGTGCGGGCCTCTCGCAGGCCGAAAACTACAACTGGGGCAATGTCCGCTTCGATGGCGGCGGCTTCGTGTCGGCGGTAATCTTCCACCCGAAGGCCGAAAATGTGCTCTATGCGCGTACCGACGTGGGCGGCATCTACCGCTTCGATTTCGAGAACAAGAGGTGGATCCCGCTGATGGACTGGATCTCGGAGAACGACAAGGGCTTGTACGGCACCGAGGCGTTCGCGCTCGACCCGACCGACCCGAAGCGCATCTACGTGCTCGGCGGGACGGGCTACTTTAGCCAGGGCCGGACTGCCGTGCTCCGGAGCGAGGATTACGGCGCCACCTGGGACACGAGCTACGTGGAAATGCTCGCCCACGGCAACGGCATGGGTCGCCAGACCGGCGAAAAGCTCGCGGTGGACCCGAACAAGCCGAACATCATCTTCTGCGGGAGCCGCACGAAGGGCCTCTACAAGAGTACCGACTACGGCAAGACGTGGACGAGCGCCTACAAGGTCGCGCTTTCCGACGCGAAGGAATCGAGCCTGAACGGTGTGAACGGAATCAGCTTCGTGATGTTCGACGAGGCGCAGGGCACGAATGCCGATGGCTCGACCAAGACGATTTACATCGGCATCTCCGAAACGAAGGACAACCTGCAGGTGAGTAACGATGGCGGTGCCACGTGGAAGACCGTATCGGGTGGCCCTGCGAACCTGATGCCCCACCGCGCGAAAATCGTGGGTGGCGACATGTACATTACCTACGCCGACGGTCCGGGCCCGCACAACATCAGCAGCGGTGCGGTCTACAAGTACAACATCGCGGGCGGCACGTGGGAAGATATCACCCCGAGCGATTCGGTGACGCACGAGCAGAGCCCCACCACCTACGAGAAGGACTATAGTTCCTACGGCGGCATTTCCATCGACCCGAAGGACCCGAAGCACATCGTGGTCTCGACGCTCGGCAAGTACACGGGGCGTCACCTCGCGAAGAACGCGAAGGGCGAGGAGCGCGACAACTACGGCGACCGCATCTACACGACCACGGATGGCGGCAAGACGTGGATTCACGGGCAGCATTACGGCGACGGCATCAACATCGACGCGAACGGCACGGACTGGATTCCGGGCAACGCCATCCACTGGGCGGGTTCGCTCGAGATTAACCCGTTCGACAACAAGCAGGCGTGGGTCACGAGCGGCAACGGCATTTTCATGACTGACGACATCACCGCGAAGGTGCCCGTGTGGAAGTTCATGTCCCGCGGCATCGAGGAGACCGTCCCGCTCGATATCGTGAGCATTCCGGGCGGTCCGCTGGTGACCGCGATTGGCGACTACGACGGCGCCGTCTATACCGATATCAACGCGAGCGCCCAGAGGCACACGCCGACGGTCGGCTCCACCGAGACGATGGCCTTCGCGCCGCTCAGCGGTAGCCTGCTGCGCACGGGCGTGATTACCGTGTACGGCCAGTACGAGAGCATCAACTACAACGTGATGTACCGCAGCGACGACATGGGCAAGACATGGGACAGCGTGAAGACTACGCTCAAGGGCCCGAAGGGCATGGTGGTGCTCTCTGCCGACGGCAAGGTGATGCTGCACCGGCCCGAGATGGGCTCGACCACGTACCGCTCCGCAGATAACGGCGCAACCTGGACCGCGGTGGAACTCGACGGCGGGCAGACGCAGAATTCGCGCATTGTCGCGGACCCCGTGAATCCGGATGTGTTCTACGTGATGGATGCGCAGGCGAACCTGTACCGCTCCGATGACGGCGGCAAGAGCTTCGCGAAATACGGCGCGCGCCTGCAGAACGACGCCACGGGCGAATACTACAACGGTGGCGGCCTCATCCGCACGGTGCCGGGCAGGGAAGGCCACGTGTGGGTCCCGATGGACCAAGCGCAGATGTGGCTCCCGAAGGGCTTCAGCGAGAACGGGCTTGCCTACAGCGAGAACGGCGGCAAGGACTGGACGCGCTGCGAAGGTGCAAAGACTGCCATTGCGGTGGGTATCGGCAAGGCCAAGGAAGGAGCTGACTACGAGACGATATTTATCTGGGGTGCCGCGAAGGAAGGCGACCCGATTGGAATCTACCGCAGTACTGACAAGTGCAAGACATTCGAACGCATCAACGACGACAAGCACCAGTTCGGCGGCCCGGGTAACGGGAACTTTGTGCAGGGCGACATGAACAACTTCGGCGTGGTGTACATGAGCACCGTGGGCCGCGGGACGATTGTCGGAGCGCCCGAAGGTACGGAATTCTTTACGGTTCGCGCTGCACGCCAGGTGGCGAACTTCGTGCCGGCGATGCAACTGGAAAAACGCGTGCTCCATGTGACCGCGCCTGCGGGCAGTACGCTCTCGCTATTCGCCGTGACGGGCAAGGCGGTGCTTTCCAAGCAGGTGGTAGGGCTCGCGCACGTCTCGCTTGAAAAAATCCCTGCGGGCCGCTATGTGGCAAAGCTATTCAATTCTGCAGGCAAACCACTTTCGGTCAAGTTGCTCCAAATAAAGTAAATCTATATTTGGGCGCATGAAATGCAAGAAAATTCTTCCCGTATTTATTTTTTCCGCATTGCTGTTCGCAGCATGCGGTGACGACAGCTCTTCCGCTTCTGCGGCCCCTTCTGCAGAAGAATCCTCCTCTTCCGTGGAAGAAGGTGAAGACTCTTCTTCTTCCGAAAAGGACGATGCCAAGTCTTCGTCTTCTTCTGCAGCAATTCTGGAAGGGGCTCGTGCAGCGGAACTCACCGATTTACAGAAGAACTACGAACTCAAACTGTTTGACCAGACAGTCTACCTGTCGACCGGCAGCAAGCAGGGCGTTCTGGCCCTCCGCATTCCGGACGAATTGTGGGTGGTTACCTATACGGATTTTGCCGATGGCGTGGTGAGCTTTAAAAAAGACAATGCCGGCTTGCAGTATAGTGAAACCGATGCCGTCAAAAAGATTATAGGAAAAATGGACGCCGGCTTCAAGATATCGTTTGTCGTCAAAGAAGCCGACAATGCCGATGAAAACGACATAATTCTGTACTCTGTAGACGGTGGCGATTACAGCGAAGCGGTTAAGGCTAGCGTCGCTGTCCAGAAGAGCAAGGTCTCCAAGGCCGAAACAATTCAGAAGAAAATCTATGAATGTGCCGATGGCGATTCTACGAGGACCTTCAAGTTCTTCGACAGTTCGTACGCCTATGAAACTTCGGTCGGCGACAATGTGGTGAACAAGCATGAAGGTCACTACGATATCCAGCGCTCCACGTTGCTGATGCTCCCGTTACGCGAAGAGGATGCATCGCTTTCGATGTTCATCTATTCTGTGGGTACCGACAGCACGATTACCTCACAGTCGGGTGAGTCCATGGACTGCACGATTAAGGATGTCGAGTAAGCTTGGCAGAAACGCAATCCCCATACGGGATGATCCCTGGAAAATGAAAAGACCTGCTTGTGAGCAGGCCTTTTTTGTACTTTCGCAGCGCTCAAGCGCCAATTGAATTACAGCGTCATATCGCTCAGGCGCGTGTGTTCCACCGCATCAAACTCTTCTTGAATCTCCTTGCTCGGGGCCTTGGTGCAGAGGCTCACGATCACGATGGTCGCAAAGCTAAGCACGAAGCCGGGCACGAGCTCGTAAATCTGGAAGATTTCGGCGGAGAATCCGGAGAGGTAGAACTTCCACACGAAGGTGGTGATGCCGCCCACGAGCATGCCCGCGATGGCGCCCGGAAGCGTGGTACGCTTCCAGAACAGGGCAAGGAGCATAATCGGGCCGAAGGTGGCGCCGAAACCGCCCCAGGCAAAGCTCACGAGGCTCATCACCACATCCAAGAAGCTCTTGCCCTGTGCAGCGCCGTCGGCGCTGGGCGCTCCCTGCATGGCGACGATGACCGCGATAACCGTAATGAGTACGACCACGCCGCGGCTCACCCACATGACTTCCTTGTTGCTCGCATTCTTACGGAACAGGTGCTTGTAGAGGTCGTTACTGAAGGCCGAAGCCGAAACCAGCAACTGCGAGTCGGCCGTACTCATGATGGCGGCAAGGATAGCGGCCATGAGAATGGCGGCGACAGCCGGATGGCAGAGCGCTTGGCAGAGAATCATGAAGATGCGTTCCGGGTCGGCGACGGTAATGCCGTTCGCTTCCACGTAGTAGCGACCGAGAATGGCAATCATGATGGCGGCACCAAGGCAGATGGTGACCCAGGTCATGGCGACACGGCGGGAGAACTTGATGTCTTCGGCGTTCTTGATGCTCATGAAGCGCACCAGGATGTGCGGCATGCCGAAGTAGCCGAGGCCCCACGCGAGGCTAGAAATCAACGCAATCAGCCCGATGGACTTGCCGGTGGTGGCGTTGGTGAACAGGCTCATCAGGTAGGGGTTCTGCGCGTTCACCGCATCCATGGTGGCTGCAAAACCGCCCGAACCTGCCATGATAATCGAGGGAATGGCGATGACGGCGATGAGCATCATGGTCGCCTGAACAAAGTCGGTCCAGCACACGGCGAAGAAACCGCCCATGAAGGTGTAACTCACTACGACGACCGCACCGATGATAAGGCCCGTGGTGTAGTTCATGTTGAAGATGGTGCCGAAGAGTTTCGCACTAGCGACAAAGCCAGACACGGTGTAGAACAGGAAGAACGCGAGAATGAAAATCGAGGCGATGACGCGGATGATTCCCTTGTTGTCGCGGAAACGGTTCGCAAAGAAGTCGGGGAGCGTAATGGAATCGCCGCAGAAGTGGCTGTACTTGCGGAGCCTGCGACCCACGATTTTCCAGTTGAGGTACGTGCCGATCACGAGGCCGATGCCAATCCACGCTTCGGAAAAACCGCTCACGAAGATGGCGCCCGGGAGGCCCATCAAGAGCCAGCCGCTCATGTCGGAGGCCTGCGCGGACATGGCCACGACCCACTTGTTCATGCCGCGGTTGCCCAGGTAGTAGGCGTTCAGGCTGTTCGCCTTCTTGGAAAAGTAGAATCCGATACCGAGCATCATCAGCAGGTACAGGATAAATACGGTAATGACCATTTGGTGAATCTCCTATTTTCGAATACTTGTTTATTGAAATATAACTATACGGGCTACTTTTCCGTCCAGAGCCAGGTGCTCAGGTAGCGTTCGCCCGTGTCGGGGAGGAGCGCGACGATTCGCTTGCCCTTGAATTCGGGGCGCTTGGCGACCGTCAACGCGCATTCCAGAGCCGCTCCGGACGATATCCCGACAAAGATGCCTTCTTCGCTTGCTGCCGCGCGGGCCGCATTCCCCGCCTTCTCCGTGCTGGTGAGGTACACCTCGTCGACCACCTTCGGGTCGTAGATTTTCGGGATAAAGTTCGCACCGATTCCCTGTATCTTGTGAGGACCCGCCACGCCCTTCGAAATCATCGGGGAATCATCGGGTTCAATCGCGATTACGTAGACGTTCGGGTTCTTTTCCTTGAGGTACTTCGCCGTACCGCTTACGGTTCCGCCCGTGCCCGCCGTCGCGATAAACACGTCCACGTTGCCCTCGGTATCGTTCCAGATTTCGGGGCCCGTCGTGAGGTAGTGCGCTTCCGGGTTCGCCGGATTCTCGAACTGCTGCGGAATGAAACTTCCCGGGTTCTGCGCCGCAATCTCGTTCGCCTTCTCGATGCAGCCCGCCATGCCCTTCGCGCCTTCGGTCAGCACGACCTCGGCCCCAAGCGCCTTCAATAGCAGCCTGCGTTCCATGCTCATGGAATCGGGCATCGTAAGCACTACCTTGTAGCCCTTCACCGCACCTACGTAGGCGAGCCCGACGCCCGTATTGCCGCTGGTCGGCTCGATGATGAGGGCGCCCGGTTTGAGCTTGCCCTCCTTTTCGGCGCGTTCAATCATGTTGAACGCCACGCGGTCCTTCGCGCTTCCGAGCGGGTTGAAACTTTCGAGTTTTACGTAGACTTCGGCCCCGCCCTTGTTCAACTTGTTGATGCGTACGAGCGGCGTGTTGCCGATGGTTTCGAGAATGCTGTTGAAAATTGCCATAAAAAACTCCGTCGCGACACGTGCCGCGCTGGCAAACAATCTAGTATTATTTTTTGTGTGCCGGCCGCGCCCGTTTAAGTATATTTTATGCAAATTATGCCTGTACTCCGTTCCATCATGTCAAAAGTGTTCGCGCGAACCGCCGGTTTCGTGCTTTGCACCTGCGGGTGGAAAAAGGGGACGGTTTACGCGAACTTGCGACACGTGGATGGCGCGGAACCCCGTGAAGGGAGCCCGCTGCGCATTTCCCGGCCGGGAACGTTCTACCGCACGCTCATCTGCAACCTCACGCGCCATGCGGGAGAAATCCTTTTCCGGTTTGGCTCGTTCAAGAAGTTGCCCCGCGAATTTTCCGCATATCCTTGCCGCATCGACGGCTGGAACTTTGCCCTTGCGGAAGGTTCTGCGCCGGTCCTCGAGAAGATGCGAAACGGCGGCATATTCCTTACGGCCCATTTCGGGAACTATGAGGCGATAGGCCCGTGGCTCTGTCGCCTCGGAATCCCGCTGGTGGCAAGCTACATCCCGCTAAGGCCCGCGTGGCTCAATCGCATTCTGGATAAACGAATCCGGGCCGTCGATGGTCGCCCTTACGGCGTAGATGCGCGCACCCCGCGGGAGTTCTTGCGCCTGCTCGATAGCAAGAAGTTAGTTTGTCTGCTGGCCGACCAGGATAGCAGAATCCCGAGCGCGCTCGAGGGCGAGTTCATGCACAGGCCCGTACGCAACAACCCGCTTCCGGAATTCTTGCTCCGGCACCGCCCCGAGACGCCCGTGTTTATCTGCTGGCTGGAGGATGCCCGCGGTTCGCTGCGTGTCCTCCATGCGGTAGAGCTGCCCCGCGCATCCGCTCCCCGCGATGTCTTGCCCGCCTTCAACGCCTGGCTCGAATCCCGCATAAAAGAAAATCCAGCCCTCTGGTACGGCTGGACTCATCGCAGGTTCTATTCCAGGAATCCGGAAATCTACGCGCGGAAAAGTCCGCGCATGGAATATTCCGCTTAAAGGATTTTCTCCGTTACGGCCCGCCACTGTCCGGGCTGCAGGTCGCCGAGCTCGACGTTCCCGATCCTGGTGCGGATGAGTCTCAGCGTCGGGAAGCCGACCGCGGCAGTCATGTGGCGCACCTGGCGGTTCTTCCCCTCGATAAGCGTGAGCCGGACCCACGAAGTGGGGATGTTGGCGCGGAATCGGACGGGCGGGTTGCGTGGCCAGAGCCATTCCGGTTCGGTTGCAATTTCGGCGGTGCACGGCTTGGAACGGTAGCCCTTGAAGGTGACGCCCTGCATGAGCTTTTGGACGGCTTCTTTCGTGATTTTGCCTTCGACCTGCGCGAGGTAGGTTCTCGGGTGCTCGAATTTTGGGTCGAGGAGCCTCTTGATGAGCTTTCCGTCGTCCGTGAGCAAAAGGGCCCCTTCGCTGTCGTGGTCTAGTCTTCCGGCGGCATAGATTCCGGGTGGGAATCCGAACTGGTCGAGAGCCGGGTGCCCCGCTTCGGGGGTAAACTGGCTCAGGACGCCGAAGGGCTTGTTGAAGAGGATGACGCTGGACATCAAAAAAAATATAGCATTACCACTTTGTCACAAAATTGACACTTTCTTTTGCTATATTGCGATTCTGTCAACCCAGGGCATTTATGACCCTAAAAACCGGAAACGGAATCTACATATAGGAATAGAAAATGGATTTTTCCGCAATTATTGCCGAAGAACTGAAGCTCGAAGTATGGCGCGTCGCTAAGGCGCTTGAACTCATGGACCAGGGGGGCACGGTCCCCTTTATCGCCCGCTACCGCAAGGACCAGACGGGTACGCTGAACGAAATTGAACTGCGCGACATCAGCCACCGTCGCGACTATCTGCAGGAACTTGCCGACCGTAAGGAAACGGTGCTCAAGAGCATCGAGGAACAGGGCAAGCTCACTCCCGAACTCAAGGCCCAGATCGAGGCCTGCAAGGACAAGACTCTTCTCGAAGATATTTACGCCCCGTACAAGCCCAAGAAGCGCACCCGCGCGACCATCGCGAAGGAACTCGGTCTTGAACCGCTGGCCCGCCTGATGTGGGCGCAAGAAAATACCGGCAACACCGCCGAAGAAATCGCCCGCATCTACCTCTCCGAGGAGAAGGGCCTCGCCGACCCGAAGGCCGCCCTCAAGGGTGCCGCCGACATTTTGGCCGAAGAGATTGCCGACAATACCGAATTCCGCCAGTACCTCCGTGCCAAGATGGAAAAGACCGGCGTGATGGTTTCCAAGGTCAAGAAGGATTTCGAGAAGCAGGAAACAAAGTTCAAGGACTATTACGACTTCAGCGAGCCGGTCAGCAAGATTCCGAGCCACCGCATGCTTGCGCTCCGCCGTGGCGAAAAGGAGAAGGTGCTGCGCCTCACCATCGAAGTGCCGAACGAAGAAATGGTCGGCTACCTCAAGACCCAGATTATCAAGGGCGAAACGACCTGGACTCCGTACCTGGAGGCCATGTGCCAGGACGCCTGGGAACGCCTGCTGCAGCCGAGCATGGAAAGCGAAGTGCGCCTGATGCTCAAGGACGCCGCCGAAGAGGAAGCCTTCAAGGTGTTCAGCAAGAACCTGCAAGACGTTCTGCTTGCCGCCCCTGCCGGTCACAAGGCCGTGCTCGCTCTCGACCCGGGTTTCCGTACGGGCTGCAAGGTGGCTGTGCTCGACGAAAACGGCAAGTTCATGGATCATGGCATTATCAAGCCGCATGAACCGTGGAACGACAAGGCCGGTGCCGCTGTGTACCTGATGCAGCTCATCGACAAGTACAAGATTGACCTCATCGCCATCGGTAACGGAACCGCGAGCCGCGAGACCGACGCCTTCTGTGGCGAGATGGCCCTCAAGTTCAAGGGCAAGGTTCCGCCGCGCGTTATCGTGAGCGAAGCCGGTGCTTCCGTTTACAGTGCAAGCATGATTGCCATCCAGGAATTCCCGAAGGAAGACGTGACGACCCGCGGCGCGATTTCGATTGGCCGCCGCCTGCAGGACCCGCTTGCCGAACTCGTGAAGGTAGACCCGCAGTCTATCGGTGTTGGCCAGTACCAGCACGACGTGAACCAGCGCGAACTCAAGAAGCGCCTCGACGAAGTGGTGGAAAGCTGCGTGAACATGGTGGGTGTGGACGTGAACAGCGCATCCGCTCCGCTCCTTGCCCATGTGGCGGGCCTCAGCAATACGCTTTCGGAAGCCATCGTGAAGTACCGCGAAGAGAACGGCGCGTTTGCAAGCCGTGAAGACCTGAAGAAGGTGAAGGGCTTCGGTCCGAAGGCCTTCGAGCAGGCGGCGGGCTTCATGCGCATCCCGGGGGCCGAAAATCCGCTGGATGATTCCGCGGTGCACCCCGAAAACTACGCCCTCGTGGAACAGATGGCCGAGAAGGTCGGCGTCCCGGTGAAGGATATCGTGGGCAATGCCGAAGCGGTGAAGGGTATCAAGGTGGATGAGTTTCTCTCCGACGAGGTGGGTAAGGCTACCCTCGACGATATCGTGAAGGAACTGCAGAAGCCGAGCCGCGACCCGCGTAAGGAATTCCGCTACGCGAAATTCGATGACCGCATCAAGACCATCAACGACCTCGTTACGGGCAGCTGGATGGAAGGCGTGGTCACGAACGTGGCGAACTTCGGCGCGTTCGTGGACATTGGCGTTCACCAGGATGGCCTCGTGCATATTTCTGAAATCAGCGACAAGTACGTGACCGATGCGAAGGAAGTCCTGACTGTGGGCGATGTGGTGAAGGTGCGCGTTGTTGCCGTAGATGCGAACCAGAAGCGCATCAGCCTCTCGATGAAGCAGGAATCTACCGACGGTGTGGCAGGTGCGGGTGTGAGTGGCCCTCGCGGCCAGCGAGTTGGCGGTCCCCGCGGCAACTTCGGTGGCCGCGGCCGCGATGGTGTTCGCGGCAATGCCCGCCCGCAGGGCGGCATCCAGGGCCATGCGACCATCGCAGACCTCAAGAACAAGATTGCGGGCAAGGATCGCCCGGGTTTTGCTCCCAAGAAGCCCGTGGTCGCCCAGCCGCAGAAAATGAGCGCCCTCCTGAAGCAGATGAAAAAAGGCAGGTAGATTTGACAGCGGCGGAACGCTTGCGTTCCGACATTGGCAAATCTACGGTGCCTAGCGCTGCGTAGCAGCGCCAAGGCCGGTAGGCGAGCGTCGCGGGAATAAGCTCGCGTTCGATGATTTGGAAAGCAGGTTCCACCTTTGGTGAAACCTGCCTTTTTTGGTAAGAATACGCCTTTTTTTGTTATAAAATAATTGCATTATGTTCCTTTGAATGCAATTTGATTATTTTATCAAATAATCAAGCGGAGAAAATATGTCAGAACAAGGTAGCGAAAACAATCGTTATAGGGAATTTGTCCTTAAGAACCGGCGCTCTATGAATGAATCCATGTCGAGGATTCTTCTCTTTTGTGCCTTTGCGGGCCCTGCAATCGCGCTCGACCGCTTCCTCGGTTATTGCGATGTCTCGTACTTGTCGTGCGCCCTGGTAAGCCTCTTGCTTATCCTCCTCTCGATAGGGCAGAAACTCCTGAACCGCTATTATCCCTTGAGCATCGTGACCGTGTTCTGGGGGCTTGTGGGCTTTATGTGCGTGCTTACGTTCATGTGCATGGCCAAGGTCGGGGTGTATATTACCTATGCGCTAGTGCCCATGGTGAGCCTGTTCTATTGCGAGAAGAACATCTACCTCATAAGCGTCGCCATGAACTACGTGATGATTCTAGTGTCGAATGTGCTGGTAAGCGATTTCCGTTCCCTCGACCGTCTCGATTTCCATAATCCGCTGGATTGGTTCGTCGCGGTGATGGGAGGCTATACGATTGAATCCATTGCGATTGGCGTTGCCGGATACTACCTGTGCAAGCGCATTTCGAATCACTTCAGGAGCATCTATACCAGCAATATCGTTATCGACCAGAAGTACCGCGACGAGGAACACAAGGACCGTGTCACCCGTGCCGTTACGGCCCTGTACCAGTGCGTCTACGTGATAAATCTCAAGAACATGAGCTACGAGGTGGTGCAGCGCGACCGCTTTGTGTCGGATGTTGTGCGCGACGAGGACAATCTTGCGACGAACATTGAAAGGGCTGTCTTTGCTCTTGTGGAAAACGTGGACAAGCAGCGTATGTTCGAGTTCCTGGACTTGAATACGCTCCCGGCCCGTCTGGATCAGCAGAGCATGATTTATGCGGAATGCCAGGGAAAGTTGCACGGTGCGGTCCAGCTGTCGTTTATCCTCGTCGAGAGGGACGAAGAGGGGGCGCCGCTTTCGGTCGTGTTCACCTTGCGACAGGCGGCCTGATTTTGGCCACGCCGGTGTGCGAGGCTTGTTTTTTACACGCTCCTGTGTTACAAAAATTGCCGATTTAAACGCATTTTACACGCTTTTTTACTCAAAAACGGCCTTTTTGTGTAAAAATAATGTAGTTTATGGGCATGAGTATCGCGCTGGAACATCTTTTTGACTACGATGACTTCCGCAAGTTCATGCAGGACTATTTCGAAGAGCAGAAGAAAATGCGCTCCGTGTTTTCGCACCGTTTCTTTGCGGCGAAGGCGGGGTTCAGCAGTTCCTCGTACTGCCTGAACGTGATTCGCGGGCGGTTCAACCTCACGCCGAAATCTATCGAGAAGATTTCGAAGGCGATGGATTTCGAGCCCCTGCAAAAGGAATACTTCGAGGCGCTGGTGCAGTACAACCAGGCGCAGCAGGTGGACGAGCGCGACCAGGCCTGGAAGCAGATTCTGCAAATCCGCAAGCAGATTGAATTCACGCACATCACCACGCGCGAGCAGGCCTACTTCAGCAAGTGGTACTACCCGGTAATTCGTGAACTCGCGGCAGATTCGCAGTGGCACGGCGACTACCGGATTTTGGCCCGCTCGCTTACCCCGCAGATAACTACGGAAGAGGCGCGCGATGCGGTGAAAAACCTGCTGGAATGGGGGCTCTTGCGCAAGCTCGACGACGGCCGTTACGTGCAGACCTCGCAGATGCTTGATGCTGCAGAAATCCCGCCGATTGCCCTCCGGCAGATTCGTCGCGAGTATATCCAGCATGCGATAGGCGCGGTGGAGTCCATGCCGAAGGATGAGCGCTTTGCCGCCTTCACGACGCTTGCCATGAGCGAAAGTTCCTATAATTATGCCGTGGAAGTCCTCGAAGAAGCCCGCAAGAAGATTATCGCGCGTGCGTCCAACGACACGAACGTGGAACGCGTTTACGAGATGATGCTCGTGGCATTCCCGATGAGCAAGAAAGTCGGAACGGAGGTTGAAAGATGAAACGTTTGTTTGTTTATCTAAAACAGCCTCGCCGTGCGTGGGCGCTCGTCCTTGCCGCTTCCCTTGCGTTTTTTGCCTGCTCGAACGGCGACGATGTTGCAGGCGGTGTTACCGATATCGGGAACTCTATTGCACGTGAACCAGATACGACAAAGATTGCAGGGACCGTTGTCGACATGCAGGGCAACAAGATGCCTGCCACACGGCTCACGCTGTACTGGGATAACGGTTATGCGATTGAGGATTCTCTGGAGGCTGTTGCCGATTCAAATGCGCAGTTCGAATTCAAGGTCGCAAGTAATGACATGCACGGTTACCTGCAAAACGGGCGGACGACTGCCATCCAGTATGCGGATTCAGCAAGGGATGTGATAAATGCGTTTGCGGGTGTTTATCTGTATGCACGGTCGGGTTCCCTTTCGGGAATCTCGCTCCCGCCGAGTGGAAAGGCGACCGAGGTCCGTATCGGTTCGCGCAAGGCCCTGCGCGGGAGCATGTCCGGTGTGACTTCGGGCAAGGTTCACATCGGCGGGACGCATCTTAGCGCCGACATACAGGAAGACGGTTCGTTCAGTTTTGATTCTATCCCGCCAGGAATGCAGGAAGAGTTAATTTACTCGGAAAGCGATTCCGTGCTGGGTTACATTCCGTTTACCATACAAGATGGAGGCGATACCGTTGTATTGCCGCAGCTTGAAAACTACGACGGATTCCTCTGGAACCCTGACCTGTCCCTGCTTGCGGATGCGTACGGGTTTAACTCTTACCATACCGATTATGTTCGCTGGTCCGATACCGGCTGGACAACCGTGAATATTGAGATGAATGGCGACGAGTACGTGTTCAACCACGACGGCAGACTTGCTGACAGTGTGAATTACGTGGATGGCGTGAGCGGCAAGGGCGTGCTGCTCGGTGCAGGCCAGTATATCGACCTCGATACGCTCAACCCGACCGGTGGCGACTTCACGCTGTCGCTGTGGACTAAGTGGAACGGCCCCAATGGCGAACACCAGGTGCTGTTCTGCCAACGCGCCTATTGGAGCGATTCTACGTCGCGATTCCAGTGGCACTACGAAGTGAATCGCGGTTCGTTCGCCGTAATGAAGAGCATGCCCGGCTACCCCGAGGTGGTGTTCTTCGGGGATTCGACTTCCGTACCCGTGGGCGAGTGGGCGTTCCTTGTGCTCGTCTCCAGGAACCATCGCGTGAGCATGTACGTGAACGGCGAGCCCGTAGCGATTGCTGATAGCGACGGTACCGAATTTGCAGGCGAGTTCGTGCCGAACGAATTGAACCGCAGTGTCCCGTTCCGCGTGGGGGGCGACGAAATCAGGACAGAAACCTGGAATGGCGTCATCGACCGCGTGAGCATCGAAACCCGCGCCCGCAGCCCCGAGTGGATAAGGGCGACGTACGAGTCCGTCCTTTCTCGGTAAAAGGGAATATTGACAATATTTGTTTGTATGAAGGCAACAATGGTTGCCGTTAAATATTATTTTTGTAAAAAAGGAATTGAAATGAATAAGAAGCCTTGTTTTCTTGGTTTTGTGTTTTTGCTTGTCATGGCGTTGGTTTCTTGCGACCAGGAAGGAGTCAAGACGAGTAAATCGGGGTATGTCGATCCTTCAAGTGTTGTCAAGGGCACGATGACGGACCCCAGGGATGGAAAAACCTATAAGACCGTGACTATTGGGGACCAGATCTGGATGGCTGAAAATATGGCCTTTAAGGTTGGGAATAGCACCTGTTACCAAAATAAAGAGAGTAATTGCCAGAAATATGGACGATACTACAACTGGGGCGACGCAATGAAGGCTTGCCCTTCGGGGTGGAGGCTTCCTAGCAAGGGCGATTTCGATAAATTAGTCGTGTCGGTTGTTTCTGAGCCTCTTGAAGCAGACTCCCGGTGGCTTCAGCACGCGAAAGAGAAAATTTTGATTCAGATGCTGAATTCCAAGAAGGGATGGCAAAAGAATGGTAATGGAAAGGACTTATACGGCTTTTCGGCAATTCCCGCTGGGGATGGGGATGCGTATGGTTCGGAAGGTTTTCGCTTCAGGCTTATGGGATATGGCGCCTATTTTTGGAGTTTTTCTAATACCGGGAACGATTCTGATTACCATGACTTTTTTTCGCTGTATTACACGGAATGGGGAACGTATGAGTATGAAGGTATTGGAATTTGGAACTATCCGGATGGTGCCTTGCTTTCAGTCCGCTGTGTTCAAGACAAATAGAATTTTATGAGACGTCAGTTTTTTGCATTTCTTTTCCTGTTGATTGCGGCTCCTGCGTTCGCGGCACATGTCGCTGTTCTGGAAACAATGGCGGATCCCACCGCGAAGGACAAGGTCAAACTCTCTGACAGGCTGTATTTGACGAATGTCCTGCGTGAAGAGGCCGTGAAGCAACTTCCTGCCGAACAGAACTTCACCATTATGACCCGCGAAAACATCTTACAGATGTTGCCGCCGGGCAAGGCCATCGAGGATTGCGAAGGGGAATGCCTTGTGGAAACCGGGAAGAATATCTCCGCCGACTATATTTGCCAGGCGCGTGTCGGCAGTTTTGGTGGCTCGCTCACACTTTCGGCGGAACTCTACGAGACCGCGGGAAACAAGCTTGTTTCGAGCTTCAATGGACAGGGAAAGAACGTGAACGCCTTGCTCGACATTATCAAGAAGAAGGCGCCAGACTTCTTTAGGAGTGCGAAAAGCAAATCGACTGGGTTTGACGGGCTAGGTGGTATTGGCTCAGTCGGTTCCATTGGCGATTACAGTTATTCGGGCAAACAGAAGTTTATTGTAGAAATTACTAGCGAACCGAAGGGTGCCGTGCCTACCATAGATGGAAGGGCGGATTCCAAATGCTTGAGTACTCCATGCAAGGTGCTGGTGGAGGCCGGTAGCCACAGGTTTGTTGTTTCCAAGGACCGTTACGACGATGGCGAACAGGTTGTGGATGTGAGAGAGAATAACAGGAAGATTTCGTTCTCGCTTACTCCAGCATTCGGCTGGCTTGTGGTAAAGCCTGAATTCGAAGGCAACGCCGAGAGTCGAGGGAAATTGTCCATCTCTGTGGATGGCAATCATAAGAAAGACGAAAAAATTGAACTGGACCCCGGTGTACACAAGGTCAGCTTGTCGCACCCCTGCTATGACCCGGTGGAATTTGTGGTATCTATAGCGAAGAACAAAACCGAGCTCTTCGACAGGATGATGACCCGGGGCAAGGGCGGGCTTGAACTCAATGCGGAATTCAAGGGCGAGCCGCAGTCGGTGACAGTGCGTATCGATGGTGTGGAAGTGGGTAGCACGCCTTATGCGGGGGAGGTGCCGATGTGCGCCGAGGTTGAACTTGTGGGAAGTGGCTGGGCAGAGAAGGTCGACGTGCAGCCGAAGTGGCACAAAGATGTACAGGTGACGCACTCGCTTGCACATAGCCCTGATGGGCTTGATGTCGATGAAACCCGGCTACGCGCCAAGGAGGCCTATGCAGAACTGGATGGCGATGATGATTTCTTGGCTGAGTCAGGCAGGCCGTCGAAGGTGAAAAATGACGGCAGCGGTGCGGCTGGAAAGATTTTGCTGGGCACTGGCGTCACGGCTGCGGTGACGGGCGTTGTGCTGGCCGTTATCGGGAACAGCCAGGCGAAGTCCGCATCCGAGAAAAAATACGAGACAGAGTCGGAGTTTAAGAAGAACCGCAAAGATGCGGAATCAGGACAGACTCTCCGCAGTGTAGGAATCGGAATTGCCATTGTCGGTGCCATCGGGATAGGCATAAGTTTTGCGTTCTAGGGGGTGGGATAATGAAGTGGATAGTAAATAGTGGCTGGTGGTTAGGAAATCGTCACCAACGCGTCTCATTTCGTTACCCTCGCGTAGGCGTGGGGCTGTTGACAATCTTTTGCCTTTTTCTTCTCTCCGCCTGTACCGACTATGTCGCGCAAATGGATGAGGACTTTGAAGCGTGGAAAGAGGAACGGTTGACGAAGGATGAACCATCTTCCAGTTCGCAGGTCAAGTCGAGTAGCAACTCGATGCAGAAATCGTCTTCTTCAAATGTGAAATCATCGAGTTCTGTTACGGTATTTAGTAGCACAGGGGCAAGTAGCAGTACTGTGGAGTCCTCGTCCTCTATGGTTGTTTCTTCGTCTTCTGTTTCGGTGTCGTCCAGCAGCGTTGCTGCAGTCAATTCGAATTCTTTTAGGGATTCCCGCGACGGCCAGACCTACAGGATTGTTAAAATAGGAACGCAAGTTTGGATGGCGGAAAACCTGAACTACGAAACGGCAAACAGCTATTGCTACGATGATGTCTCGAGCAATTGCTCCAAGTATGGTCGCCTTTACACATGGGCGGCGGCGACAGCGGCCTGTCCCAGCGGCTGGCATTTGCCAACAAAGACTGAATTTGAAACCTTGCTCACAGTAGTGGGTGGCTCGTCCCCTACAGTGGGCTGCTCATCTACTGCTGGCGCAAAGCTAAAATCTACCAGTGGTTGGAACAATAGTGGTAATGGCTCGGATGCCTACAGTTTTTCCGCTCTCCCCGCGGGCAGGCGGGGCAGTGTCACCTACTCTGGCGACTTCTTCTATTTGGGCGAGTCTGCCGATTTTTGGAGCGCCGATGACGATGGCGGCTACATGAGCCTAGGCTATCGCGATGATGGAGCTTGCGTGTGGCGCGGCGCTTACAATTACTTCGCTTATTCTGTCCGTTGTCTCAAGGATTGATTGTGTTGAGATTGCGTGACATACGTCGTCTTTGTCTTTTGTTGTTGGCGATACTTTTTGTTGCCTGTACTGATTATGTTGCACAGATGGATGAAGACTTTGTTTCATGGCGTGCGGCTCGTAATGCTGTGGAAAGTGGCGTTTCAAGTTCAAAAGACGAATCCAGCAGCAGTTCGTTGATGTCATTGTCTTCTTCAAATGTAAAATCATCGAGTTCTGTTGAGAAATCATCTAGCAGTATCGTCGAATCATCGTCTTCTAAGGTCCTTTCATCATCGTCGGCTCTTGTGTCATCTAGCAGTGAAATTCTAATGTCAAATAGTTCCGAGAAATCGAGTAGTAGTTTATTTGGCGAATCATCTTCTAGTAAAAGTCTTGGGACGATGACCGACTCCCGCGATGGTCAGACGTACAAAACGGTAAAGATTGGCGTGCAAATCTGGATGGCGGAAAACCTAAATTACAAAGCGGACTCTAGCTTCTGCCACCACAACGATGAAAGTAATTGCTCCAATTATGGTCGATTTTACAGATGGGCGACTGCGATGGATAGTGCTGGTACATGGAGTTCGAACGGCAAGGGTTGCGGTTATGGCAAGGCATGTTCGCCGACATACCCCGTGCGCGGCGTATGTCCAAGTGGCTGGCATCTGCCTTCATTGACGGAGTTGATCACCCTGTTCAATGTAGTTGAAGGCTCATCGACCGACTACGAGGATGCCGCCATGTTTTTCTGGAGTTCTTCTGAGAACGATAGCATCTACGCATATGGCATGAACATGTACTATGATTTCGGTGATGCTTATCCAGACGTTCACTTTAAGAACTTTGGTCAATATGTCCGTTGTCTCAAAGATTGACAATTTTTTTAAGGAGTAAAAAATGCATATTCTAAAATTAGGTGTTGCCATCATGGCTCTTACAGCATCCTTGTGCACATCAGTTTCTTTTGCGGCTCAGCAGAAAGGAACGATGAAAGATCCTCGCGATGGAAAAACATACAAGACTGTAAAAATTGGCGACCAAGTCTGGATGGCGGAGAACTTAGCTTTCGAGATAAACGAGAGAAACGGAAATCCTGGGAGCACAAATGATTGTTTGATTTTTGGCGGTAACGGGGAAAAAGCGAATTGTAAAAAATATGGCCGATATTATTCGGCGATGGCCGCTGCAACAACCGCTTGCCCTGATGGTTGGCGTTTGCCGGGTGCTGCAGAATTTAAAAAATTATTGGATTATACAGGAAATTCCATAGACCTTAAATCAAAAAAAGGGTGGAACACCTACCAGCAACCGAGCGGGAATGGAACAGATAAATACGGATTCAATGCACAACCTTCAGGTGGATGCGTAGTAGCCCAGGATGCTAAATGTGCTTATATGGATGAAGGAAAATACGCCTATTTTTGGACATCTTCGATGCAATGGAACTCTGCAGAGGATGCCATTTTGCAACAATCGGTGCCAGAGGGGGTTGCTTATGCATTTTTGGGAGCACCGCATGCTGATTATGGTTTTGATGTTGCTCCACAAAAAAAAGCAATTTCGATGTGGTATCCTGTCCGTTGCATTCAGGATGAAAAAAAGAATGTAGGAGATGGGTTGGCTGGCTTGTTATCGGGGAATGCTAACGACAACGACCAGAAAGAAAGTGCCGATTTTAATGAAGGGGATGCAACGGAATCGTCTTCACACGATGCTTGTAAGGCTGCGGTAGCTAAAGTTAAGAATACATTTAATAGATGTAAAACACTCCCTACAGGAAGTTATGAAAGATCGATTTGCAAGAAAAAATATAAGGAGGAAAAAGAAGATGCAGAAAATGCTTGCAAAGTTACGGATAATTCATGTAGTCGTAGTGCATCGGATATTATGGAGGTTGTGCGTCAGAGAATGCCTGGTCTGCGTCACATCTACAACAAGTTTCTGAAGCTGCAACCACATTTTCAGGGTGTGGTTTCCTTGAGGTTTACGATTGCTCCGGGTGGCGAAATCATCAGTATCTCCATTGCTTCTTCTACGACCGGTTACGGCGAATTTGACAATGAAATCAAGACCGCTGTGAGCCGCTGGAATTTTGGCAAATTTAAATGTGATGATGGAAATGTCGCAAACGAAACGACAGTAACTGTTCCGTTTACTTTCTATGAGTAAAATAAAAGAATACTTATATAGAGGAAAAAATGAAAAATCTTCTTAAAATAATGCTTGCCGCATCCTTGTGTATATCGGCTTCTTTTGCGACTCCGCAGAAAGGAACGTAAAGGATCCTCGCGATGGAAAAACATACAAGACTGTAAAGATTGGCGATCAAGTCTGGATGGCGGAGAACCTGAACTACGGAACAGTGAACAGTTATTGCTTCAATGATGATGTAACAAAATGTACCAAGTATGGTCGCCTTTATACATGGGCGGCGGCCATGGACAGTGCCGGAGTGTATTCGACAAATGGCAAGGGTTGCGGAAAAGGCAAGACATGCTCGCCGACATACCCCGTGCGGGGCGTATGCCCCGACGGCTGGCATCTGCCGACCCCAAAAGAGTGGAGGACCCTATTCAGCGCTGTCGGCGGTTCACCGGGCGACGGTACAAAACTCAAATCCACATCCGGTTGGCAGAAAGACGGCAACGGCACGGACGCCTTCTCGTTCTCGGCGTTGCCTGCTGGCTACCCGAGCTTCAAAGGGAATTACTACGACGAGGGCACCTATGCGATCTTTTGGAGTTCTACTGAATACGATGACTACTACGCGAACCACATATACTTGTATCGCGGGGGCGACATTGCATCCCTGGCCGAAGACTACAAGGGCTACGGGTTTAGCGTTCGTTGTCTCAAGGACTAGATGAGCCTAGCCGCACCGCATTTGTAATCTTCTTCCTTGGCCTCGCCGTTTACTTGGACTTCTATGTAGCCTTACTTCACTGCCTGCGTTGCAAGATTCGTCTTGATGGTGAGAACCTCGGACTCGGAGATCTCCTTGTGCCCGTAATATACAATCGCTGGATTTCCCGTGCTAGACAAGTTGCGACAATTTCCTGCCTCTCAAATAAAAAACAGCCTTGTCCGAAGACAAGGC
Source organism: Fibrobacter sp. UBA3629 (assembly GCF_002374005.1). Lineage (NCBI taxonomy): Bacteria > Pseudomonadati > Fibrobacterota > Fibrobacteria > Fibrobacterales > Fibrobacteraceae > Fibrobacter > Fibrobacter sp. UBA3629. The sequence continues at coordinate 123,717 of NZ_DFLC01000030.1, read as the reverse complement.
TTTATAAGTTTAGAGTTGGTTACGGACGCCTTGCGCCCCTAATGATTACTCGTACTTGATCACGCCGGCCGGGCAGCTGTCGGCAGCGTCCTTGATTTCGCTTTCGTAAGCGGAGAAATCGACGCCTTCCTTCACCTGCATCTTTTCGGGAACGCTGAACACTGCGTCGCAAGTTGCTTCGCAGGCGCCGCAGGAGACGCATTCGTCGCTGGATTCGTCGAGCCAAACTTTCGTGATTGCCATAATATACCTCTTGTGTCTTTGGTTGAATTATGGGTATAATATAATAAAAACATTGCCGCTGCGGCCTCTTTTTTTTATTTTTGCGCGTAATTTCACTGCCTTGCAAGGCAAAACTCGAGAGGAACAAACCGAGCGATGAAAAAAGTGGTTGTAAAAATTGGTGGCAGCCTGGCAATCGACGAAGCCAAGCTGGCTGATTTTGTGTCGGCAGTTTCTACCCTCCCCGGTAGTGGCTGTCAGGTGGCCGTGGTTCACGGCGGTGGCAAGGACATCAACGAGAATATCGCCTTGCTCAAGGAACAACCGACATTCATCGACGGCCTGCGCGTGACGACTCCTGGCATTATGAAGATGGTCGAGATGACCCTCTCGGGTCACGTGAACAAGAAGCTCGTGCGCATGCTCCTGAACAACGGCTGTGGTGCCGTCGGTATTTCGGGCGTAGACGCGAATTTGTTCCAGGTGGTCAAGAAGCAGGGCAAGGTGGACCTTGGCCTGGTGGGCGAAATCAAGAAGGTGAACCCCGGCATCGTGACCGCGCTCTGGGGTGCGGGGTTTGTTCCCGTGGTGAGCCCGATTTCTATTGGCCCTGACGCAAACGGCAACGGCGTGAGTTGGAACGTGAATGCCGACACGGCTGCAAGCGAACTGGCTGTGGCGCTTGAGGCCGACCAGTTCGTGCTGGTGAGCGACGTGCCGGGCGTGATGGACGAAAACAAGAATGTAATTCCCGAACTGAGCGAAGCGGACGCCGAAAAGCTGATCGAGGCTGGCGTCATCTCCGGCGGTATGATTCCCAAAGTCCGCGAGAGTTTCAAGTCGATCCGACGAGGACTCAAGAGCATCCACATCGTGGGTTGGAAGGACGCGGAACACTTTGGCAAACAAATTAATGGAGATTTAAACTATGGCACAATCTTGCGCTAACCTGCTCGAACAGGACAAACAAATTATCGCGCCGCTCTACGGCAAGGCAGACATCAACTTCGTGAAGGGCGA